>JAVETN010000001.1:0-300000 GCA_034006035.1 Desulforegulaceae bacterium
GCTGTCCATCCCTTGTAACAGAATCAATGAAAACTTTAATTGAAGAAAAAACTTCTATTCCTGTTGTTACAATTACTTATGATGGAACAGGTGGAGTTAAAAACCAAAGCATTGTTCCCTATCTTAAATTTTCAAGGCCTAATCCTTGTTTTAGTGGAAATGAAAAAATTAAGGTGAGCTGATTTTTTAATTAATATGGTATTTAACAGCTTTATTTTTTATGATGGAGCTGTTAAATGCCTTTAGGTAGTGGCTGAAGAAAAACTGTTTTTTTGTCTATTTTGGCATTTTATTCAAATTTTAATTCAGTTGGCAAAGATTTAAAACAGTCTTGATTTTTTATGGAGAGTATCAATGCATCGAACCGAAATGGTTAACAAATATTTAAAAATCCTCAACCTTGATAATCGGGAGTTGGACTTTGATTTTCTTTGTCAGCTGGTGAGCCGTCATTTGGCAACTTTTGCTTTTAGCAGTGTAGGGTGCCTTCTTGGCCATGATCTGCCATTGGACTTTGATTCTTTGTTCAGCCGAATTTTAGTTAACCGTCGTGGTGGATATTGTTTTGAGCACAATGGTTTTTTTTATGAGATCCTTGAAGAGCTGGGTTTTTCGCCAGAACTTTATCTGGCACGGGTGATTTATGGTCAGGACACTCACCCGGGTTTAACTCACCGATTGTCAATAGTTAAGTGTCAAGGGCAATCCTATGTTTTGGATGTAGGATTTGGCCCCTATTGTCCCAGGGTACCGGTTCCCATGTCAGGGGCTGAAACAAATGACGGTCATAAAGTTTTTCGTATTCATGAAAAACGTCAGGGCGAGTATCATATTCAGGTTTTAAAGGATAATGATTTTTTTTCATTGTACAGGTTTGAGCTTGCACGCTATGGTCAATCCGATTGCGAGATAGGGCATTTTTATTCCCATCGTCATCCTGACGCGCCCTTGGTTAACCTGCTTGTTGCCTCCCGAGTTCTGGGTAATGAAACTCGATTATTAAATAATCTTGAGTATTCCGTAAGCCGGGGAAATAAAAAAGAAACCATTCAAGTTTCCAGCTCTCAGCAGCTTATCCAAATACTTACTAAAGAGCTTGATATTCAAATAACAGATGAAGAAGGTCGTCAATTGTATCAAGGGTTGTCAGCTAAGAAAACCAAACTTTTTTAAACTTTGAAAGGGGTAGGTAAACTAATCTTTTTTACTTTTGCTTCCCTTGTATCTGATTAACCCCTCCTGGGCAGTTGAGGCAACAAGAACTCCGTCTTTATTAAAAATCTGCCCTCTGTTAAATCCCCTTGAGCCTGATGCACTTGGGCTTTCCATGGAATAAAGAAGCCATTGGTCCATTTTGAATTTTCTATGAAACCAGATTGAATGATCAAGGCTTGCCACAGCCATTTCAGGCCCCCAAAAAGTTTGTCCATGGGGATATAATGAAGTGGGCAGAAATCCAAAATCAGAAGCATAGGCAAGGATGAGTTTATGAATTAGAGGATCTTTAGGAAGAATACCTGAAGCTTTAAGCCAGGCATATTTAAAAGGTTCTTTTTTTTCAGGTTTAAAAGGATCAACAGGATTTACCTGTCTTATTTCAACGGGTTTGTCCCGGATAAGTTTCTTTCTTATAGGTTCAGGTAATTTATCTTTTATTTTTCTTAGATATTCAAGATCCGAGACTAAATTTTCAGGGACTGGAAGATCAGGCATGGAAGATTGATGTTCAAATCCGTTTTCTTCTATATGAAACGAAGCTGTCATGGAAAAAATTATTTTTCCTTTTTGAATTGCTTTTACCTGTCTTGTGCTGAAGCTGCGTCCGTCTCTTAGGTTTTTAACTTTGTAAATAACAGGAAGTTCAGGGTTGCCGGGCCTGAGAAAATATCCGTGAACACTGTGGGCCTGTTTTTCTTTACCAATGGTTTTTGCGGCAGCAGATAAAGACTGCCCAAACACCTGTCCTCCGAAAATACTTCCAAAACCTAAATCCTCACTTTTGCCCCTGAAAATGTTTTCTTCAATTTTTTCAAGTTTTAAAAGCAAAATAAGTTTTTCTAAAGCACTGTTTTTTGAATCTTTATCCATATTCTTTCCTGGTTTTTATAAATATTAAAGATGACATAAGTCTTTTGAGAAAAGTTAAACAATTAGCATCTTAATTGTTTTAATTCAAAAAACAAAAAGCATTAAATAAACTCAAAGCTAATTAATAGCCTTTTTGCTGTTTTTTTAGTTAAACAAGGTTGGAGTTGGCAAACTCCCAATTAACAAGATTAGCTAAAAAGTTATCAAGGTATTCACCTCGTTTGTTTTGATAATCAAGGTAATATGCATGCTCCCATACATCTATTGTGAGTAAAGGTTTCAAGCCATGAGCTATGGGTGTATCAGCATTTGAAGTTTTCATAATCTCTAACTTATTGTTTTTGATGATCAACCATACCCAGCCGCTGCCGAATTGAGTAAGTCCGGCATTTTTCAATTGCTCAACAAAGTTATTGTATTCTCCAAAATCGGCTTTGATTTTCTCTGCAATTTCGCCTGTGGGTAATCCCCCTCCATTAGGTTTCATTGAGTGCCAGTAAAATGTGTGATTCCAAACTTGCGCCCCATTGTTGAATATTCCAACTTTGTCAGTATCATTTACTGTTTTTTTGATAATATCTTCTAATTTTTCATTGGCCAGGTCTGTTCCTTTGATTAGCTTATTCAGGTTAGTAACATAAGCGTTATGGTGTTTCCCATGATGAAAGTCCAATGTCTTTGCACTGATATGAGGTTCCAGCCTATCTTTTTCGTAAGGAAGATCTTGTAAAATAATAGTCATTTTTTTCTCCTTTTTAGGTGTTTTTTGTTTCTAACTGTTGTTAAGACGAGTCAATCCATACTTTTTTGCTTTTTGTATGGCCTGCTGATACTCTTCAGCATAAATTACGGCATTAAGTTCAGGAAATTGGCGAGCTGTGCCTGCCACCCTGTATTGATCCATGATATTTACAAAGCAGTTAACTGAAATTTCTTTAGCAAGGAATTTCAAAATAGCATCAGTTTCTTCAGCACCCCCAGGCATTAGGAGATGGCGGACTATTAGTCCTTGCTTGGCTTCTCCTTTTTTATTTATCTTGAGATCTCCCACTTGTCGATGCATTTCTTTCAGGGCCTTTTGAGCTGTTTCCGGATAATTTTTGGCATTGGCATATCGCTTGGCTGAATGGGCAGACCAGAACTTAAAATCGGGCATATAGATATCAATTATGCCGTCCAGAAGTTTCAGAGTGGATACCTTATCATATCCACTGCTATTATAAACAATTGGCACTTTAAGACCATTTTTCACTGCATGGGGAAGTGCCCCAAGGATTTGCGGTACCAGATGACCTGGCGTAACCAGATTGATATTATTGCATCCCTGCTCCTGCAAACTTACCATCAGCCTTGCAAGTTGCAGCTCATCCATGGGAAGACAGCTTGAGTTTTTAGCATGGCTGATATCATAATTTTGGCAAAAAACGCAGAGCAGACTGCAGCCACAAAAAAAGATAGTCCCCGAACCCCGCTTTCCAACCAGCACAGCCTCTTCTCCGAAATGGGCACCATAGCTGGAAACCTTTGCAACAGCTCCAGTATTGCAGAGACCAGATTCGCCAGCCAGACGATCCACATTGCAATTGCGTGGGCATAAATTACAGTTTTTCAATAATTGCTGACTCTGGCTAATCCTTTGAGCCAAAAGACCTGATTTTGCAGCTGTCAGATAAGAACTTACCATTATACCTTCCATGAGTTTTTTACTATTATACTCGGGTTTAGCTATTTTATCTGGGAACTTTTAGGTCCTAATTTTTAACAAAACTTTTTTATAAATTATGACTTGTTTAAGTTGATTTATTTTACCCTGTTTTTTTGATAATTTCCAGCTTAACTGGCTTAAATCTTTTTTGGATTTTTATGCAAAACTATTATTATTAATTGCAATTTTTTCTAGCCAGTAAGTTTTTTTTATTGGAAAACACTAATATATATCCTCAAAGGGAAGCAAGATTAAAATGTTTTTACACAAGAATCTTTAGTCTGTTTATTGATTTTCCCATGTGTATTGGCCCAAAAAACCAAGTATACTCTGACTGCCAATGAAAGCTCAAGTATTAGCCCTCCTTTAAAGCCAAAAGGATTTGTTTTAAAGTGTGGCTGGAAAAATTATCTGGAATATCCAGGTAAAAACCTGTATTGGTTTTGATTTAATTGCTGACAATGTGTTGTTATTAGTTTTTTGTATCAACCCCTAAGCCTCTCCCACAAAACCCCCAAGGCAGTTTTATAGCTTATTTCTCTATCTCTTTTATGTTTTAACCCGTTTGGATTTTTTCCCATTTTCCAGGTAAATAAATATTCCCATTCATCTGGAGAAGAGTTTTTAAAAGGTCTTAATTCCCCGAATCTTAAGTCTGAAACAGTTAAAACATCGTCTTTTAATTCTGCAACCCAAAAACCCTTTGAAAACCATTTTATGGCTTTTATATTTGGCTGATTTTCAAATGGTTTTATAAGTTCTTCATTTCTTTTTATCAGGTCAAATTTTATTTCATCTTTTGAGTTTTTTGAAATCAGGGAGAAATATCCAACAAGAATTCCTTTGTCTGTCAGTGAAAGATGTCTCCATAAAAGAGTGTTCATTGGAGTGGCAGAGGTTATAGATTTAGAAGGTTTTATATTTTTTGAGGCAAGCTGTTTTTTAAATAAATGATCTGCATAAAAATGGGAGCCAAGAGAAAATAAAAGATAGACACTGCTTATAAGAATACCTGTCAGGCTTGCCTTGAACCGAGCTTTTTCATTAATCAACAAGGCTGTAAGCATTCCTAAAAGCAGGGGAATTGTATACATTGGATCAATTATAAAAAGGTTTCCCCTGGCAAATCCGTATCTGCTTACAGGTGATAAAATCTGGGTTCCGTAAACAGTGAAATAATCAATGGCAATATGGGTAAAAAATATGAAAAAAAGTCCTGCAAAAAGTCTTTTTTCGGATAAATTATAAGTTGCTGATTTTTTAGCAAAAATTTTTGTTATTAAAAAACTTGCCAGAAAAATAAAAAAAATAGAGTGGAATTCTCCCCTGTGCCAATAAAGTTTTTGGGTCTGGTTAAGAAATGGATAAAAAATTATATCAAGATCTGGAAGTGTTCCAAGAATAGCCCCAAAAGCAAAAGATTTTCTGCCTAAACTTTTGTGCCAAAAAAGATGAGCTACTGATCCGCCTAGCACTACGTGAGTTAATGAATCCATATTATTTACTTTTCGTCTTTTTTATATTTTTTATCAGTTTTGTGTTTTTCAATGAATGATTTTTATAGAAAGGTCTTTCAATTGAAATAAAAAAATAAATCAAATTGTATCAGGTGATTTTTGTTTTGATACAATTTGATTATATAAACATTTGCAGTTAATTTAAGCTTCAAAACCGATGTCTGATTCAGATGGTTGTTCCACATAAATAGACTGGGATGGGAAAGCAAAATCAGTTCCAGATTCTGCTACTATCTTTTTTATTTCAAGAGCAAAAGCCTCTTTTATTTCCAGCCATTCTCTCCAAACTGTTGTTTTTGTAAAACAATAAATCATAAAATCAATTGAACAATCATTGAATTTGTCAATTCTTACAAATAAAGATCCTTGTGGAGGATGGACAAAGTCTTCTGAATTTAAAAGGTATTCTTCAATTTTATCTCTTACTGTTCTGAGCTGATCAATTGTGCTGTCATACCTTAAGCCTATTGTCCATGAAATTCTTCTGAATGTCATCTGGCTGAAATTTATAACTGTGTTGTCGGATAATTTTACATTGGGAACAAATACAGGTGATGCGTCAAACCTTCTTATTTTGGTAGATCTAAAGCCTATATGTTCAACTGTTCCTTCCACCTCTCCTTCAACCTTGATCCAGTCTCCTATGGAAAAACGGTTTTCAGCAAGAATAAGAATTCCTGAAATCAGGTTTTTAAATAAATCCTGAGCTCCAAGTGCAACAGCAACACCAAAAAGACCAAGACCGGCAATTATTGGGCCTATTCTTATTCCCCAGATTTCAAGGATGGTTGCACAGCCGATGAAAACAAAAGTTCCTTTTACAATTTTTTTCAGCCAGTCAATCAATGGCTTTTCAAAAATTCTTTCAAGCTTTTCAAGAACCCAGGTAAATGATTCAACAAGATTGAAAAGTACCCAGAACAAAATAAATACTATAGATGATTGAACCAGTTTTTTTGCAACTATTCCTGTTGTGCTTTCCAGGGCCAGATATTCTATGGCAACATAAAAACCAAAAATAACAGGAACATAACTTATGGGCTTTTGAAGAGCATCTACTAAGTTGTCATCTATTTTATTAGTGGTTTTTGCTGCAAAGTTTTCAACTCTTTTAAGGAAAAAGTTTACAAAAAGTTTTCTAAAAAGGACAAAGAAAACAACGATTCCTATTGCAACTAAAATAGAGCCTATATCTATTCCTAATACGCCTTCATTCCAGATTTCTTTTACTGCTTGTGCAAAGCCTTTAAAGTTTTTAAAAAAATCATAGTTTTCCATATTAAATATCCATAAAATGTTTTAGGTGTAAATTAAACAATCAACTTGGTTTTTTACTATAACCGCAGCTAAAAATGAGGTCAAGATAACTTGTTATAATAGCATAGAGGGTTTGTAATGCAAATTTAAGCTTGACGTAGTTTTAGAAAATGCAATAACTCCCCTGAGAAACCAACAGCAGCATAGATTTACTTTGTAATTATAAAAGCTTTTAGGAATTTTTATCTGACTTTAGATTTATCACAAATAAAATCGGTTCTATTTAATATAGAAATCCAGGTTGTTTTTCAAGAAGGAGAGTAAATGGGCGGTATATTCGGGTGTGCTTTAAAACATGATTGCATAATAGATCTTTTTTATGGAACTGATTATCTTTCCCATCTTGGAACAAGAAAAGGCGGGCTTGCTGTAAAAGGAGCAAAAGGATTTAGAAGGAAAATTCATTCTTTGGAAAGTTCTTACTTTAGAACCAAATTTGAGTCAGGTCTTCATGAGTTTGAAGGAAATACAGGGATTGGAGTTATAAGCGATTATGAAAATCAGCCTATAATGCTTAGCTCCAGTTTAGGGGTTTTTGCTATTGTTTCTGTATCCAGAATTAAAAATATTGATGAGCTTGCCAAAAGAGCCTACCAAAAAAACAGATCTTTTTCTGAAATAAGTTCAATAGGGATCAATCCTTCAGAAATTATTGCAATGATGATTTCTGAAAAAGGTTCATTTGAAGAGGGAATCGCCCATGCCCTAGAATCTGTTGAAGGCTCTTCAACTATTATTGTTCTTACAGATAATTGCCTTTATGCAGCAAGGGACAGGCTTGGGAGAACTCCTTTGATAATTGGGAAAAAAGATAATGGATTGGCAGTTTCTTCTGAAACCTCTGCTTTTCCAAACCTTGATTATAAAGTTGAAAAAGAACTTGGGCCAGGAGAAATTGTTAAGATAACTTCTGAAGGTTATGAGCAAGTGAAGCCTCCCGGTGATAAAATGCAGATTTGTTCGTTTTTATGGGTTTATTATGGTTATCCTGCTTCATCCTATGAAGGGATTAATGTTGAGTCTGTCCGTTATGAATGTGGAAAAGCACTTGCAAGAAGAGAAACCACTGATATTGACTGTGTATCAGGGATTCCTGACTCGGGAATAGGACATGGTCTTGGATATGCCAATGAAAAAGGAATCAGCTATATTAGATCTTTTGTTAAATACACCCCAACCTGGCCAAGAAGTTTTATTCCTCAAAATCAAAATTTAAGGGAGCTTGTTGCCAAAATGAAGCTTATCCCTGTAAAAGAGCTTATAAATGGGAAAAGACTTTTGTTTTGTGAAGATTCAGTTGTAAGGGGAACCCAGCTTAAAGGCAATGTCCAGATGCTTTATGATTATGGTGCTTTAGAAGTTCATATGAGGGTTGCCTGCCCAACTATTATTTATCCCTGTGAATTTTTAAATTTTTCCCAGTCAAGATCAACCCTTGATCTTGCAGGAAGAAAAGCAATTCAGGCAATTGAAGGAAAAGAGGATGCAAATCTTGAGCAATATTCAGTTTCAGGATCTGAAAAAAACCTTGCCATGATAGAGGTCATAAGGCAAAAACTTGGGCTTACAACCTTAAAATATCAATCTTTAGATGATTTGGTAAGCTCAATAGGTCTTCCCAAAGAAAAATTGTGCACCCATTGTTTTGATGGAACTGGTTGTTTTAGGTAAGCTTTTTTTATTAATTTAAAAAAAGATTATGGGCAGTCTTTGAGTTTTTAAATTAAACTGTTCAGCTAAAACCACCAGGTTATTTCAATTCCACCTTCTGTGGAGTTTTCATCGGTCTTTCCAAGTCGTTCATCCAGTTCGTTTTGGACGGAACTATTATACAATCCAACATTGTCATTAATGCTTTCCACCATTTCTTTAAAATATGAAACAGAAGCTTTTGCTTTGATATAAACATCTTTAAAAAGCTGATAACCAGAGGGTTTGTTTTTGGGTAAGTATTTAAATTCTCTTATCTGGCTTTTTTTTAGATTTATTTCACTGGAACAATAAAAATTAATTTTTTTTCCTTGATAGGGTGGAAGAGATTCAAGGGTTTTTTTATCAAACCCTCTTGGCTCTGTCTTTTCTATCAATACTTTTGATTTGTTTTTTTCAGAATAGGCCTCTGATTTATATGGAGCCTGAAAAAAAAGAATAAAAGCAAATAACAATAAATAAAAAGAATATTTCATTTTTCACCGTAAATCAGATAAATTAGGGCTTAAAAGTCTTAAAGCATCCTTATCTTTGCTTTTTATTTTTTCAGCCTTTACTTTAATTTCAGGCTTATACCCATAAAGAAAATCATTGAAGGTATCAGCATTGTTTTTGTGAAATAAAATCAATGTCTTCCTTTTTATCGTTGTTAAATTTGTAAAATTGTTGTTTGTTTTCATTTGTAATTTTGTCTTTAAAGAATTTGAAAGTTTGATATTTTACAACTTAAAATAATTTTATAACAGATGATTGCAAAGTCAATTAAACAGGGTTATTCTAAGAAAATTTTTGTTTATAAAATTTTTTTAATTATCCAGCCATTTTTTTGGAGATATTCAATGAGAAAAGTGTTTTTTCTTTTGTTTGTACTTGCCTTTGTATTTTACCTTCCATGTTTAGCTTACTCCAAAACAACTAAAGGTCAAATTGTTTTTGCTGTGGTTTTAGACGGAAAAGATTCAAGATTTGATTTTGATCTTAATGGAGTCAAAAAAAAGATAAAAGAAGCTGCAGGATTTAGTAGAGAGATCGTTTTTCCTGATAAATATATTATAAATTCTGAGTTTGATTTAAAAAAAACTGAAGCTTGTGCAAAAGATCTTCTTCAAAATAAAGATATTGATATAATTCTTGCTTTAGGGCCCTATGGCTCATCAGTTTTTAAAAAAATTTCAAATTTACAAAAACCTGTAATTGCAGTTTATTTTATAGGACCGGAAAATTTTTCTCCTGATTTTAAAGGAAATTTGCCACAAAAACCCAATCTTTATTATATAAAACCATATCCTTTTGTTTTTTCAGCCGCAGAAACTTTTCATGAGCTAGTGGAATTTTCAAAAATAGAAGTGATTTTAGATCCTTGGGTTTTTGATTTGTCCGGGAAGAAAAATAAAATTTTGTCCTCAGATTTAAGCTATACTCTTTCATTGCTTAAGGCTGAAAACAGTCCTCTTGAAACCATTGAAAAAATTGATGAAAAAACTGACTCAGTGCTTATTGCCCCTCTTTTTTCATATTCCCTGGAAGAGTTTGAAGTTCTTGTAAAAGAGCTTAATAAAAGAAAAATTTACACTTTTTCCCTTAGTGGAAATGAAGAGGTGAAAAAAGGCTGCCTTTCAGGAATACAAAACAATTTTTTTGATGATTCAATAAAAAGAAAGATTGGTATTCTGGCTGAAAAAATAATTTCAGGGAAAAATATAGAAAATTCTTCCAAAGTTTTTTTAAAAAAACCAGAGCTTGAAATCAATATGGATACAGCAGACATTCTTGGGGTTTCTCCAAACTTCAATATTTTCCTTGAGGCGTTTTTGTATTATGGAGATTCAAAAGAAGGAAAAGAGCTGATAAACCTTGTGGATATAATTGATTTTTCCATTGAAAATAATTCCCTTATGCGTGCTTTTAAACAGGATACAATAAAGGCCAACTTAGATAAAAAAATAGCAAAAAGTTATATTTTACCCCAGGCTGGAGTAATGGCTGAAGGAATTGTAAGGGATGAAGATTCAGCATATTCAAGTTTAGGACAATATCCTGAAAATGAAATAAACCTTAAATTTTATATAAGACAAACTCTTTTTGATGATGAGGTTTTTACAAGTCTTGATCAGTCAAAAAAACTTTTTCTTGCCGCAATGGAAAAAGAAAAGGCAAAAAAGCTTGAAACTGCAGCAAAAACAGCTTCTGGATATTTCAAATATTTAAGTGCGGTAAAGCTTAAAGAAATAAGAAGAAATGATCTTGAACTTTCCAAAACAAATCTTTTAAAGGCTCAGACAAACTATGAAATCGGTACAAAAGGGCCAGGGGATGTTTTTAGATGGGAAAGCATGACTGCTGATGCAAAAAAAGAACTTTTAAGGGCTGTAAAAGCAGAAAATCAGGCACTTATCAAACTTGAAAAAATCACAGGAAGAAAGTTTGATAAAAAAAGTTTGTTTGTTTTTCCCAGGCTTGACTCCAAAATTTTCTGGGTTGATGAAAAAACATTTGAAAAACTATCAAAAAACAGGGCTTCTATTGAGCAAACTAAGAAAATTCTTGGTAAATTCGCCATTGAAAACTCACCTGAATTAAGTGCCTACACAAAACTTGTTCAAGCTCAAGAAGCAAACTATAAATATTTGAAAAGAAAACATTTTGTTCCAAAGGTTTATTTAAAGGGAGAATATCTTCAAAGGGTTGGCAGATCAGGAGCAGGTTCAGATGGGGTTTCCTTTGATCTTCCTCCTCCAATGCCTGCTTTTGTTATTGATGAGCCTAAAGATAATTCCTGGCAAATAGGGTTGGAAGCTGTTCTTCCTATTTTTACAGGGTTAAGAGATAAAAACCTGGCATTAAAATCCGATGAAGAATTAACAAGACTTCAAGTAATAAGAAAAGATATTTTGGAAAACATTGAAGAAGATATAAGTCTTCTTGTTGAGGAGGCAGCCTCTTCATATCTTGGGATTTACTTTGCCAAAGAATCTAAAAATTCTGCTACAAAAAATTTGAAGCTTGTATCAGATGCCTATGAGCTTGGGCTTGCAGATTCTGTTGATTTAATTGATGCTCAACATTCATATACAGGAGCAGATGTAATGCTTTCAGCTTCCCTCTACGATTTTATGGAAAAAATTTATCTTATTCAGGCAAGGCTTGGATTTGAAGATTTTTCAGATATCCCCGACAAAAAAGAAAAACTCATTGAGCTTATCAGGAGAAAGCCATGAAAAAAAATATTTTAATTTTTGCCTTGGTATGTTTTTTTTCAGTGTTTTATTCATGCGGTGAAAAAAAAGAAGCTGAAAACAAAGATGAAACAAAAAGATTAAGACCTGTAAGAGCGGTAAAAGCAGAAATCCCTCAAAACGGAAAAGTAAAGATATTTTCCGGGGTAATTAGTTCTTCTCTTAGCTCAAAGCTAAGTTTCAAGGTCCCTGGCACAATTTGTAAAATCAATGTGGATAAAGGGGACAATGTTAAAAAAGGAGAAGTTATTGCAAGCCTTGATTCCATAGATTATGAGCTAAAGGTTCAGGAAGTTTTAGGATCCCTTGCAAGAGCAAAAGCCCAATGGAAAAATGCAGAAGCAGTCTATTCAAGAGTGACATCTCTTTATGAAAGAGGAAATGCATCCATTAGTGAAGTTGATCAGACAAGAGCTGCTTTTGATTCTGCCCGGGCAGTTGTTGAATCTGTTGAAAAGCAGGTCGAACTTGTAAAAAGAAATCTTGAATATACTAAGCTTTTTGCACCTATGGATTGCAATATTGCTTCAGTTCACTCAGAAGAAAATGAAAATATCCAGCCGGGTCAGCCCATTGCAGTAGTAAATTGCGGAAATTCAATGGAAGTAAACATTCAGGTCCCATCGTCTTTTTTAAGCGAGGTCAAAAAAGGAAAGCCTGCTTTGGTAAAAATTGATCCGTTTAAAGACAAAAAATTTAAGGGAATAATCAAGGAAGTCGGCACTTCACCCAATGCTTTAAATACTTCCTATCCTGTTACAATTTCCCTTGGAAAAAATTTGGAAGGAATAAGGCCTGGGATGTCTGCAATTGTGGAAATAGAACCAAAGTCTTTGGAATCAAACTCCTATCCTGTTTTACCTCCTGTATGCGTGGGAGAGGATTCAAGAGGAAATTTTGTCTGGAAACTGGATTTTGAAAACAAAACAATAGGGATAATTCAAAAGGTATATGTTGAACTTGGTGATTTTTCCGGCTCAAAAATAATAGTCACTAAAGGAATTGAACCCGGTGAATTTTTTGTTTCAGCAGGAGTAAGTCAGGTACGCCAGGGTTTAAAGGTAAGGGTTGAAACTCAAAATTGAAATTTCCAGTAAATCGGCAATTTGTTTTTTTAATTTAAAAATATGAAAATCTTAATTCAGGTTTAAATTATAATTATTGGAGTCAGGCTTTGTATTTAACAAGAAAAGCAATTTCAAAAAGCAGGGTAACTTTTATTTTTCTTTTAATAATTATTGCCGGAGGAATTTATTCCTATTTCAGTCTTCCAAGAAGTTATGATCCTGGTTTTATTTTAAGAGTTGCAAGGGTGGTTACTTATTTTCCGGGAGCTTCTCCTGAAAGAGTTGAACAGCTGGTAACAGATCAGCTTGAAAAAGTTATAATGGAAATGCCTGAACTAAACTATGTGGAAAGCAGCTCAATGGCAGGTGTTTCTCTTATTAATGTATGGGTGAAAGGCGAATACACAGATCTCAGGCCCATCTGGGACAAGCTTAGAAGAAAGGTTGAAAAGGCTGAAAGAAACCTTCCAGATGAGGCAGCAGCTCCAATTGTAAACGATGAATACGGTGATATTTTTGGAGTAACCATTGCTGTTATAGGAGATGATTTTTCCTTTAAAGAACTTAAGGATGCAGGTGAAAAGTTAAGGGACGAGCTCCTTGACATGGAAAATGTTGCAAAAGTTGAGCTTTATGGAGATCAGGATGAAAAAATTTATATAAACTATTCCAACTCAAGACTTTCCCAGTTGGGCATTACCCCCTATTATTTGATGAATCTTCTTGGAACAAGAAATATTCTTATTCCAGGGGGATCGATTAATGTGGGAACTGAGCGGGTGGTTCTTGAGCCCAGTGGAAATTTTATTCAAATAGAAGACCTTAAAAAAACTGTAATTCCCATTCCAAAATCAGGGGAAACAATTTTTCTTGAAGACATTGCTGAAATCAAAAGAGGCTATATTGATCCCCCCATGAATCTGATGAGGGCAAATGGTAAAAGAGCTGTTGGGGTTTCCCTGTCAATGAAAGAGGGGGGAAATATAATTCAGCTTGGGGAAAGTGTGAAAAATCTTTTAAAAGAAGTGGAATCTGAATTTCCCTATGGAATTTCCTTTGAACTTGTAAATTTTTCTCCCAAGGAAGTTCAGGACAAAGTCCTTCTTTTTCAGGAAAATCTTCTTCAGTCTGTTTTGATTGTTCTTTGTGCAACCCTTGTTATGCTTGGTTTTAAAACAGGATTTGTGGTTGCTTCTCTTATTCCTTCAGCAATACTTATGACTTTTTTTGGGATGAAGTTTTTCAATATAGGAATAGATCAAATGTCCCTTGCCTCCCTTGTTATTGCCCTGGGGATTCTTGTGGATAATGCAATTGTTGTTACAGAATCGGTGCAAGTGGATATTTATAAGGGTAAACGGCCTATTCAGGCAGCAGTAAATTCTGCAAAGGAATTGTCAGTTCCGCTTTTAACTTCTTCTGCAACAACAGCAGCAGCTTTTCTTCCCATTTATTTAGCAGAGTCGGAAACAGGGGAATACACAGCCCCTCTTTTTAAGGTTGTGAGTATTGCACTTTTTTCTTCATGGATATTGTCTCTTACAATGATTCCTCTTTTATGTATAATTTTCATAAAAAAAGGGAAAAGCAAAAAAAACTCAAAGTTTAAATCCCTGGTAATTATTTTCAGGGTTTTGTACAGAAAAATGCTTTTTATATCTTTAAGATATAGGTATGTTTTTATAGTTATTGTCTTTGTTATGTTTTTTTTATCAATGAAACTTTTTTCAAGGCTTCCTGTTCTTTTTTTTCCTCCTTCGGACAGACTTATTTTCAAGGTTGAAATGAGGCTTGCTCCTGGTACTTCAATTTCTACTACAGAAAATATGGTTAAGTTGGTTGAAGGTTATATTTTAGAAAATCTTATGTATGAAAATAAAAAAGATAGAGAAATAATTTCTGAAAAGCTTGAAAGCCCTGCTGATTCTTCTGTTTTTGGAGAAAAAAAATTCAAGGGAATTATAAATTTTGTAACTCATTTAGGCAATGGAGGACCAAGATTTCTTATAACGCATAAAACAGAGGTGGGTCAGCCCCATTATTCTCTAATGGTCATCAATGTTGCACAATTATCAGATATTTCTCTTATTTCAGAAAAACTTGAAGAATTTATTTTGTCAAACTTTCCTGATGTTGATCTTAAAATAAAAAGAATCCAAAATGGCCCTCCAATTTCAGATCCTGTTCAAATAAGGCTTTCAGGTAAAGACAGCGAGCGTTTGTTTGAAATGGTGAATTCTGTAAAGAAAAAGCTTGGTGAAATTAAAGCTGTGAGAAATATTACTGACGACTGGGGGGAAAGAACAAAAAAAATTATTGTAGAAGTTGATTATCTCAAGGCAAGGCGTGCAGGGGTATCCAGCAAAGATGTGGCTGTTTCCCTTTATACTGCTGTAAGCGGTTTTCAGATGACTGATTTTAGAGAAGATGACAAAATAATTCCTATTCTTCTCAAATCAGATGAAAACAAAGAAAAACTCATAGACAGGCTGGAATCCCTTGCAGTCTATTCAAGTGCTACAGGCCAAAATGTTTTGCTTGGGCAGGTCTGCGATCTTAGATATGCCTGGGAAGCCTCTGAGATAAAACGAAGAGATAGAAAAAAAACTGTTACAGTAAGTTCTGGTCTTGAAAAGGGATATACAGCAAATGAAGTAATGAAGTTAATGGAACCCTGGCTTCAATTAAAAGATATTGAATGGGGACTTGGTTATAAGTATGTTTTTGGAGGAGAAGTTGAGGAGTCTATTGATGCAAACAAGTCAATTATGGATAAGCTTCCTGTCTGTGGTTTTATAATTTTAATGATTTTAATTATCCAGTTCAACTCGGTGAGGAAAACAATTATAATTTTAAGTACAATTCCAATGGCCACCATGGGGGTTGCAGCAGGTCTTTATATAATGAACTCTTACTTTGGATTCATGACTCTTCTTGGAATAGTGGCTCTTGCAGGTATAGTAATAAATAATGCAATTGTTCTGCTTGAAAGAATCAAGGTTGAAATTGACAATGGTCATTCTTCTCAATTAGCTGTAATTTATGCTTGTGAGCGAAGAATGAGGCCAATCCTTCTTACCACCATAACAACAATAATGGGGGTTTTACCTCTTTATTTTGGTGGAGGGGCAATTTGGGAGCCAATGGTTGTTTCAATTATTGCAGGACTTGGTTTTTCCACAATATTAACCCTTGGAGTTGTTCCTATGCTTTACTGTGCTTTGTTTCGTGTCAGGTTCAGGGGAGATGAACTTGAGCAAATGAAAGATCTTGAACAAGAATTTGATTAGGTGAAAAACTTAAGCTTTCAGGGGAAAATGCTTTTTTGATTTAAGAATTTTTGTTTAGGTTTTGCCTGGGATTAATATACTATTCTTGACTTTTAGCCTTATGCACCATATAAATATTTTTGATTCTTTAAGTAAATCTTGTTTTTCTAATAATACAGGCTGTTTATTCTGGCTTGAAAAAATAAAATGAAGACAAAAAAACTATAATTGGTAGCAAACCTTTAAATCTGGGGGAGATCTAATTTATGAGTAATAAAGATCCTGTTGTTTTTAACGATCCTGATAAAATTGCTGATTTTATCATTGAAAAAGTAGGAAAGAATGTGACATTGGCTATGCAGCTGGGGCTGGGTAAACCTAACAACATAGCAAATGCATTATACCGAAAAGCAAAAAGTGATCCTAGTGTCAAACTTAAAATTGTTACTGCTTTATCACTTGAACCCCCTGTATGGTCAAGTGATCTTGAAAGAAGATTTTTAGAACCCCTTTCCAAAAGACTTTGGGGCGGCTATGTTGAGTTTGATTACGCTAGAGATGTCAGGCTTAAAAAACTTCCACCAAACATTGAAGTTGGTGAGTTTTTCTATAAAGCCGGTGCTTTTATGAACAACAACCATATGCAGCAAAACTATATAAGCACAAACTATACCCATGCAGCAAGAGACGTTGTTGCCGCAGGGATGAACGTTGCTGGAGCACTTCTTTCCGCAAGAGAAATAGACGGCAAGATGCAGTATTCTGTTTCATGTAATGGAGATACTGCAATGGATGCTCTTAAAAACATGAGAGAAAAAGAAAAAAAGGATCCTTCTTACAAAGGTCTTGCAGTTGGTGAAATAAACAAACACCTTCCTTTTATGTATGGAGATGCAGTTACTGATCCTTCTAATTTTGATGCAGTTCTTGTTGGTCCTCAATCTGATTTTACTCTTTTTGGAGTGCCTAAAGAGGCAATTAACGCAGCAGATTATACCATAGGTATCCTCTCAAGTACTCTTATTCCTGATGGAGGAACCCTTCAGATTGGAATTGGATCTCTTGGAGATGCCATAGCTTATGGACTTATTACCAGACACAAAGAAAATGATAAATATAAGAATTTTCTTGAAAATTCTGGAATACTTGAAAAGTACGGAGATTTGATTGAACAAGTGGGAGGTTTTCACTCCTTTGATAAAGGTCTTTACGGAAGTACTGAAATGATGGTTGATTCCTTTGTTGACCTTTATAAAAATGATGTGATGAGAAGAAGATGTTATGATGATGAGTATATCCAGGAGCTGGTCAGTGAGGAAGTTTTTAAGGACTATAAACCTAGTTCTGAGGGTTTGGTAAGGCTTGTAAAAGATGGTGCAGTTCAGCCTAAGCTAAATGAAGCTGATCTTGAATATTTAAAATATTTTGGAGTTTTTAAAGAAGATGTTGTTCTTGAAGGTGATACTCTTAAGTGTGGCGGTAAAGAATTTTCATCGGATTTAAGAGATTCTGCAAATCTTAAAGAGGTGGTGGAAAACTGCCTTGGTACTGATCTTAAAAACGGATACTGGATTCATGCAGGTTTTTTCCTTGGGCCAACCAGTCTTTACAATACACTTAATGAAATGAGTGAAGAAGAGCGTGCTCTTATAAACATGACAAGTGTTTTAAATGTCAACCAGCTTTATGCAAACAATAGATATGGTTCTGAAAAACTCAAAATTCTTCAAAGACCTAAAGGCAGATTCATTAATGCAGGTCTTATGGTTTCTCTTAATGGAGCCATTTGTTCAGACGGACTTGATAATGGTAAGGTTGTAAGCGGTATTGGCGGGCAGTACAACTTTGTAGCTCTTGCACATGCACTAGAGGATGCAAGGGGTGCAATAATGATAAGAAGCACAAGAACTTCAGGCGGGCAAGTTAATTCAAACATTGTTTATAATTACGGGTATTGCAGTGTCCCAAGACATTTAAGGGATATTGTAGTTACTGAGTATGGAATTGCGGACTTAAGAAGCAAGTCTGACAAAGAAGTAATGAAAAAATTGCTGAATGTCGCTGATTCAAGATTCCAGGGCGGCCTGCTAGAACAGGCACAAAAATATGGGAAAATTGAAGCTGACTATCAAATTCCTCTACAATACACTCAAAACTATCCTGAAAAAATTGAAAAAATTATTGCTGATCACAGGGCAGATGGATTGTTCCCTATGTTTCCTTTTGGAACCGATTTCACTGACGATGAAGTGCAAATTGGTAAAGCTTTGAAGATGTTTAAAGCAAAAGCTGACAAGAGCAAGCTTTCTATTGTTCCAGGTATTTTTAAGGCGTTTACTTCTGCTATCCCAGAAGGAGCAAAGCCTTATCTTGAAAGACTTGATCTGATGAATCCATCGGATTTTAAAGAAAAACTACTTCAAAAAATTGTTATCTCAGCTTTAAAAGACAGTGGAGCAGCGTAGTTTAACTTCTTTTAAGTGCAAGCTGTATAAAAAATAAAAGGCGGAAATCTTTTAAGATTCCGCCTGTTTTATTTCTCAAGTCTTTTTTTTATTTTTTAAATCTTTAATTTATCCGGCATTAAAATATTGTTTCAGCCAATTAATACTTTTATAGAGATATATTTTTTTCGCTGAATTCAAGTGTTGCAAAATAATCTTTTTCAGTTTCTTTTCTTCTTATCAGCTTTACGTTTTGATCAATTCCCAAAAGAAGTTCTTTAGGCCTTAATCTTCCATTGTAGGTAAAACCCATTGAATGGCCATGGGCTCCTGTATCTTCTATTACAACAAGATCGTTTTCGTAGAGAACAGGAAGCTCTCTTTGAATTGCAAACTTGTCGTTGTTTTCACATAAAGAACCTGTAATATCTACTATTTCAGTATTAGTTGAATTTTCTTTTCCCGGTATTTCAATGTGATGGTATGCTCCGTAAATTCCTGGCCGCATAAGAGCAGACATTGAAGCATCAACTCCAATATATTCCCTGTAAATAGATTTCCTGTTAATTACCTTTGCAACAAGAACTCCGTGGGGACCGGTCATATATCTTCCGCTTTCCATATTAAGGGCAGGCTCATATCCGTTTTTAAGAGCAAAGCCTTTAAAAAGCTCAGTAATTTCCTTTCCCATTTTATAAATATCTACTGGTTTTTCATCGGGCTTATAAGGTATACCGATTCCACCTCCGATATTTATAAATTCAAACTCAATTCCAAGCTCTTTTCCTGTTTTTTGGGCAAGGTTTAAAAGCATTCTTGCAGTTTCAACTATATAGTCTTCATTGAGTTCGTTTGAAGCAACCATGGCATGAAGACCGAATCTTTTAATTCCAAGTTTTACAGCTTTTTTATAGGCAGGAAGAATCTGTTCTGTTGTAAGTCCATATTTTGCCTCAGAGGGATTTCCAATAATTGCATTACCTGTTCTTTCAGGTCCTGGATTATATCTAAAGGAAATTATTTCTGGAATTTCAGGCATTTTTTCAATTAGTGAAATGTCATCAAGATTTATAATAGAACCGCAGCCATTAAAAGCAACCTCAAATTCTTTTTGAGAGGTGTTGTTTGAGCTAAACATTATATCCATTGGGTCATTTGTTTGTTGTCTTGCAAGAATTAACTCTGGAATGGAGCTGCAGTCAAATCCAAAACCTTCTTCTTTCATAATTTTAAGTATTTCAGGATTTGGAAGTGCTTTTATGGCAAAAAACTCTTTGAAGGTTTTGATCCCTGAAAAAGCTTTTTTAAGATCTTTACATGTTTTTCTTATACCTTTTTCATCATAAATATGAAAAGGAGTTTTAAAATGAGCCGTGATTTTTTCAAGGTTTGGAAATAGTCTTTCCTTGAAATCCCGTGAAACAGGCATGGTTTTTCCTCTTTAATGAAATTTGTTTAAAAAAGCTGCTTATAAAAGCCACACTTTGTCTAATGGTTTTTCAGTTCAATTATTAGAAAAGAGTTGAAGAAAACTCAAATATTTTTTCCCATTGTTCGTCTTTAAGTTCTGCTCCAAGAATAGAAACTGCTTCTCTTCCCATAAATGAGCCAAGTTGTCCGCATTTTTCCAGAGGAAGTCCTTTTATATAACCGTAAAGGAACCCTGCTGCCCAGTAATCTCCTGCTCCTGTGGTGTCAATTATTTTATCTGGCATTGCAGGGTTTATTTCAATAATGGTATCACCGGATTTGATTTTTGAACCATCTCCTCCAATTTTCAATCCAAATATTTTGCAGTAGCCCGATAAAATATCCATGCATTCATCAAGATCTTCAGTTCCGCAAAAAGCTCTGGCTTCGTCTTCATTTGCAAAAATTATGTCCACATATTCTTCAAGGAGCTGAGGAAGAAAATCTTTTGAAGCATTTACAACTTCAAAGGAAGATAAATCAAGGCTGATTATACAGCCGGCATCTCTTGCTGATTTCAAAATTTTGGTGATAAGTTCCCTGTTGAAAATCAAGTATCCTTCAGTGTGAAGAAGGGGGTATCCGCTGAAATTTGCAGTTGATATGTCTTCAGGGGAAAAATGCATTGCAGCTCCAAGGTTGGTTCTCATTGTCCGCGCTGCATCTGGAGTAACCATACATAAGGAAATGGCTGTTGGAGCATCGGGAAGGACAATAAGATTTTCACTGCTTCCTCCTGCCTCGGTAAGTGATTGAGTGTAAAATGAAGAGTTTTCATCATCTCCGATTTTACCGATAAGAGAACCTTCTGCTCCAAGCTTGCACATTGCAAATATTGTATTTCCTGCTGAACCTCCACAGGCCTTTTTTGATATTTCAAGGAGAGAAAGAATTCTATTAAGCTCTTCTTCACTTACAAGCTCCATTCCACCTTTTTCGCCTGAAATATTCTGTTTTAGAAATTCGTCGTCAACGTAAGCAAGTACGTCCACAATAGGTGAACCTGCACCTATAACTTTTATTTTATTTTCTTCAACCATATTCTCCCCTGGAATTTATTTTTATTTAAACTTGAAACTTGAATATATTGTAAAATTATATAAATTCAAGAAAATAAACAACAATATCAAAGGTTAATTCTAGCTTAAACTTAAACTCTTATTCATAGCCTAAATAACCTGCTTTGTATATATGCTAATTTTGGAAAGCCGTTAATCAGGGCAAAAAACAGTTTTGGGGATTAAAATTCATTTAAAAAATCTGGAAGACTTTTAATCCCATAGACAGAAGCTCTTGAAATTGCAGACTTTTTAAGAACATGAACGTTTTTGTCCACATAGTCATAAACTACTGCTTTTGTTTTTCCAGGTGCTGTACGTAAGACTCTTCCAAGATACTGGGTAAGTCTTCCGCTGAAATTTACTGGTGTTGTAAGGAAAAGAGTGGAAAGTGACTTTAAATCAAATCCTTCTCCTATTAACTGGCCTGTAGCAATTATTATGCTGTTTTCCTGTGAAGTCAGTTTTTCAAGAAGAAGAATTCTTTCTTTTTCACTAAGATCTCCTGTAAAGACGATAGAGTCTATTTTATGTCTGAACTTTAAAATCTGACTTAGGTTTTGGCAGTGTTTTTTTCTGTCTGAAAGAACAATTAAATGTCCGCCTGACTTGGTGAAGGCCTTTGCAATGTCAGATGCAATAAGCCTGTTTCTTTCGTCGTCAGAGGTAAGTTCTGTCATCATTTTTGAATATTCTGTAACAGGATTATGAAAAGGGATAAATTCTGTGGGTCTTAAAATTATTTCAGCCTCTGTTATATATCCTTTTATCTCAAGGTTTTGTTTTTCAATTTTATGTTTTAAATTTCCAAGATACCAAAAAATCAGTTTGGAAAGATTATCTCTTCTATAAGGGGTGGCACTAAGACCGAGAAGGTATTTTGAAGGAAATGAACTTACAACATCTGTAAAAGTTCTTGAGGGGGTTCTATGGCATTCATCAACAATAAGGTGGCCGATTTTATCTTTAAGATTCCCCTGATATTTAGTAAGACTTTGAACAAGGCCTATGGTAAGTTTTTTACCTTCTTTTTTTTTGCCGGCTCCTATAAGCCCGATTTCTTTTTTATCTATGTTTAGAAAATGTGATGCCTGGTTTATCCATTGTCTTGCAAGATCTTTTGTATGAACAATAACAAGGGAGGGTTGTTTCCTTAGGTAAATCAGGTAAAGGGCCATCACTGTTTTTCCAGAACCTGTGGGTGCATTCAAGACTCCGAAATCAGTTGAAAAAATATCATACACAGCTCTTTTTTGAAAAGATTTAAGCTCTCCACTAAAAGAAAAATCTATACTTTCAGCTTCTTTTCTTTTATCTGAAATTTTATACTCTATTTGGTTGTTTAAGCAAAATTTTATGAATTCCCTTGAAAGACCTCTTGGGATTACAAGGTTTTTTTTATTGTCAAAAAAATAAAATTTAAGGGTTTTTGATGTCTTCCCGTTCCATCTGCCCATTCTTTCATTTTCTGACCACTTCGGATTTATAATTTCAAGTTCGTTTTTTGCTTTTTTAATAATAAGAGGGTGGGGATTTATTATTGTGAGCTGGTTTTTTACTTCAAATACTGTTGGTTTTAAATTTAATTCCATAAAATTATCTGGTTTGTCCTGATTAAAAATTTATTACTAAAGTTTTGTTTTTCAATTTTAATATTAAAATTTTATTAATGATTAGTATTATATGATTTTATGTAAAGAAGTAATATATATATTTTATTTTTGCAAAAGTTATTTAAGGGCAAGACTTTGAAATACAAAGCATTTTGCTATTAGTGGTTTATTTTAGTGTTTACTTTATAAATAAGTCAGAATTTTTTAAGAATATTGACTTTTAAATTGCTTATAATGACTTAATTGACAAATTCCATCAAAAAGGATAGGGCTTTGTCAGAAATAAATTTGAAAATTTTTGATTTAAGAGTTTTTTCTAGAGCATTGATTTTTTTGATTAATTTTTTAATTTATGCAAAGGTTTTTTATGAAAACAAGAATGACAGAACTATTTGGTATAAAATATCCAATCCAATGTGGAGGAATGTTGTGGATTGCCAAGCCCGAGCTTGCCGCTGCAATAAGTAATTCCGGTGCAATGGGAAATTTGACTTCAGGAAATTACAATTCATCTGATGAATTTAGGCAGGCGGTTGATAAAACTTTAGAGCTTACAGATAAGCCTTTTATAGTAAATATCACCACCATGCCGTCTATAAGGCTGCCTGTTGAGCTGCTCCAGGATTTTTTCATAATTTCCTGTGAAAAAAAGGTAAAGGCCATTGAGATTGCAGGTGCTCCTGCAGATACCTTTCTTGGTCCAGAGTTTATTCCCATGGCAAAAGAGGCAGGTGTAAAGGTGGTTCACAAGGTGGGAACTGTAAAGCACGCTGTTCATGCTCAGAAGGTGGGTTATGACGCTGTAACCGTTGCAGGATTTGAAGAAGGGGGCTTTCCCCATAGCGACAATGTTTCCACCATGGTCTTGGTTCCCCGTGTTGTTGAAGAAGTTGATATTCCGGTTATTGCAGCAGGCGGAATGGCAGATGGGAAAAGTCTTTCAGCAGCACTTTGTCTTGGAGCCGACGGAATGATGATGGCAACAAGATTTCTTGCCACAAAAGAAAGCGGTGTTCATGAAAATATATATTCAGTTCTTCTGGAAAAAAATGAAAATGATACTTCCCTTAATCTTCAGAGTCTTTTAGGCGGGTTTGGTCTTCAGGTCAGAGCTTTAAAAAACAAGATAATGAAACAAATTGAAGAAGTGGAACGCAAGGGCGGAGAGCTTGACGCACTTCTTCCCTTAATTTCCGGTGAAAGAGCCAAAAAAGTCTGGAAAGAAGGAAATGCGGAAGAAGCAATGCTTACAATAGGTCAGTCTGTGGGAAGAATCAAGGACATCCCTTCAGTAGATGAGCTTATTCAGCGTATTGTCAAAGAAGCTGGAGAAAGCCTTAGAAACAGCCTTAAAACCTTTGAATGATATTTTATTTAAATTGAGCGGTTTTCATTGATGTTTTATTTGTAAAATATGAAAATCGCTTATTTTTTTAATTGATTTTATCAGACCTTCGGATTTTATATTCCAGCCAGATGGTTACTTTCCAGATTTATAAAAATTTAAAAATATCAATTGAAACCTGGTAATTATAAAATGAATAATAATAAACATTTGAATGATGTTGTAAAAGGACGGCTGTTAATTGTTGCGGCTTCAGTTTTATGGGGAACATCAGGAGTTGTTCAGTCTTATGCACCAATAGATGCATCGCCTGCTGTAATCGGTGCTTTCAGAATTTTTATAGCAGGACTTTTTATCACATCATTTTCTTTTTTTACAGAGCAGTCAAAAAGTTTTAAGGATTTTTTTACTCCTGCTTTAATTTTTACCGGGCTTTGCCAGGCTTTTTTTCAATTCGGGTATTTTTCTGCAATAAAGATTACAGGAGTAGCTGTGGGAGTGATGGTTGCAATGGGAAGCTCCCCTGTATTTGCCGGTATTCTTGGAGTATTGTTTGAGAGGGAAAAACTTGGAGCCAGATGGTTTGTTTCAACTTTGCTTGCAGTTTCAGGACTTTTTCTTTTGATGAAAACTACCAATGGATCTGTTCAGATAGAAACCTTTGGAATTTTAATGGCTCTTCTTGCTGGGTTTTCATATTCAGTTTTTACCCTTGTTGTTAAAAGACTGATAAAAACAAGAAACCAAGACAGGGTGACTGGAATGTCGTGCCTTATTGGCAGTGTTTTTTTGATGATTTTCTTTTTTGTCTACCCCATTGGCTGGATTTTTAGTTTTCAAGGGATTGGAGTTATTTTATATCTTGGAGTTATTTCTGCTGGGGTTGCTTATCTTTTTTATGGAAGAGGGCTTAAATTTGTAAAGGTTTCTGCTGTTGGAACCCTTACTCTGGCAGAACCTCTTACAGCAGCCTTTTTAGGTGTTTTTTTTTTTGGGAGAACCCTTGACCATTACTTCGGGTACGGGGATGTTTTTAATTTTTTTATCCCAGATGGCTGTTATTTTAAATAAATAAACCCGGTTTTTTATTTTTAAAAAAAATCTTTGAAAAAAAAGACTGCCTTGGAAAGCTTATTAAAGTTTATATAAATAAGAGCAAAAACTGAAATATAGACAAAACTTGTTGTATATTTGTTCATTCCTTTCAAGGAAAAAGCTGTTCCAAGGGATCTTTTTATAGCAAATTTTTTTTGGTCATAGTCATAAAGAGAAAACATCTCATCAAGAATAAGGTGAAGGAGATACCCAAATAAAAAAGATACTCCAATGGCAAATCCAAAAATTTCGCCGAATTTTAAAGAAGAAAAATGAAAAATAAGAAGAGATAGTAAAGCGGCCATTGGAATTGAATGGTAAATTCCTCTGTGTCTGGAATAATATTTGAAGATTTTGGAAAAAATAAATTTAATAAATATATAAACTGAAGGGGGAACAAGAAAAGCGTATTTTAATTTTGAGTCAAGCATTAAAATAATGGCCATAAAACCGCCAAGAACAGACAATATATTGAAAACTATATTTATTGTCCTGCTGTTGTCACTGTCAATATCCGGGAAAATAGAGCCGGCATATGTACTTAAGAAAATAATTCCTGACAAGGAAATTGATTTGTCAAGAAAATACAGACTTAATGCTCCTGAGCTGTATCCTGCAACAACTCCTAGATCTGAATGTGCTTTAAAATTGGGCATTTTTTTATTTATTTTTTTCTTTTAAAAGTTTTTCCAGTCTGTCTTTTGCCTTTTCATGAAAACTTATAATATCCTCTTCAAGCAGCTTTAACTCGCTTATTCTTTCACTTATTTCAACAAGACGTTTTTTGCCGTATTCCAATGTTTTTTTTATCTGGTCAATTTCATCAAGATCAATATCAGCCAGGCCAATTATTTCTGAAATTTCATCTATTGAATAGCCAAATTTTCTCCCTTTTAAAATAAGAATTAATCTTGCCCTGTCTTTTCTTGTATAAACTCTTTGATTGCCTTCTGTTCTTCCCGGGCAGATCAGACCTTTTTCCTCATAAAATCTTATGGTTCTTGTGCTTATTTCAAATTCTTCAGCAAGATTGGAAATGGAAAATGTTTGGTGGGGGTTTTCTTTTTTTTTCATATATCACCGTTTTTACTTAAAGTAGGATAGAGATTTTTCAGTCAATTACAATTTAAACATTCATTCTTTTATCCAAAAAATTTAATTTGGGTAAGTAAATTTGTATAAAGATTTTGTTTATCATAAAACTTAAAAACATATTGCCCGTACAATAAGTGCACAGGCAATAAAAAAACTGATAAATCAGATCCAATTATTTTTTTCTGCTTTTTTAACTAGTTCTTCCCTGAATTGGGGGTGGGCTATGCTGATAAGGGCTTTTACCCGAGTTGCCGTGCTCTTGTATCTAAGGTTAGCCACTCCATATTCAGTGACTATATATTCAACTTCTGTTCTTGGGGTTGTAACTATTGTTCCCGGCGGAAAATAAGGGACAATCTTAGATTTTAATTCACCATTTTTATCTGTAAATGTTGAGTTTAAGGAGATAATGCTTTTTCCTCCTTTGGAAAGTTTTGCCCCATGGATGAAATTAAGTTGGCCGCCTGTTCCGCTGTATTGATATGTCCCAATTGACTCAGATGCGGCCTGACCTGTAAGATCAATCATAAGAGCATTATTAATTGAAACAAGGTTGTCGTTTTTAGCAATTATAAGGGGATTGTTTATATAGCTTATATCTTTAAACACAAAATCATCGTTTTCATGGATAAAATCGTAAAATTCCTTTGTTCCCACACAAAAGGCAGCAGTTACTTTTCCTGGCATAAATGTTTTTTGAGAGCCGTTAATTACTCCTGATTTTACAAGTTCCATAACTGAGGGAGTTACAACTTCTGAATGCATTCCCAGGTTTTTTTTGTTTTTTAAGTTATGTCCGATTGCATTCCCAAGACCTCCAAACCCCAGTTGAATAGTTGAGCCGTCATCAATTAGCTCCGAAATATAGCTGGCAATCTTTTTTTCTGTCTCAGTAATTACAATTTCAGGAACTTCAAAAATATCGGCGTCATTTTCAATTATATGATCCACTTCAGACACATGAATCATGAAATCTTCACTGTTTATTTTTGGAAGTTTTTTGTTTACTTCTACAATTACTGTATCAGCTTTTGCAATATCCTTTTTGTGAAGGAATGAACCGAAAAGAGACCTGCACATATAGCCGTTTTCATCGGGAGGGGTAACTACTGATGAAACTATGTTGTATCCTCTTGATTCAACATAACTAGGGCAGTCACCAAGGTGAAGAGGAACATAATTGGAAACCCCTTGCTGCATACAGATTCGTTCCACAGGGCCGACAAACATGGTTTCGATCTCAAAGCTCTCTTTGTTTTTCGGGTCCATAAAATCATAGAAATCCATCGCAAATCCAAGGCCTAACAATATATTTTTCAATTCATTGGCTCGAGCACTCAATGCTCTGCAAAAAGCCGGAGGAATGCAAGTTCCTCCGCTTAATCCGACTTTATCATTGGAGACTATAATTTTTGCGGCTTCTTCAGCACTGCACAGCTTTTGATTGTATAAATCTTTCCATTGTGTTTTTGAGACTGACTGATTCATCTTGAATAATTCCTCCCGGGGTGATGGTTTTTAATAAACTTTACGTTAACGTTAAGTTTCTTGTCAAGATAAATGTTTCTTTAGAGAATAAAAAAATAAATTTTATAATTAATCTGTAAAAGCAGGCTGTTAGCTTCATTAAAAACTGACGTTATGACAGTTGTGAGGGATTGGGTTTAAGAGTTTATACTTTAAAAATATAAAATATTGATAAAGGAGAGCTTTTAGGGTTATTTGAGAAGATTTATATTTTGAACAAAGCTGTTGGTTTTTCTTCAGAAGCATTGAAAATTTCTGATTTCAAATTTTTAATTGCCTGGGATACTATGGAAAGTGCTTTATTAGGGCAATTGTTTTCTTTGCTTAAATGACCAAGGATAATTTTTTTTAAGTTTTTATCTGCAATTTCACCGAGAAGATTTCTAGCATCTTCATTGGAAAGATGACCATTGCGTCCTTTTATTCTTTGTTTCAAAAACCAGGGGTATGGACCTGATTCAAGAAGAGTAGGGTCGTGGTTTGCTTCAATCACAATCCCTGTGCAGTTTTTAAGTCTGGTTTTTACAAGAGCGGTTGCAAAACCTAGATCAGTTGCAACCCCAAGTTTTGAGTTTCCCGCTTTGATTGTAAACCCGCAAGGGTCTACAGCATCATGTGAAATTGAAAATGGATTTATTTTCATTTGTCCTATGAAAAAAGGGACTCCAGATTCAAAAAAAACTGTTTGGAAAGTTTTTTTTATACAGGTTTCTGAGGCCGCAATGGTTTTTTTATTCCCATAAACTGGAATATTGTATCTTCTCGATAGGACCCCAGCACCTCTAATATGGTCTGAATGTTCATGGGATATTATTATGGCTTTGAGTCCTTTTGGATCTTCTCCTATAAGTTCCAGTCTTTTTTCAATCTGCTTTCCTGAAAGACCTGAGTCTATAAGAATTTTTACATCTTTGTTTTTTATAAAAACACTGTTTCCGCTGCTTCCGCTGGCAAGAACAGAAAAATAAAGATTTGAATTGTCAATGAGTTCCGGTGTGACCGAACCCACCTGAATCTCTGGAAGTATTTTCAAGATTATCCGCCTGTATAAGTTTTACTTGTTCTACTTTTGATATTACCATCTGGGCTATTCTTTGGCCTTTTTCAACAATGTATTCCCCGGAAGAAAGATTTACAAGGGCGATTTTAATTTCCCCTCTATAATCTGAATCTATTGTTCCAGGTGAATTTATAATTGTAATTCCTTTTTTTACTGCAAGTCCTGATCTTGGCCTTATCTGAGCTTCAAACCCGGGTGGAATTGCCATTGCAAATCCTGTGGGAATTAGCTTGATTTCCATTGGCTTTAAAACCAAAGGTTTAGGTAGGAATGCTCTTATATCCATTCCTGAGGCACCTTGTGTCATGTATCTGGGAAGCTCTATGTCAAAAATTTCAGGTTCAAGAATTTTTATTTTTATATTTGTCATTTTTATATCTTCTTTATATCTTCAAAATATTTTCAAATTGCTGTTTTTGAGAAGTGTCAGGGCCTACAACAGATGCAGTAACTGTGCTTCTGTCAAAAATTCTGTCTGCCATGTCCCTTATATCATTCCAGGTGATTTTTTCTATTTCAGAAATTGTTTCTTCAAAAGGAATATATCTTTTATATAAAATTTCATTCTGAGCGAGTTTTACCATGAGATTTTCTGTGCTTTCCATAGATAAGAGGAGATTTCCCTTGGTAAAGGAAATTGCACTTTCAAGCTCTCCGTCAGAAGTTTTTTTATTTTTTAAATTTTTTATTTCTTTTAAAATAAGCTTTAGCGAGGGAATAAGATTTTCTTTAGAGACTGCTTCATAAACTCCTATCATCCCTGTATCAGAGAATTGATTTAAAAAGGAATAAATCGAGTAGGCAAGGCCTCGTTTTTCTCTTATTTCCTGAAAAAGCCTGGAACTCATATTTCCGCCTAAAATTGTGGTAAAAAGTGATGCTTTAAACCTGTTTCTGTCTTTTTTGGAAAAACCGTCTGTGCCCAGGCAAAGATGATATTGTTCAGTTGGCCTTTTTAAAAAAACAATTCCTTTTTCAGGTGTTGGTTTTTGCCTTTTGGCGGTTTCATATTTGGAAGTTTTTATTTTACCAAAGGATTTGCCAAGAATATTGACAGCCTCATCATGCTCAATATTTCCTGCCAGAGCTATGGTCATTTTTTCAGGTGTATAATGTTTTTCAAAAAAATGCTTAATTTTTTTTGAATTAATTGCTGCTATGGTTTGCCTGGTGCCAAGAATATTTTTTCCAAGAGAATGATTTTTCCATCTATTCTCGTCTAGAAGAGACATTACAAGATCCTCAGGATTTTCCTCAAACATTTCAATTTCTTGAAAAATGACTTGCTTTTCATGTTCAATTTCATTGGGGTCAAATTCTGAATTAAGAAAAATATCTGAAAGTATTTCAGCCATTTGAGGAAAATGTTCGTCCATTACCTGAGCAAAAAGGCAGGTTGCTTCAACAGAAGTAAAAGCGTTTGAATTTCCTCCTATTGCGTCAAATTCTTTAGCAAGATCAAAGGCGGATCTTTTTTGGGTTCCCTTAAAAAGCATATGTTCGATAAAGTGTGCTTTTCCGTGCTCGTGGGCTTCCTCATCCCTTGAACCTGCATCTATCCAAACACCCATGGTTATTGAACGAATATATGGAATTTTATGAGTGATAATTTTTATTTTATTTGGAAGAGTGGTTTTTTGTATCTTTTGTCCAGGATTAATAAAATTACTTTTTGTTTTGGGACTTAGGTAAATTGTTTTGCTCTGACTTGCTGATTTCATGAATTATTTTTTTCTGGTGCCGGTGTTTTTAGCCGGCACCTTTGTTTAGAGGTTATTTTTTGTTGTCAGAGTTTCTGTCTTTTCTGAAACCACCTCTTTTATTGTCATTCTTTTTTTTATCTTTGTCATCGCTTTTGCCGGCTTGTTCAGGATCTGCTTCCTTAAGACTTAGCTGAATCTTACCATCTCTTGTAACATCAAGAACCTTAACGTTTATAACGTCTCCTGGCTTTACTACATCTGTTACTTTCGCAACTCTGTAATTGGCAAGTTCTGAAATGTGAAGAAGTCCTGTTGTATTTGGGCTTAGATCTACAAAAGCACCAAAATCAGTAGTTCTTGCAACTTTTCCAGAATAAATTTTCCCAATTTCAGGATCAAGACAGATCTCATTTACTCTTGCAACAGCAGCATCTGAAGCCTCTTTTGAATTTGCAGAAATTTTAACTGTACCATCATCTGTAACCTCAAGGGTTGTATTTGTAGATGACTGAATTTCCCTGATTACCTTTCCTGCAGGGCCGATCAATGCTGCAATTTTATCCTGCTTGATTTTCATGGTGATAATTTTTGGTGCATATTGGGAAATATCTGTCCTTGGTACAGAAATGGCTGAAAGCATTTCGTCAAGAATATGAATTCGACCTTCTTTTGCCTGATGAAGGGCTTTTTCAAGTATATTTTTTGGAAGCTCTTTGATTTTTATATCCATCTGGATTGAGGTAATTCCTTCTCTTGTTCCAGCAACCTTAAAGTCCATGTCTCCTGTATGATCTTCATCACCAAGAATATCTGAAAGAATAGCAACTTCATCTCCTTCACTTACAAGACCCATTGCAATTCCTGAAACAGGAGCTTTTATGGGAACTCCTCCGTCCATAAGTGCAAGTGTTGCCGCACAAACAGTTCCCATTGAAGAAGAACCATTTGACTCCATTACTTCTGAAACAATTCTTATTGTATATTCAAAATCCTCTTTGTTTGGCAGAACCTTTTCTAGTGCTCTGTATGCAAGTGCTCCATGACCAAATTCTCTTCTGCTTGGGCCACCAAGTCTTTTGACTTCTCCAACACAAAACGGAGGGAAGTTATAGTGGAGCATAAAATCATTTGACTCATTGCCACCGCTGAGGGTTTCAACTCTTTGGGCGTCCTGACCTGAGCCAAGGGTAAGAACTCCAAGTACCTGGGTTTCACCTCTTGTGAAAAGACCACTTCCATGTACTCTTGGAAGGATTTTTGTATCACAGGTAATTTGTCTTACTTTATCAAAAGCTCTTCCGTCTATTCTTTTTTTCTCAGTTAAAACTATCTCTCTGCTGGCCTGTCTTGCAACTTTTTCAAAGTAAGGTGAAATAAGATGTTCATCTTCTTCATATTTTTCTGAAAGAGCTTCTTTTATTTTTTCTCTTACTTTTTTTACAGCATTTTTTCTTCCGAATTTACCTTCAGTCTTAAGAGCGTTTTTTATATCTTCTTTACCAAGAGTTTCAATTTCATTTAAAAGTTCCTGGTTTATCTTTTTTTCAGGAAGCTGCATTTTTTCTTTACCTGCAAGTTTTGCAAGCTCCTCCTGGATTTTGATTATTGGCTGCATTGCATCATGACCAGCAAAAATTGCATCTATTACATCTGCTTCGCTTACTATGTTTCCGCCACCTTCAACCATTGTTATTCCGGTTTTTGAGCCTGTAAGGACAATGTTTATGTCACATTCAGGTGAATTGACCTGGTCAATTGTCGGGTTAATTATGATTTCATTATTTATCCGTCCAACCCTGACTGCACCCATAGGTCCGTCAAAGGGAATTTCAGAAATTGTCAGTGCGGCTGAGGCTCCTATCAATGCAAGGATGTCGGGGTCATTTTCTTTATCCATAGAAAGCACTGTTGCAATAACTTGGGTTTCGTTTGAATAGTTATCGTGGAAAAGAGGGCGAATTGGCCTGTCAATCAGCCTGCATGTTAAAGTTGCTTTTTCGCTGGGTCTTCCCATTTCCCTTCTCATATAGTTTCCTGGAATTCTTCCCGCAGAATATACTTTTTCCATATATTCAACAGTAAGAGGGAGAAAATCTATATCGTCTCTTCCTTCGTTACTTGCCGCAGCAGTAACAAGGACCATTGATTCTCCATATTGAACTATTACCGAACCAGATGCTTGTTTTGCTATTTTACCAGTTGAGATCGAAAGTTCGCGACCGCTGATTTCTGTTTTTACTATTTGTTCCATTAATTACTCCGTTTTCTTTACGAAATTTCAACTTCCGTAAGACTTACGCAAAAACAGCTTTCCGGTTTTTAAATGATTAAAACCGAAAAATTATTTGCGCGGAAGTCTAATCAGGAATTTGTTGAAATTTCATGGATTGTTTTTGAAAAGGGCAGAGCTTTTTCTGCCCTTATTTTTTTTAACGCTTAAGATTCAGTTCTTCAAGTATTGATCTGTATCTTGTGATGTTTTTCTTTCTGAGATAGTTAAGAAGTCTTCTTCTCCTTCCAACAAGAGTCAGCAAACCTCTTCTGGAATGATGATCTTTGGTGTGAACCTTAACATGATCTGTCAGGTAGATAATTCTTTTAGTAAGAATCGCGATTTGAACTTCAGGAGAACCTGTGTCTTCTTCGTGTCTTTTAAAACCGTCAATTACTTCTTTTTTTTGCTCTTTTGCAAGTACCAACTTAAACTCCTTAATATTTTGGAATAAATTAATAAATTTGTCTGCGGTTATCGATCCGATATTCCATTCAGACCGCAGGAACTAGTCCTGAATTTTTGCAGAACAATTAACTAATACAACAACTTGATAATATTTTCAATTAAAGACCGCATCATATTTTAAATAATCGCAATTGTTTACTCTTCTTATCAAAGCTTTTAGCTGATTTTCCTGGTTAATAAGCCTGAAGGGAATGTTTTCCTCAATTGAAAAATTTATGAAAAGATCTTTTGGTAAAATTTTTTTACCATTGATTACAGCCTCTTCTATTGTTTTGTCAATTTTTATTGTGTGGATAAAATCTGTTGCCTTTTCAAGGCTTATCATACAACTTTCAAGGTCATTTTCAGATTTTTTCTGCCTGAGCTCTTCCAGGGTAAAAGAATTTGATAAATCAAAATATCCGTTTTTTGTTCTTTCAAGATCTGTAAGATGACCTAAGGTGCCAAGTTCTTTTGCAAGGTCTGATGCCAGAGTTCTTATATATGTTCCTTTTGAACATTTTACCCTGATTTTTAAAATATCATTTTCAAAAAACAAAGTTTCAAGCTCAAAGATATTTATTTCTCTAGCTTCTTTTTCAATCATTTCACCTTTTCTTGCATATTTGTACAAGGGAATTCCCTTATGCTTCAAAGCTGAAAAGGCAGGGGGGATTTGTTTGATTTTACCCCTGAACTTAGCCATTGCGTTTTCAATATCAAAAGAATTGATTTTTGGGACTTCTGCTTTTCCTGTAATTTCACCTGTTTTATCGAGGGTGTCTGTCTGGATTCCAAGCTTTATTGTGCCTATATATTCTTTGTCTTTTTCCATTAAATATCTTACAAGACGAGTTCCCCTGTTTATACATACAGGCAAAAGTCCTTGGGCAAAAGGATCAAGAGTTCCAGTGTGTCCAGCTTTTTTAGCTGAAAATATTTTTTTAACTAAATTGGAAGCTGTGTTTGAACTTAAATCTTCTGGCTTGTTTAAAAGGATGATTCCACTTGATTTATTCATTGCTATATTCAGATCCGATCGGCTATAGACATGATTTTATTTTTAAGTTCAGGAAAGGGAATTGTTGTTGAAAATCCTGCTGCTGTTTCATGACCTCCGCCTCCGTATGAAAATGCAATTTCAGAGACATCAATTGTTCCGTCTGATCTTAAGCTTACATCATAGCATTGCTTTTTGTTTTTCAGCTTTTCACCTTCTTTTATAAGGGCTGCAACTTTAACATCTTCTATATGCTCTGCGTAATTTATAAGTTCTGATATATCTTCTTTTTTTGTCTTTGTTTTTTTAAGCATGTCCTGGGTAAGAACCATAAGGGACATTTTTTTGTTTTCAGATATTTCAATTGAATCAAGAACAAGATTTATAAGCTTTATTCTTCCAAGTGAATAGCTTCCGTAAATCTGCTGGGCCACCTTGTGAGGAATTACTCCGTAATCAATCATTTCTCTGCAAATGGAAAAAGCTTCTGGATTTGTGTTTGAAAAACGAAAAGATCCTGTGTCTGTAAAAATCCCTGTGTATATTGAATAGGCTATTTCAGAGCAGATCTCTACGCCAAGGTCTTTTATAATTGTGTAAACTATTTCTGCTGTGGCACAGGCATTTGGGTCAATTATTTGAAAAGTTCCAAAATAACTATTTGTTCTATGATGGTCTATATTTATAATCTCAGGAATGTTTTTCAGAACTTCCTTGCACTTTCCGGTTCTTCCAGTTTCGCTACAGTCAAGAATAATAGCTGTGTCAAATTTTAAGCACTCAGGTATTTTTCTGTTAATTTTTTCAATCCCTGGTAGGAATGAAAAAATTTTGGGTATCAGACTTTCATTGTAAAGATAAATATTTTTCCCTTTTTTTTCAAGGGCTTTACCCATTGAAAGCATTGAACCAATAGCATCTCCATCAGGGTGAAGATGACTTGTTATTAGAACATTGGAGCTTTTATCAAGAATCGAATTCACCATTTTCAGACCGATTTTCTGTTTTCTTGAGAGATTTAAAAAGCTCCTCCATTTTTTGTCCATTGTCAAGGACTGTGTCATAGAAAAATTTTAGTTCTGGAATATATCTTAATTTTAATTCTGTACCAATTTTTTTCTTAAAAAAACCTTTTGCACTATGAAATCCTTTTTCTGCTTCCTTAGCCTTATTTTTATCTGCTCCTGTTACAGCAAAGTATACATAGGCAGATGAAAGATCTTTATTCATTTTAACGGCTGTTATACTTGCTCCTGAAAGTCTTGGATCTTTTATTTTTTTTATAAGCACTTCTGACACAATTACCTGAATCTGGGTTGCTATTCTTGCAGAACGCGGGTAATCTTTGGCCATTAAATCTCCTTTATCCCAACTTAGTAGGCTTTATTTCCTCGATCATATAACATTCTATAGTATCGCCTTCTTTTATGTCATTGAATCTATCTATCCCAATTCCACATTCATAACCTTCATTGACTTCTTTTGCGTCATCTTTATAACGTTTGAGTGAAGACATTTGGCCGTCAAAAATTATTATACCGTCTCTTAAAACTCTTGTGTTCTTGCCTCTTTTCATTTTTCCGTTTGTTACAAGGCATCCTGCAACTTTACCGATTTTGGGAACAGAAAAGACAGCTCTTACGTCTGCTGTGCCAAGAGTGACTTCTTTATATGTAGAATCCATCAGTCCTAACATGGCGTTTTCTATGTCCTTTATTGCATCATAGATAACATTGTAGAACTTCATGTCGATATTTTCTTCTTCAGCAAGTTCTCTTACTTTTGGAGCAGGGCGAACATTAAAGCCCAGGATAATTGCATCTGAAACAGTTGCAAGGCTTACGTCTGACTCACTTACCGTACCAGTTGCAGAGTGAACAACTTTAATTTTAACTTCATCAGTTGAAAGTTTTATAAGTGATTCTCTAAGAGCCTCAATTGAGCCCTGGACATCTGCTTTTATTATGAGATTAAGATCTTTTACTGCTCTATGTTCAATTTTTTCAAAAAGACCTTCAAGGCTCATTCTGGATGATTTGGCAAGCTCTTTGGCTCTTTGTTTTGCAGCCCTGTGCTCACCAACTTGTTTTGCGTCTTTTTCATCTTTGAGTGCAAGAAGTTCGTCTCCTGCTTCAGGAACTCCGCTGAGACCAAGAATTTCCACAGGAATACTTGGTCCTGCAGACTCAATTTTATCTCCTTGGTCATTGAACAAAGCTCTTATTTTTCCATAATGAGTTCCGCATACAACAGCATCGCCTTGCTTTAGAGTTCCCTCCTGCACAAGAACTGAAGCAGCAGGACCTCGCCCTGTATCAAGTCTTGCTTCAATTACATGTCCTTTTGCAAATTTGTCAGGGTCAGCCTTTAGATCTAAAATTTCAGCTTGAAGAAGAACCATTTCAAGAAGTTCTTCAATACCGATTTTTTGTTTAGCAGAAACATTTACAAAAATTGAATCTCCTCCCCAGTCTTCAGAAAGAATTCCATGTTCTGAAAGCTCTCTTTTAACAACATCTGGGTCTGCACTTGGTTTGTCTATTTTGTTTATTGCAACAACAATTGGGACATCAGCAGCTTTGGCATGGTTGATAGCCTCAATTGTTTGGGGCATCACTCCATCATCGGCTGCAACAACAAGGATTACTATATCTGTGACCTTTGCTCCTCTTGCTCTCATTGCTGTAAAGGCTTCATGACCAGGGGTGTCAAGGAAGGCAATTTCTCCATTATCAGTTGAAACAATATATGCACCTATGTGCTGAGTTATTCCACCTGCCTCGCCTTCTGCAACTCCTGTTTTTCTTATTACATCAAGAAGCGATGTTTTTCCGTGGTCAACGTGACCCATAACAGTTACAACTGGAGGGCGAGGGAGATTTTTATCTTTTTCCGAGGCATCATGATGGACATTTATAAGAGTTTCTTCCTCAAAAGATGCCTTTTCAACCTCAAATCCAAATTCTCCTGCAACCAACTCTGCTATTTCATAGTCAATTGTCTGGTTTACGGTAACCATTACATCAATGCTCATGAGCTTTGCAATCATCTCATTGGCTTTGATTCCCATTCGTTTAGCAAGTTCAGAAAGAACAATTGTTTCGTCAACTTTTACTCTTCTTTTAATTGCCTTTGGGACAGTGATCTGGGTTTTTTGGTGTACTGGTTTTTCTACTACTTGAACTCTCCGGCCTTTTTTGTTTTTCTTGTATTTTTTATTGAAAGCTGCTTCGTAGAGTTCATCACCTTCAACAACTTCTTTTTTCTTGGTTCTTCTTCTTTTTTTCTTGGGCTTTTTTGCTTCTTCACTGTTGTTTCTGCCTTTATTAAGCTTATCAGATCTTTCTTTTTCGTCGTCATCTCCAGAAATTATTTTAGGATCCAGTGCTTTAAATGCTTCTTCTGTATCCAGCACTATTTCAGTTTTTTTAGGCCTTTCTGATTTTTTTGAAGAAGATTTTTGTTTCTCAATCTGACTTTTACTTTTGTCTTCCTGATCTTTAACCTCTTGTGAAGGTTTTTCCAGAATAGGTTCGGGAACTTTCTCCGGTTCTTTTTTTACCGGTGGAGGGTCAGGTCTAAAAATAATTTTTGCCCCACCTTTATTTTTTTTCTTTTTACGTTGTGTTTTTGTGCCAGCTTGAGGTTCTTTTTTCTCTGGAGAAGGCACGTCTTTTTCTTTTGGTTTTTCAGCAGCTGATTTTTCAGGCATGGCTTTCTTTTCTATTTTATCATCGTCTTTTGCAACTGAATCATCCTCTGAAACGGGTTTTTCAGCGGGTTCTGTTTTTTCTTTGCTCAACTCAGCTGCATCGGAGTCAGGTACTTCTTTTTTTACTAATTCATCTGACTTATCAGCATTTTCTGCTTTTGCTTCATTTGAATCGTCCTGAATACTGTCAGCTTGGGTTGTTGTTTTATTTGCTCTTCGTCTTCTTATAACAGTGGGCTTAACTCGTTTTTCTTCAGATTCATTGGGCTTTCCGAGGATTCTGATTTTTATTTTTTCAATAGATTCGGAATCAAGGGAACTCATGTGGCTTTTGATTTCTATGTCACCCATCTTTCGTATTTTGTCAACAAGGGCCTTATTGGTCATATTCAATTCTTTTGCAAGTTCATATACTCTGATTCTCATCCATTCCCCCTTTTTACGCCCTGTATATCTGTTTCTCTAGAAAAACTAATAAAATATTTCTTAAAAAATATAAACAACTAAATATTAAAAAAATATTTGTACGGGCACTTATAAAACTAATCTTTTAAGCGGCTGCTGAACTTAAATTTTTTTAAATTTTAAACCAGATCAGAGTTTCAATCTTTTTGAAGATTTAATTTGTGTTTAAAATTAACTAAAAAAATTTAGTTTACGAACAACTACTATTATCATTATATGTTTAAAACTTAAGTTCTTAATTTCTAATTAAATTCTTAATATCAAAACCGTATTAATAAAACTAACTTTCTTCTATATCTTTTTCCGGTTTGTTTTCTTCCAGATCAATTTCTGCATCATCAATTTCTGCATCATCAATTTCTGCATCATCAGTTTTTACGTCATCAGTTTCTACGTCATCAGTTTCTACGTCGTCATTTTCTACGTCGTCATTTTCTACGTCGTCATTTTCTACGTCGTTAGTTTCTACGTCATCAGTTTCTACGTCATCAGTTTCTACGTCATCAGTTTCTGCATCATCAGTTTCGTCAACAAAATCTTCTGAAGTTGAGTCAGAATGCATTTTTGAGGCTGAATTTATTATTTTTTGAGCTTCTGTTTCATCTATTCCTTCAATCTGGGATAGTTCTGCAGCACTTATATCCTTAATTTCCTCTGGAGAACTATATCCTCCTGAATAAAGCTTTTCTGCAAGTTCAAGTCCTATCCCAGGAACTGCCATAAGAGAGTCGTAGCCTTGTTTCATTGCAAGAGAATAAGCAGCTTCACTTTTCACATCAAGGTGCCAGCCCGTGAGCCTTGCAGCCAACCTTACGTTTTGACCGCTTTTTCCAATAGCTATGGAAAGAAATTCGTCGGGAACTATAACTTCCATTGATTTATTGTCTTCGTCTATAATAACTCTTGCTATTTCTGCAGGTGCAAGAGCGTTGCAGACAAACCTTGCTGCATCAGGGCTCCATAGAACTATATCTATTTTTTCTCCACGAAGCTCCTGGACAACTGTCTGAACTCTGCTGCCTTTGACACCAACGCATGAACCTACTGGATCAACATTGGATTCTGAGGATAGCACTGCTATTTTGGCCCTTACTCCGGGCTCTCTTGCTGCACAATCAATTTTTACAACTCCCTCGCTGATTTCAGGAACCTCGGTTTTGAAAAGGTTTATAAGGAAATCCGGATGGGTTCTTGTAAGAATAATCTGGGGACCTCTGCTTTCATGAAGAACCTTCATTATATTGGCTCTTATCCTGTCGCCCCTTCTATATGTTTCGTTTTTTATCTGCTCCCTTGCAGGAAGAACAGCTTCTGCCTGGCCAAGGTTGACAATTATATCATCTCTGTCAAATCTTTGAACAATCCCGTTTATTATTTCGCCTTCCCGATCTATGAAGCTGTCATAAACTGCATTTCTTTCAGCGTCTCTAAGCTTTTGGATTATCACTTGTTTTGCAGACTGGGCAGCTATCCTGCCAAAGCTTGTTGTATCAAGTTTTATTCCAAGACTATCACCTATTTCACATTCAGGATCGAGTTTACGGCCTTCTTTAAGTGATATCTCAAGTTCGGGATTTTCAATTTCACCGGCAACAATATCTTTAAATTGAAAAACTTCTGTGTCCCCTGTTCTTTCATTATAAGCAACTTCTATATCAACATCAGGACCCAGTGTTTTTTTTGCGGCTGAAATAAGCGCCTCTTCAAGCGCATTGATAAGAACTCCCTGGGGAATATTCTTGTCTCTTCCAATTTGTTCAATTACTCTTTTTATATCACTGAAGACCATTCGTATATTCTCCAAAATTATATTTCAGGGTTAAGCCTGGCTGATTTGATTTTGTCAAAGGGGATTGAGACTTCTTCATTTTCAAGCTCAATTTTTGTAAAGTTTTCATCAGAATCTTTAAGGATACCTTTAAAGTTTTTTCTGTTAGAATCAGAGCTTAGAGGCTCGAAAAGTTTGATGTTTACTTTTTTACCCTTGAATCTTAAAAAGTCCTCTGGTTTTACAAGAGGTCTGTCCAGGCCAGGTGATGAAACCTCAAGGCTATATTTACCAGGAATGTCAAGTTTTACGTCAAACAAATTACTTAGCTCACGGCTTATTTTTGCACAATCATCAATTGTAACGCCGCCATCTTTATCTATGTACAGCCTTAAAATTTTCATTCCGGAAATTACGGCAAATTCTGAATGAACAAATTCTATTCCTTCTGATTCGCAAACAGGAATGGCCAGCTCAGAAATTGTTTTTATGAGGTTTGGTCTTTCTTTTGATGAGGTTATGCCCATCTTTAACTCCAATAACTTGTTGTTCCATAAAAAAATAAAACGGGTTTAAGACCCGTTTTATGAAGGAGGCATCATTAAAACTACTACAATTAAACTGTCCTTATATTCTTTTTCACCTATAAAGTCAAGAGATTAATCCTGTCCGGGAAATCTGATTTCAAAATTATTCAAAAGAGCTGAAGTAACTTTGTCATGTACTTTATTAACCCGCTTATCTTTTAGGGTTTCTTTCAATGATCTATAGGTAATTCTAAAGGACAGGCTTTTTTCATTTTCATTTACAGCTTTGCCCTGATAAACGTCAAAAAGAGTTATGTTTTCAATTATTTCTTCATTGAGTTCTTTTATAAGATTTATTATATTTCCTGCTTCAGTTGCCTTTGGAATTATAATTGTAATATCTCTTGTCATAGCAGGAAATTTTGGAACTTCTCTGAAAAGGGCTGAATCTTTTTTATTTTTCAATACAGAATCAAGGGTAGTGTAAAAAATAAAAGTTTTTTGGTCTATGCCAAAGTTTTTAAGAGTCTTTGGTGAAACTTCAAAAATTCTTCCTGAGATTTTTTCGTTTATAACTATATCTGCACAGCCCCCTTTTTTAGCGTAAGGAGGTAGAGATTTTGATTTCTGAAAGTCTGGTTCAATTTTAAATTCTCCATAAAAGGCTTCAGCAACTCCTTTTATGTCAAAAAAATCAGCTTCAGGGCTTTTATCATCCCAAAGAAAGTTTCTCCTGTTTCCTGTGATTGCAGCTATTATATATTCTTTTTGAACTGATTGATTTATCTGCTCAAGATCAGGGAAGAAAGTATTTCCGGTTTCAAAAATTTTAAGATTTAATATCTGCCTTGACAGGTTGGAAGATATAGTTTCAAGAATTCCTGGAACAAGATCTGTTCTCATCAAAGACTGATCTTCTGAAAGCGGGTTTAAAATTTTTACAGGATCTTTATAAAATTCACCTGTGAGCCCTGATTTTTCAAGAAGATTATTCCCTATGAAACTGTAGTTTATTATTTCATTAAACCCCAACCCCTTCATTATTTCCTTGATTTCCAGCCTGGGCCCATAATCACTTTTGTCCTCTTTTTCAAAGAAAGGATTCTTTGGAAAGGTTGTGGGGATGTTATTATATCCATATCTTCTTGCAACTTCTTCACTTAAATCTTCAGGTCTTTCAATATCAACTCTGTAAGAAGGGATATTTACAATGAAAATTTCTGGGTTCTCAGTTTTTTCAAGTGTAAATCCCACAGATTCAAGATGGGAAGCTGATTCTTCAGGCGAAAGTTTTATACCAAGTCTTTGGTTGCAGTTTGGTGTTGAGAACTTAATCTGCTTTTTATCAAAAGGTTTTATCTGGGTATCAATATAACCATTAATTGTTTTTCCATTTCCAAGCTCTTCTATAAGCTCGGCAGCTCTGTTTAAAGCTTTTTCAACCTGGTCTGGGTCAACACCTCTTTCAAATCTATGGCTGGAGTCAGTTGATAGCCCAAGTTTTTTTGCTGATTTTCTTACTGAAGGGGGAAAAAAATATGCACTTTCAAGTAAAATCCTGGAAGTTTTTTCTGATACTTCTGAATTTTCTCCTCCCATAATTCCTGCTGCGGCAATTTTTTTGTCATTGTCGCAAATCATTAGGATTTCTGAGTCAAGGGTTCTTTCTTTTCCATCTAGTGTTGTAAATTTTTCATTTTCATTTCCACGCTGAACTATGATTTTAGAACCTTTAATTTCATCATAATCAAAAGCATGGAGCGGTTGTCCTGTTTCAAGCATAATATAATTTGTAATATCAACAATATTATTTATTGGCCTTATTCCTGAATATAAAAGAATGGTTTGAAGCCAGAAAGGGGAGGGGGATATTTTGACATCTTCAATATATCTTGCACAGTATTTTGGGCAAAGTTCATGATCTTTTACCTCCACTAAGACTTTTTCTAAAATCTCGCCTTTGTTTCTTTCATCTTTATATTTGTTTGCCAAAGGAATTGAAAGTTTTGTTCCTTCTATTGCCGCAACTTCCCTTGCTATACCAATGAGGCTTAAGCAATCTGCCCTGTTTGGAGTAAGATCAACTTCAAAAACAGCTCCGTCAAGTTCCATTGCTTCAATGAATGAGGTTCCAGGGATTAAGTCTGATGGAAGGTCCATTATCCCTGAACTGTCTTCTGTTAATTCAAGTTCTTTTGCACTGCAAAGCATTCCCATTGAGACTTCGCCCCTGATCTTGCTTTTTTTGAGCTTAATTCCTCCGGGAAGCTCTGTGCCGGGAAGGGCAACAGGACCAATCATGTTTTCATAGATATTTGGAGCCCCGCAGACAATTTGGAGGTTTTCATCTCCTCCTGTATTTACCATACAGACTCTTAGTTTGTCAGCATTAGGGTGAGCAATTATTTTTTCAATTTTTCCTATAATTATATCTTTAAGATAGCCATAGGGATAATCTATTGATTCAACTTCAAGACCTGTCATTGTAAGAGCTTCTGCAAGTTCTTCAGGTGAAGATTTGAAGTTTGTAAATTTTTTGAGCCATTTTAAACTTATTTTCATTTCTAGAACTGCTCCAGAAAACGGTAGTCATTTTCATAAAATTTTCTTAAATCATTAATTCCGTATTTCAGCATGGCAAGTCTTTCAACTCCCATTCCGAATGCAAACCCGGAATATGCCTCAGTGTCATATCCAACGTTTTCAAATACTGCGGGATGAACCATTCCTGAACCTAAAACTTCAAGCCAGCCTGTGTTTGAGCATACTCTGCATCCCTTGCCTCTGCACATTACACATTTGATATCAACTTCTGCACTGGGTTCAGTGAAAGGGAAAAAGCTGGGCCTGAAACGAAGGGAAGTTTCCTTGTCAAAAAGATTGTGGATAAAAGATTCTAAAATACCTTTTAAGTCTCCGAAGCTGATATTTTTATCAACGAGAAGCCCTTCAATCTGATGAAACATTGGAGTGTGAGTCAGATCCGAATCGCATCTATAAACCTTTCCAGGAGCAATTATGCTTATGGGAGGTTCGTTTTTTTCCATATATCGTACTTGAATTGGAGAGGTATGGGTTCTGAGCACCACATTGTTGGAAATATAGAAGGTGTCCTGCATATCCCTTGCCGGATGATGCTTTGGTAAATTTAGAGCTTCAAAATTATACCAGTCTGCTTCAATTTCCGGACCTTCGGCAATTTGAAAACCTAGTTTGAAAAAAATCGAACAGATTTCCTTTTGAATTTTTGTTATGGGATGAAGGGTTCCGGTTTTTGGTTTTCTTCCCGGAAGAGTCACGTCTATATCAGCTGATTGTTCTGATAATTTTTCTTCAATCATTTCCAGTTTGGAGTTGATTTCTTTTTCAAGTTTGTTTTTTAGAAGGTTTGTTTTTTTTCCGGCTACAGGTCTTTCCTCTGGGGAAAGTGAGGAAATGTTTCTTAAAAACAGAGTTACCTTGCCTTTTCGGCCTAAATACTCAGTTTTTATGCCCTGAAGCTGTTCTTCAGTTTCAGCTTTTTTAATGGCTTTTAATGCCTGTTCTTCAATTTCGTCAATACTTTCAGGTGCCAATTTATCGCCTCGATTGTTAAAAAAAAATCCCGGCATGATGCCGGGATAATCATCCTATAGACTTGCTGAAGCCTTCTCGGCAACAGCAGTGAAAGCCTTTGGGTCCGAAATAGCAAGATCAGCCAGTATTTTTCTGTCTAGTTCTATATCAGACTTTTTTAATCCGCAGATAAGCTTACTGTAGTTAAGACCGTTAAGTCTTGCAGCTGCATTAATTCTAACATTCCACAGTCGCCTGAAAGTTCTTTTTTTCTGGCGTCTGTCTCTGTAAGCATAGGTCAGAGCTTTGTCTACAGCATTTTTGGCAGTACGAAACAGATTACCCCTGCCACCTCTGAAGCCTTTTGCAAGCTTAAGAACCTTATTTCTTCTTCTTCTTGCCTTAAAACCTCTTTTAATCCTCATTTTAAAATCTCCTTTTACCCAGCTGACATTAACTATAAGGAAGAAGTTGTCTTAACTGTTTTTCGTTTGTTTTGTCCGCAATTTTACCCGCACGAAGTTGTCTTTTACGCTTTGTAGATTTTTTGGTAAGTATATGGCTTTTGTTAGCTCTACGCATCTTGAACTTACCACTGGCTGTAACCTTAAAGCGTTTTGCTGCGCCGCGGTTTGTTTTCATTTTAGGCATTTGAGTATCTCCTTGCACTAAACCTGCTTAAAATCATAAGTTAAAAAATAAAATAATAATATTTGAATAAAAGCAAATAAAAATATTAGATTTTTATGGATCATATATATTTAATAAATATCAAAAACAAATAAATATAGCAGAAATTGAGAAAAGACAATTTCCAGCTAATTTTAAATTTAGTTATAAAATAACTATTCTTTTTTTGGAGCCAAAATCATTATCATGGTTCTGCCTTCAAATTTAGGCATGGTTTCGACTGTTGCAATATCGTCTATTTCCTCAGCTATTCTTGTAAGAATATCTTTTCCCATTCCAGGTAATGTTATTTCACGACCTCTAAACCTCACAGTAACTTTTACTTTGTTGCTTTTGGATAAAAAGTTTCTTATCTGTCTTAGTTTTGTATTAAGATCATGATCTTCAGTCTTTGGCCTTACTTTGATTTCTTTTACCTGAACAACAGTTTGTTTTTTCTTGGCTTCCTGCTTTTTTTTGGTCAACTGATATTTAAATCTTCCAAAATCCATAATCCTGCAGACCGGAGGACTGGCTCCAGGGGAAACTTCAACAAGATCTAATCCCGCCTCTTCGGCAACATTAATCGCATCTTTAATGCTAAGCACACCAAGCTGATTTCCTTCGGAGTCTATAACCCTGACTTCCTTTTCGCTAATCTGATGATTGACCCTTGTTTGTTCAGTCTTTTTAACAGCTATCTCTATTCTCCTTATTTTATATTATCTGAATAAATACCAAATAGACGGTATTTTTAGCTCATAATCTTGGTAATTTCAAGTGTTTTTTTATAATGCATTTACAAAGAAAGAGTATACCTTGAAAGAGGACTGTCTTTCCAGTACTTGTTTTTGGGCGACTCAAAGAATTTTTTAAAAAGTGAAAGGCTTTCTTTTCTTAAAACTCTTGGGGTGACTTCTGGGAATCTTTCCTGGTAAAAAACAGGAAATTGAGTTTTGTTTATTCCACATCCGCCGCCCATTACATCTTCGTAAGCATATACAATTCTTTTAAATCCTGAAAGGGTGATTGCTGAAAAACACATGAGGCAGGGTTCCATTGTGGAATAAATTGTCATTTTGTTTTTCTGAACCAAGGGAAAGTTTTTTTCAAGTTCCCTTATTGCATTTATTTCAGCGTGATCAATTTCTGATGGAACTTTGGAAATAGTTTTTTTTCTGCTGCCCTTTGCAATAACCTTATTGTCATTTACTATAACACATCCAACTGGAAATTCATTAAGTTTAAATGCTTCTGAAGCTTCTATAAGGGCTTTTTTCATAAAAAATTCATCCATTTTTAATCCTTAAAACTTTTTGAGCAGATTGAATTGTCACAAGGACATCTTCCGTCAACATCAAATGCAAAAAGGATTTTTTCTGCCTTTTGCCTGATGTCATCGGTAATTTTTCTTTTTACTATAATTTTAGCCAACTCCTGTTTTGATAAAATCCCATCTAGCCCTGTTGATATGGTTTTGCCTGAGGCAGTATCAATGGTTTCTGCGTCTTCGCCATTTGTGGCAACAGACACTGGAATTTCATATTCTCCCATAAGCCTTGCAGATGAAATTGCACTCATATGTCTGGAAACAATTGAGCCTGGACCGTATTTTACGATCATCATGGGTATATCATCTATATATACAGTGTAGTCAATGGAGATTTTGAATCTGTTTTTTCCTTTTTCAAGAAAAATAAAATTATTTTTAATGATATTGTTTTTATTGTACCCTTTTTTATACACTAACAATCTGGCGATTTTTTGTCTGTACCTTTCGTCATGGTTGTCTTCAATTGTTTCTCCGGTTATAAAATCCTTAAGCTCGCCAAGTATTAGGTGGTGGCTATTCATTTTTTATTTTGCCTTTACATTCTTTTTTTCATGTGAAAAGATGAATTTTTATTTATATATTTTATCAATTGTTAGGAATTTTCCCCTTTTTTGATATAATTGTGTTTTTGAGTGTAATCTGTCAACAACTTTTTATGGTAATAGCTATGACCCCCAGGGAAATTAATGAAGAAAAAGAAGAAAAAAATCTTGCAGATTATGCGTGCAAAAATTTTCAGTCTCGTGGAAGGGTTGTTCAGGAAGAACCTTGTCCTATTAGAACACAATTTCAGCAGGACAGAGACAGGATAGTTTTTTCAAATTCATTTCGCCGTCTTAAGCATAAAACCCAGGTTTTTTTATCTCCTTTGGGAGACCATTATAGAACAAGACTTACCCATACGCTTGAAGTTTCTGAGGTTGCAAGGACAATCGCAAGAGCTCTCAGTCTTAATGAAGATCTTACAGAGGCAATTGCACTTGGCCATGATCTTGGGCACACTCCGTTTGGTCACGGTGGTGAAACTGTTTTAAAGGAAATTTATTCCAAATATTTTTCCCATTCCGCCCAGAGCTTAAGAGTTGTTTCTAAGCTTGAAAGAGGAGGGGAAGGACTTAATCTTTCTTATGAAGTAAAGGATGGTATCTTAAAACATTCCAAGGGTTTTGGTGATATTATTCCAAGGGATCCTGGAGAAGCTGCAAGAACTGTTGAAGGAAGGCTGGTGAGGATTGCAGATATAATAGCCTATCTCAATCATGATCTTGATGATTCTATAAGAAGCGGGGTTATAACAAGGGGAGATGTTCCAAAGGAGTTTGTCAGGGTGCTTGGTAAGAATCATTCGGAAAGAGCCAAGACAATGATCAAGGATGTTATTTTTTCCAGTTATGACTCAAAAGATGGTTTCTGCCTTAGAATAGGAGATGAGGTATATAACACAATGGTTGATCTAAGAGCTTTTCTTTATGAAAATGTTTACAGGTCACCCCAGGTTCACAAGGAGTTTGTAAAAGCTAAAAAGATTTTATCCGAGCTTTATAGTTATTTTAATGCCCATGAAGACAAGCTCCAAGAGGAACTTGTAAAGCTTGAACTCCCTCCATATAAAGGGGAACAAAAAATAGAAAGAGTTGTGTGTGATCTTGTAGCTTCAATGACAGATAGGTATGCCATTAATCTCTACAATAAAATTTTTATGCCTTCACCCCTTGTTTAAGGAGGAGCTTTGAGCTTTTTAGATATTTATATTTCAGATGAAGATAAAAAAGTCTTTTTTGAAAGGCTTGAGCAGATTTATCAGGAGATGCAGAAAAGATATACAATTGTAGCTGATGCTCTTGATTTTAGTTGTAGAGGTTGTTCGGATAATTGTTGTTATACCCATTTTAAACATTATACTTTAATAGAATACTTATATTTGGTTGAGGGGATGAATTCCCTTGATAAGACTTTGCGTTCTGAGGTTGTTGAAACGGCCGGTGAAGTTGTTGTAAAAACTTCTGCAGCAGAGGCGAAAGGTGAAAAAATAAGAATTTTATGTCCTCTCAATAAAGACGGACTTTGTATTTTTTATAAGCATAGGCTGATGATTTGCAGGCTCCACGGAACTGCTCATTATTTTGACACCCCAAAGGGTAGAATTGAAGGGCCTGGATGTTTTAGGTTTGAAGAGCTTTCAAAAGGAAAGAGAAAAATACCTATGATTGACAGGACAGACATATACAAAGACCTTGCTTTCCTTGAAAGGGACTTAAGAAAAAAAACAGGGTATCAGCTTAAGTTCAAACATTCCATTGCAGAAATGATATCAGGAACTTTTGGGAATTAGAAATGAAAATTTTTGAAAAATCCGATCAATTGTCAAGTCGAGGCGTGGTGCTTGAAAAAGGCGATGTTTTTGTTTTTGATTGTAACCCCAATGTTTCTTGCTTTAATAAATGCTGCAGAAATCTTAATCTTTTTTTATACCCCCACGACATAATTATGCTAAGGAAAAAGCTTGGGATAAGTTCCGGGGAATTTATTGAAAATTATACCGACGTTATTCTTCCTCAAGATCGATGTTTTCCTGAGCTACTCCTCAAGATGTCAGATAATAAGGAACAAACCTGCCCTTTTCTTTCTGAAAAGGGTTGTTCAGTTTATACTCACAGGCCAGATTCATGCAGAAATTTTCCCATGGAACATGGTGTCCAATATAACGATAAAGGTGAGGTTGAAAATCAGGTTCATCTTTTCAGGCCTCCGGATTTTTGTCAGGGACATCTTGAGCAAAAAGAACATAATCTTTTGTCCTGGGCCAAAGATCAGGATGCTGAGCTTACTAATGAAATGACTCTTTTGTGGAGTGAAACTGCTAAATATTTTTATTCCAATCTATGGGGAAGCCAGGGCCCGTATGGTAAAAAAGCTAAAATGGTTTTTATGGCCGCTTATAATATAGATAGTTTCCGGGAGTTTGTTTTTGATAGCAGTTTTTTAAAACGTTATAAGGTTAAAAAAAACATTCAGATGAGAATAAGGGTTGATGATGAGGCCATGCTTAAGTTTGCCTTTCAATGGATAGGTCTTTTTGCTCTTGGGCTTAAAACAGATTTGATTAAATTGAAAAAATAAAAATCAAAACTTTAAAAAAACATCTCTGTTTTTTTATTCAACTCCCTCGGGCATTGGAGGTACTTTTTCAGCTCCAAGAACATAGCCGCCGTCAAGCCTTAATGTTGCTCCTGTCATAAAAGGGGCTTGATGAATTATAAAATTAACAGCTTTTGTTATATCTGATATTTTCCCTGTTCTTTTTGAAAGAGTGTGGTTTATTATTGATTCTTTTTCTTTTTCAGATAAAAGTCCCCATCCCCTTGTTTTTGGGCCGTGCCTTGTTTCCATGAATCCAAACATGATTTCATTTACTCTTGTCTTGGGAGCAAGAAGTTTTGCCCATGTTTCAGTAAAAACAGAAACGGCTCTGCTGGCAGCACAATACCCGTCATTGAAAATAAGCCCGGCAGGTCCGGTTCTTCCTGTGATGGCTGCTATGGATGAAAAGTTTATTATACATCCATTTTCAATTTCTTTTATATAAGGATACAAAGATTCAAAAACAAAGTGTTTGGCCCTTAAGGTAGTTTCCTGTTCCAGGTCCCATTGAAAGGGATTGTATTTGCCGTGGACAATCGGCATTCCTCCCCTTTCAATATTGTTTATAAATATATCTATTTTTTTATGAAACTTAATTACATCCTCAATCAGGGGAGGTATTTCTTTTGTATCCCTCAGGTTTATACTATGCAGAGAATATCTGTCTCCTGTATTTCTCAAGTCTTTTTTGAGGGTGTCAAGCTCTTCAAGCCAATCAAAATATGTTACAGCAACGGAGCATCCCTGATTCAACAAATCAAGGGCTATTGCTTTTCCGATTCCTTTGATTCCTCCGAGAATGAGGGCTGATTTTCCGCTTAGTTTTTTATTAATTGTTCTCTTGTCCATTTTATACCTGTTTTAAAAAGCTTAAGAGGATTATTTTCAAGTTCATCTGCGTTTACCGGCTCAGAGTAGCTAATTTTACCGGTTTTTAAATCTTCAAGGAAAAGATCGGAATTGTAGCAGCCTTTTATAAAGATTTCTCTTTGATTTTTGTCGAGTTTAAGGTCTTTGGGCATATAATCAAGAACAAAATCCATAAAAAAATCATTTGCTTCAATGTAGTCGTTGGTGTTTTGATCTTTTAGCCATTCAGAAATTGACATGGTTTTGCCTTTGCCAAAACCTGTGCATTGATCTTCATTTATTATGGCAAAGTGCTCCTTTATTTTCCCGGTTTTTTTGTCTTTGCTTATACCTCTTGCCACTGGATAAAGTCTGCATGAAATTGGTCGTGCATCATATACAGTACAGGAGTCTTCAAGGAAAATACAGGCATTGTTTTTGTCTGGCTGCTCAAAAAGAGAAACAACCGGTATATGGGTTTGTTTTCCTGTGTAGGTAAAAGTGTATCGTTTTAAAAAAGAGTCTGTAGATATTTTTTTAAACCTTGAGAGCATGAGGATATCATAGCCGGTCAGGCTTTGATTTATTTCGCAGCAGCAAAGATTTCCGCAATTGGAGTCAGGAGCACATCCAAAAAAAATATCATCTGTTTTGCTTATTGGGTCTATTGAGGGCATAGTTGAACCTTATTGTTAGTTGATAATTAAGATAGTTTTAGTCCAGTAAGTTTAAATCTTGACCACTATAATTTAGGCAAGATTTAAAATTATTTGTGTTTTTTATAATAAAAAGATAAATACTTCAAATGAATTAAATTTATTAATTTCTGGCTTTTATCCTGATTTTTTTTGTTTCAACTTAAAAAACAGTGTTTAGTAAAGTTCTATAAGCCGTTGGCCCAATTTGCATCTAATTAGTTTTAGATTTTGAGAATTGACGTTTTAAAAAGTCTTGACAACTTTTATGGCCGGTGCTAACTTCGCAAATTATCTCTAGAAAGGTATCCGGCAAGCATTAGAATCTCGTTTTTATCTGTCTAGTTGTAAATCTTGCCTTGTTATTTGTGAGATGAATATTATTAAATTTGCAATGCATTAAGCATTGTTGATATAAGGTGAATGTTAGTATTAAACGTTAATGAATGGAGGTATTGTAAATGCCAAGTTTTGTAATTGCAGAAAAATGCGATGGGTGCAAAGGCGGCGAGAAGACAGCTTGTATGTATATCTGCCCCAATGACCTGATGGTTCTTGACCCTAATGAAATGAAAGCTTACAACCAGGAGCCTGATGCATGCTGGGAATGTTTCTCATGCATCAAAATCTGCCCAACCCAGGCTATTGGTGTTCGCGGTTATTCTGACTTTGTTCCAATGGGTTCAGACCTTGTTCCAATGATGGGTACAGAAGACATCATGTGGACATGTAAATTCCGTAACGGTAACATTAAGCGTTTTAAGTTTCCTATCAGAACTACTCCTGAAGGAAGTGCTAATGCTTACGAAGATCTTAAGGGCGACGATCTTGAATCAGAGCTACTTTCTACTCAGGCAGGCTGGACTTTGCCTGTTCCAATTGACACGCCAGAATGGCAGAAGTAGTTTCTTTGGTTTGTTTGTTTTTATTTGGCAAAGTTTTAGTAAGTTAGAAAATATCCTTTACATCTAAGGAGGAAATAGATGGCATTACCTAATAAAGCAGTGGGTGAACTTAAGTGTGTTGAAACCCCTGAAATTAAAGAGCATGAAGTAGATATTCTTATCGTTGGCGGTGGAATGGCTGCCTGCGGTACTGCTTTTGAAATTAAAAAGTGGGCCGATGACGATATGAAAATTCTTTTGGTTGATAAAGCTGCAATGGAAAGATCTGGTGCTGTTGCTCAGGGCCTTTCAGCTATCAACACTTATATTGGTGAAAATACAATCGACGACTATGTTCGTATGGTACGTAACGACCTTATGGGTATAGTTCGTGAAGACCTTATTTTTAACCTTGGCCGTCATGTTGACGATTCTGTGCATCTTTTTGAAGAGTGGGGACTTCCAATCTGGAAAAAAGATGAAGAAAACAAGAACGTAGACGGTAAGCGCGGGCTTAAGTTTGGTTACCTTAAAGATGGTGCCAAGCCTGTTCGTACAGGTAAGTGGCAGATAATGATCAATGGTGAGTCTTACAAGAGAATCGTTGCTGAAGCAGCTAAAAAAGCACTTGGCGAAGATAATATCATGGAAAGAATTTTCATTGTTGAACTTCTAACCGACAAAAATGAAGAAAATCGTATTTCCGGTGCAGTTGGTATTTCAATCCGTGAAAACGAAGTTCATTATTTCAAGACTAACGCAATGATGGTTGCCTGTGGTGGTGCTGTTAATATTTACCAGCCACGTTCAGTTGGTGAAGGTAAAGGCCGTGCATGGTATCCAGTATGGAACGCAGGTTCTACATATACAATGGCTCTTAGAGCAGGTGCTGAGCTTTCCATGATGGAAAACCGTTTCACCCCAGCTCGTTTTAAAGATGGTTATGGTCCTGTTGGTGCATGGTTCCTTCTTTTCAAAGCTCATCTTGAGAACTCTCTTGGTGAAAACTATGCAGCTTCTCAGAATGCAAAAGATGAACTTGCAAGTTACGCACCTTATGGAACAGCCCCAATTACACCTACCTGTCTTCGTAACCACCTTATGCTTTTTGAAATGAAAGCAGGACGTGGACCAATTACAATGACTACCCCTGCAGCTCTTGCAAAACTTGGCGAGACCATGAGTAAAAAAGAGCTTAAGCAGCTTGAAGCTGAAGCATGGGAAGATTTCCTCGATATGACATGCGGCCAGGCTAACCTATGGCTAGCAACAAACACAGAGCCTGAGAAAAAAGAATCTGAAATTATGCCTACCGAGCCGTACCTGCTTGGTTCTCACTCAGGATGCTGCGGTATCTGGGTTTCAGGTCCAGACGAAGACTGGGTCCCTGAAGATTATAAGTGGGGCGATGGCGGAAAAATTTATTCTCAGATGACCACAGTAAAAGGCCTTTTTACTGCTGCTGACGGTATTGGTTGCTCAGGTCATAAATTTTCTTCAGGTTCACATGCTGAAGGTAGAATTGCTGCTAAGCAGATGGTTCGCTGGGTAAAAGATCATCCTGATTTTAAACCAGAGCCAGAGATGACAGCTCAGGAAGCAGCTGATATGGTTTGGCAGCCTGTTAAGACTTGGTTTGCACATAAAGATTATTCAACAATGGCAGACGTTAACCCAAAATACTGCAAGCCTGCTGGTATGACATTGCGTCTTATGAAAGCTACCAACGAGTACGGTGGTGGAATTGCAACTCATTATACAACCAACCAGAAAGCTCTTGAGCATCTAATGGAACTATTCCAGATGATGAAAGAAGACTGTGAATTGCTTGCTGCTGGTGACCTTCACGAACTAATGAGATGCTGGGAGATTATCCACAGAATTTATACTGTTGAAGCTCATACACGTCATATAATGTTCCGTAAAGAAACTAGATATCCAGGGTTTTACTATAGAACAGACCATAATTACCAGGATGATGAAAACTGGTTCTGTTTTGTAAACTCTTCATTCGATAAGAAGACCAACGAATGGACAATGAGAAAAGCTCCATACCACAGAATCGTCCCAATGTGATTTAAGGGAAAATTGATTTCAGTGGAAAGATAGCTGTATAAAATAACTACCTCCAGATCCTCATAGGATCTGGAGGTTTTTATTGATTTTAGCTGTGCCCATATTTAAAAGTGCATAAAAATATATTCTTTTAAATATGAGCATAGTGCGAAGAGCATAGGTGCAAAGATTGAACAAAAAGGTTTAAAACATTAATCCAGGAGGAGTAGAATGAGTGTTGAAACTACAGCCCCTGCCGGTGGCAGCATTCTAGTAGTAGGTGGTGGAATCAGTGGTCTTACCACCGCACTTGAAGCAGCCGAAGTCGGTTATGAGGTTTATATTGTCGAGAAATCCCCCTCTCTTGGAGGAAGGGTAGCTCAACTGAACCAGTATTTCCCCAAGCTTTGTCCGCCAACCTGCGGACTTGAAATCAACTATCGTAGAATTAAGGACAACCCGAAATTAAAAACTTTTACCATGGCTGAAGTGGAAAAAGTAACTGGCTCTGCGGGTAACTATGATGTAACCATCAAAGTCAGTCCAAGGTATGTGACTTCAGAATGTACCTGTTGCGGTGAATGTGCACAGGTTTGTGAAACTGAAATTGACAATGAATACAATTTTGGGATGAACAAATCCAAGGCAGCATATCTTCCCCATGAAATGGCATATCCCCAGAGGTATGTAATTGATCCTTCCATTATAGGTACAGAAGAGGCTCAAAAGTGCAAAGAAGCCTGTAAGTACAAGGCTGTTGATCTTGAGATGAAAGCTAAGACTTTCACCCTTAAGGTGGGTTCGGTTGTTTGGGCAACAGGATGGGAGCCTTATGATGCAACTAAGATAGACAATCTTGGTTTTGGAAGATATCCAAACATCATTACAAACATGATGGTGGAAAGAATGGCATCAGGAAATGGGCCTACTCAAGGAAAAATTTTAAGACCTTCAGACGACAAAGCTCCTGAAAGTGTTGTTTTTGTTCAGTGTGCTGGTTCTAGAGATGAAAATCACCTTCCTTATTGCTCCTATATTTGCTGTATGGCTTCTTTGAAGCAGGCAACTTATATAAGAGCACAATATCCAGATGCAAAAATTTATATTTACTATATAGATATGCGTACCCCTGGATATCGTTATGAAAAGTTTTACAAGATGCTTAAAGAAGATGAAAATATTTTCTTCATCAAAGGTAAGGTTGCAGAAGTTACTGAAGATGATGATGGTAATATCACTGTAGTGGCTGAAGATGCAGTGTCAGGCGAAAAAAATCGTCAGAAAGCAGATCTTGTTGTTCTTGCAACAGGAATGCAGCCCACTGCTGCTAAAGAAAAGCCGAATGCTGATCTCAAAATTTCTGAATACGGTTTTATTCAAAATGATTTTGACAAGGGCGGAATGTTTGCTGCTGGATGTGCAAATAAGCCACTGGATGTTGTTTCCAGCAACCAGAATGCAACAGGTATGGCTCTCAAAGCTATTCAAACCGTTAAGAGATCTTAAAAGGGAGCAGGTAAAATGGAAAAAAAGTATTGCACATATATTTGTACAGGGTGCGGAATTGGCGAAGCCCTGAACATTGAAAAATTGGAGGAGGCTGCAAAGGAAAAAGGCTATGATAGTAAGGTTCATCCTTGTCTTTGCAGTGAGGAAGGCGTTGAGTTACTTAAAAAAGATGTTGCAGATGGAGTTAATGCTCTTTCAATAGCAGCATGTTCACGAAGAGTTAACTTTGACATTTTCCGTTTTGATGGATGTGTTGTTGATAGAGTAAGTTTAAGAGAAGGTGTTGTCTGGTCTCATTCAAGGGAAGATTTTCCGGCACCCACAGAAGAGCAGCTTGATGATGAAACCTTTGTTGATAATATTCAGCATCTGGCAGATGACTATATAAGAATGGGAATTGCAAGGCTTGAAAAAATTACAGTTCCTGAGCCTTATAAACTTGAAAATTTCAACCGCAATATTCTTGTAATAGGCGGGGGTGTTACAGGTCTTACAGCAGCAGTTGAAGCTGCAGATGCAGGATACAATGTTACCGTTGTTGAAAAGACTGAAGCACTTGGCGGCTATTCTGCAAAAATGAGAAAACAAATCCCAATGGGTGACTACTCACAGGGACTTGTTGACCCCATTGTTGGCAAGCTTATTGAAAAAGCTGAAGCCAGTTCAAATATAACAATTAAAACAAATACTTTAGTTGCACGTATTGCTGGTCAACCAGGTGAGTTTGTTGTTACTTTTAAGAAGCCTGGTGAAAAAACTGAGTTTGACGTTCCAATGGCGGTTCCTGAAGAGCGGCGTTATGATGAAAAAGGGAATCCTCTTGACGTTGATCAAGTAAGAGAGATTTATGAAGAAATAAATGTAGGCCGTGCAGACGTTCTTACATTTGACCCTAATGGCGAACCATTTGCAGGTGTTGTTGTTGCTGCTGGATGGAGACCTGCTGAAGTTGATCCGGAAAAATATGCCCATCTTGGAGTTGGAAACAAAGATGTAATTACAAACCATGAGTTTGAGCAGCTTGCAGCTAAAGGAAAAGTAGTAAGACCATCAGACGGCAAGCCGGCCAAAAATGTAGTATTTATTCAAAGCCCTGGAATGGATGAGGGTGACTCTGATTTTGAATATACAGGTTCTGTGACAAGCATGGTTGCATTGAAACAGGCTAAATATGTTAGAGACGATTATTCAGACGGAAAAGCATATGTTATTTATCAGCATATGAAAACCCCGGGTCTTATGGAGGATTTCTATAAAGAAATTCAGCAGGACAGAGGAATTTTTCTTACAAAAGGTGAAGTTACTGAAGTAGTTGAAAATGGCGATGTCCTTGCAGTTTCAGCTGAGGGTACTCTTCTTGGAAATGATGTAACAATCAAAGCTGATCTTGTTGTTCTTGCAACAGGAATGGTTCCTGCCACTAAAGATGATCCTGTTGTAAACCTGGCATACAGACAAGGTCCTGGATTTAGAGATATAGATATTTTTGACGGATATGCAGATTCAAACTTTATTTGTTTTCCATACGAAACTCAAAGAACAGGGGTTTATACAGCTGGTGCAGTAAGAAGAAGTATGACAATTGAAGAGTCAACTGAAGATGCACGTGGTGCAGCTCTTAAGGCAATTCAGGCAATTGAATCAGCCAACAGAGGTACATCAGTTCATCCAAGATCAGGTGATATGACTTTCCCTGATTTTTTCTTCCAGCGTTGTACTCAGTGCAAACGTTGTACAGAAGAATGTCCTTTTGGAGCACTTGATGATGATGAAAAAGGTACACCAAAGCCAAATCCGACACGTTGCCGTAGATGCGGTACTTGTATGGGTGCTTGTCCTGAAAGAATTATCGGATTTGCAGATTATAATATTGACAGTATAGGCTCTATGATTAAGTCTGTCTGGGTTCCTTCAGACTGGGACTATGATCCAGTTCCACTTAGAATTCTTGGTTTAGTATGTGAAAATGATGCACTTCCAGCCCTTGACATGGCGGCTCTTCACAGAAAAAACATAAATCCCAATGTACGTATTGTTCCGGTTAGGTGCCTTGGTTCAATTAACGTTATATGGATTAAAGATGCCCTGTCTCAGGGTATGGACGGTGTGTTCATGCTTGGATGTAAGCATGGAGACGATTATCAGTGTCACTTTGTTAAAGGAAGTGAGCTAATGGATATCCGTACATCAAAAATGGGTGAAACTCTAGAAAGTCTTGCCCTTGAAAATGAAAGAATTGCACAGTTTGAAGTGGCTATAGACGATTATGACAAGGTTTCCGATATAATAAACGGATTTGTTGAAAAAGTTGAATCTCTTGGTCCCAACCCATTCAAGGGCTTCTAAATTTGAAGTTTTGTGATGTTGTAATTAATTTTCTAAGGAGGTTGGAAAATGTCTGAAAAATATATGGTGGAGCCTGATCTGGAATTCATAGATGATGTGATGGGGCTTGGCGGTGAAAGCTTAAAAAAATGCTTTCAGTGTGCAACATGTTCGGTGGCATGTCCTATAGCACCAGAAAATAAACCTTTCCCAAGGAAAGAAATGATAGCTGCGTCCTGGGGATTAAAAGACAAACTTGTTGGAAACGGTGATATTTGGCTTTGCCACAATTGTGGCGACTGCTCCACTCTTTGCCCAAGGGGTGCAAAACCAGGTGATGTTCTTTCAGCTCTTCGCTCATACGCAATTACAGAATATGCAAAGCCAAAAGTACTTGGAAAAATGGTAAATGATCCGAAAAAATTCTGGACACTAACCGCAGTTCCAGCAGTAATTTTTGCTGTATTTGCTATATTTACAATATTTGGCGGAGAGTTTATGGCCGGTATTTTCGGCGGTAAGCTCTGGTATCATACACCAGACGGTAATCCTTATCCTGGAGTAGCAGCTTCAAATTTTGTTTCAAGCTGGTTTGTTGACGTTGTTTTTATACCTCTTGCAATTTTTGTAGTCACAGTTTTTGCACTGGGTCTTAAAGATTTTATTGCTGATATGCATAAAAATGCAATTCTTGAAGGTAAAACAGCTAAAGAAAAAATTAATCTAAAAGAATTTCTTTTGACTTTTAAGGTCTCTATCCCTAAAATTTTAAAACATAGACAATTTACTGAGTGCGGTGAGAATAGAGAGCGTTCAACAGCTCATATGATGGTTCTTTTTTCATTCATAGGTCTTTTTATTACAACCGCAACAGTATTTGTGGGAGTTTATTTGCTTGGCTACGGCACTCCCTACAGCCAGCTTAATCCGATTAAATGGCTTGGTAACGTTTCAGGTGTTGCTCTTTTAATCGGTGGTGCTCTAATGGTTAAACAAAGACTTGATAAAAAAGAAGACCAGGTATCTTCATATAAAGACTGGTATCTTCTTGGTCTTATTCTTACAGTGGGCGGTACAGGTATGCTTACTCAAATGTCAAGATTAGCAGGTTCAGGTTTTTTCTGCTATACTTTTTACTATGTGCATTTGATTTCAATCTTTCATCTTTTTGCATATCTTCCATACTCAAAATTGGCACATCTTGTTTACAGAACAGTTGCCATGAATTATTCAGAGTATGCTGAAAGAAAATAGTACTTAAAGCTCAAGTTTAAAATTTAAAGGTCGGAATTTTTCCGGCCTTTACTTTTTTTGAGAGTAAAATGAAAAATAATAAGTTTAATAAAAAATCCATCTTGTATATACTGATAATTCTTATTTTTATAGTATATTCCAGGGTGTTTTTTGTTGTTTTTTCAGATAAAGAAGTTTCTGGAAATACTTGCTTGAAAAAACAAACAAAGCTAAATAAAGTTTTTGTAGAAAAGACCACAGGGCTAAAGTTTGTCAGAATGGACAGTGGTGAGTTTTACATGGGAAGCCCTGAGAGCGAAGATGGAAGAAAATCAGATGAAGGTCCTTTAACAAGAGTTTGCATTAATGAGTTCATGATTTCAGAAAGTGAGACAAGGGTTAAGGATTTTTCATTGTTTGTCTCTCAAACAAATTATATAACCACAGCAGAAAAAGAAGGCTTTTCCTATATTTATTCTCCTTTAACGGGTAGATGGGAAAAAAAAACAGGGGTTTCATGGAAGAAGCCGGGCTTTGAACAAACTGAAGATCATCCGGTGGTTCATCTTTCTTTTTTTGATGCAATGGAGTTTGCTAACTGGCTGGATCAAAAATATAAGCAAATAAAAATAGGGCTTCCAAGTGAACATCAATGGGAATATGCTGCAAAAAAAGGCTATATTGAATTAAAAAACAAAGAAGAAATCTGTTTGTATTCAAATTCAGCTGATTTAAGTGCAAAGGGAAATTTTCCAGGGTGGAAGATTTCAAGCTGTGAAGACGGTTTTGTGTTTACTGCTCCTGTTAAGAGTTTTAATCCAGATACCAATGGACTCTACGATATGGCAGGTAATGTTTGGGAGTGGTGTGATTCAGAATATAAGCCTTATATCAGTAGCCAGAACTTAAGTGTTTATGGGAAAAAAAAGAGTGTTGTGATAAAAGGTGGAAGTTTTTACAGTAAACCGGAGTTTTTGAGGTTTTCTGCAAGGGAGCATTTAAACTCAGGGAAAAAAAGAGCTTATGATCTTGGGTTTAGATTAGTGATAACAGGCAATGATTGATTGAATATGAGCGAAAAACAAACAAATATAAAAGAAAATGAAAAATTTAAAGGGCTTTTTTCCCTGTTTTCAGGAAGAGAGCTGAAAACATTTTTTAAAAAATACATTGTTTTTATTGTTGTAATTGAAATCTTGATATTCATGATTTGTTGGCTCTATCAGATTGGTGCAATAGGTTATGACAGGTTTGGTCCTGTTGAGAGCAGCTTTCCCTGGAAGGTATATTTTATAACTGCCTTTATGGTTCCAGTTGGAATTACTTTTATGTTTGGAGTTTTTATTGTAACTTTTGAGCACTTATTTTTTCACGGAAGAAAGATCAATGAAAAAAATAAAAAGAGAGAAGAAAAAACAATAAGGCTCAGGCAGTTTTTAACTTTTGTTTTTCATTCACCTTTTCTTGCTTTTGTTTTAGTTTTAGGTGTTATTTTGCTCTTATTCCTTGATTTTGATAGATTGAGCTTTTTTTTAGAAAGTAGTAGTAAAAATTTTTTTGAAGGTGTAAAGATTTTGCTTATAGGGCTGAGTGCAGGGTTGACTTTAGTTGCACTTGGGTGGCTTTTGTTTAGATACAAGCTTAAAAGAAAAGAAATGGATTATTTGTATAGATTGAAATTGGCCGAAAAAACTGGTGTGGTATGGATAGAAAAAGATAAGGTAATAGAAAAAGACGGTAAAATTATTATTTTGGGAAAAAAAGGTGATGAAAGTGATGATTTATATCTGCCTGGAATAAAACCAAATGATGATAATTAACTTGACAATTTAAGATTAGAATGTAAAAAATGTGATTTTGTAAAGATTATGGAATTTTTTGTATAATAAGGAGAAAGACCATGTATGCAGTCGTGGCAACCGGTGGTAAACAATACAGAGTTGAAGAGGGCGAAGTCCTCAAGGTAGAAAAACTTCCCGGAGAAGTGGGTTCGGAAGTTGTTTTAGATGATGTACTTCTTTATTCTGATGGAGAAAATGTCAGTATAGGTCAGCCAAAGCTTGAAGGTGCTTCTGTGAAAGCAGAAATTGTAGAGCAGGGCAGACTTAAAAAAGTGATTGTTTTCAAGTTCAAGAGAAGAAAACGTTATAGAAGAAAACAGGGGCATAAGCAGCATTTTACTGCGATTAAGATTAAGCAGATTGAAGCATAATTTTTTATAATCCAAGAGGTGGATAATGGCTCATAAAAAAGCAGGCGGGAGTACCAGGAACGGCCGTGACAGTGCTGGTCAACGCCGAGGTGTAAAAATATTCAGCGGACAAAGAGTTCTTGCAGGCAATGTGCTTGTAAAACAATTGGGTACTAAAATTTATCCTGGAGAAAATGTCGGGATGGGACGTGATTTTACCTTATTTGCAACATCTGACGGTGTTGTAAAGTATGAAAGAATGGGTAAAACTCGTAAAAAAGTAAGTGTTGTTGCCGCGTGAAATTTGTAGATGAAGCCTGGATCAAGATAGAGTCAGGAAAAGGCGGCCCGGGCTGTGTCAGTTTCCGTAGGGAGAAGTTTATCGAAAAAGGTGGCCCCAACGGAGGAGATGGCGGAAAAGGCGGGGATGTAATAATTCAGGCTTCAGAAAACCGCAGAACTCTTTACAGATTCAGATACACTACCGTAGTAAAAGCAGAAAACGGAAGGCCCGGGGAAGGAAGCTTAAGGAGCGGACGAAAAGGCAAGGATGTCACTCTTGAAGTTCCCCCTGGGACACTTGTTTTTCATTCAGATACAAAAGAACTTATTCACGATTTTTCTGCTGAGAATGAATCTATCATAGTTGCTAAAGGCGGAAGAGGCGGAAAAGGGAATAAATTCTTTACCACATCAACCAACAGGGCTCCAAGATTTGCTCAGCCTGGTGAAGAAGGTGAAGAGCTAAACCTTTTTCTTGAGCTCAAACTTTTGGCAGACATTGGTATTATTGGTTTTCCCAATGCAGGAAAGTCATCTCTTATAAGCAGAATTTCAGCAGCCAGGCCTAAAGTAGCAGATTATCCTTTTACAACTCTTATTCCTAATATAGGAGTTGTTGATCCAGGTTTTGGTGAGCCTTTTGTTGCAGCTGATATTCCCGGAATAATTGAAGGGGCTCATAAAGGAGTTGGGCTTGGGCACAGGTTTTTAAAGCATGTTGAAAGAACAAAGCTTATTGTCCATCTTATAGATGCTTCATCTATTGATGAAACAGACCCTCTTTATCAATTCAATTCATTAAATAATGAATTAAGACTTTTTAATCCTCAAATTCTTAAAAAGAAACAAATAATTGTTTTAAATAAAATCGATTTAACAGAGTCCGTTGAAAAAGTTGATATATTCAAAAAGCAATTCCAGGGTAAAAGAGTTTTTGAAATTTCTGCTGCCACAGGCAAAGGAGTTGAGCAGCTTGTCAAATTTTTAGGGCAGGTTTTAAAAAGAGATGATAAATAACAAAGAGCATATAGAAACTGCAAGAAGAATAGTAATTAAGCTTGGGAGTAATGTTCTTACAGGAAAAAATGATCTTAATATTTCAGTAATAGCTTCTTTGTCCAAACAGGTTAATTCCTTAATTCAATCAAATAAACAGGTTATAATCGTATCTTCAGGGGCAATGGCTGCTGGGCTTAAAAAAATGGGGCTTAAAAAAAGACCGGTTCTTTTGCCTGAACGTCAGGCTGTTGCCGCAGTTGGTCAGACCAGGCTTATCATGGAATATGACCGTGCTTTTTCTGTTTATGGGATAATTGTCAGTCAGCTTCTTCTGACCTCGGAAGATCTTGGTGAAAGAAAACGGTATTTGAATGCCCGTAATACCTTAAACACTCTTTTGTCTAAAAATATAATTCCAATTATAAATGAAAATGATACAGTTTCAATTGATGAAATTGCTTTTGGGGACAATGATAACCTTTCTGCAATGGTTGCAATGCTCATGGACGCGGATCTGCTTATCAACCTTACAGATATTGATGGAGTATATACAAAAGATCCAAGAAGATTTGAAGATGCTGAGCATATAAGTCTTATAGATTCAATTACTGAAGATATTGAAAAAATGGCTGGAGATATTCCAGGTGCTCTTGGTACCGGAGGGATGAAATCTAAGATCAAAGCCGCAAAAAAAGTTATGATGCACGGAATTCCAATGATAATTGCAAACGGACTTCATTCTCATACCATAGATGATATATTTTCTTTTAAGGCAAATGGAACTTTTTTTGTTCCTTTAAGGGAAAAAATTAAGAGCAGAAAGTCCTGGATAGCTTTTAATCTTAAGCCTAAAGGATCAATAGTTATTGATGAGGGTGCAAAAAAAGCCCTTGTTAAAAATGGAAAAAGTCTTCTTCCCGGAGGAATTATAGTTGTAAATGAAGATTTTCATATGGGAGAACCAGTTAAGATTCTAGATAAAAAAGGTGAAGAAATAGGCTCAGGACTTGTGAATTATTCCTCTGCTGATATAAGAAAAATTGCGGGAAGAAAAACCGATGAAATTAAAAAAGTTCTTGGCCTTAAGCCCTATGATGAAATTATACACAGGGATAATCTTGTTATAATACTTACAAAATAATTTTTTGCTGGTGCGATTTAATTGGGTTTAATCTTCTTCCCCTATTTGTTTCCAATTATTGATTAATATTTCAGACCAAAGATTTAATATTGAAAACTTGAAATCGGGGTGAAAAATGGAAAAATTAATAACCGAAATTGCTCAGAGTGCAAAAAATGCCTCAAGAAAAACAGCCATCCTTTCAACAGATCAAAAAAACAAGGCTTTGAAAGAAATAAAGTTAAGCCTTGAAAAAAACTACAAAAAAATTCAGGAAGAAAATTTAAAAGATATTGAAAAAGCAAGGGAAGAAGGACTTTCATCTGCAATGATAGATCGACTGACTTTGAGTGATAACGTAATGAACTCAATGATTTCAGGAATAGATGAAGTTATTCTTCTTGACGATCCTGTTGGGAGAATAGGTTCCATAAAAAAAAGACCAAACGGCCTTGAAGTAGGGAGGATGAACATTCCAATCGGAGTGATAGGAATGATTTATGAATCAAGGCCAAATGTTACAATAGATGCCGGTGTTTTATGTCTTAAAGCAGGTAATGCCGTTATTCTAAGAGGGGGAACAGAAGCTTTTCACTCAAACCAGATTCTTGGTTCAGCAATTTCGGAAGGCCTTGAAAATGCTGGTCTTGATAAAAAAGCTATCCAGATAATTCCTGTAAAGGAAAGGGAGGCTGTTGATTTCCTTCTTAACCAAGAAGGTCTTATTGACTTGATGATCCCAAGGGGTGGAGAAGGGCTTATAAGATTTGTAACTGAAAATTCAAGTATTCCTGTTCTCAAACATTATAAAGGGGTTTGTCATGTCTATATTGATAAATTTGCAGAACTTGAAATGGCCATTGAAATAGCTTTTAATTCAAAAGTTCAAAGACCTGGAGTGTGCAATGCAATGGAAACACTTTTGGTTCACAAAGATATTGCAGACAAATTTCTTCCTCATATTGGTAAACTATACAATAATTCAGGGGTTGAAATTAAAGGCTGTCCTAAAACCTGCGAAATAATAAAAGAAGCAGCTTTAGCAAGCCAAGATGATTTTGGGGTAGAGTTTTTAGATCTTAAAGCATCAATAAAAGTTGTAGACAGTTTTAATCATGCCCTGGATCATATTTCAGTTCATAATTCAGGACATACTGAATCAATAGTTACCAAAGATTATTCAAGGGCAAGACGGTTTTTAAGAGAAGTTGATTCTTCTGTTGTTCTTGTAAATGCTTCAACAAGGTTTAATGACGGCAATCAGCTTGGACTTGGAGCTGAAATAGGAATAAGCACAGACAAGCTCCATGCATATGGGCCCATGGGAATTGAAGAACTTACAGCAAGAAAATTTATAGTGTTTGGCGATGGACAGATCAGAAACTGAGCAAAGAACAGGGATTTTCGGCGGTACTTTCAATCCTTTTCATAAAGGCCATTTAAATGCGGCTGAAGCTGCTTTTAAAGGCCTTAACCTTAAAGAGCTTATTTTTATTCCAGTTTACCTTCCTCCTCACAAAGGTTATTCAACTCTGGCATCTTCTGAGGATAGGATAGAAATAATTAAAAAATCCATTGAAGGTAAAAAAAATTTTTTTATTTCTGATCTTGAAATAAAAAGAAAAGGCCTTTCTTATACTATAGATACACTTAAAGAGATAAAATCTGGCAAAAAAGGAGAGTTTTTTTTTATAATGGGATCAGATTCTTTTTTAAGTTTCAATAAATGGCATAGGTATAAAGATATTTTAAAAATTTCAGGCCTTGCAGTGGCAAGTCGACCAGGATTTGACCCTGAAATTGAAACTCTGGGTATTAAAGGATATTATTTAAAAAATAAGGGGCATTATTCCCATAAAGAGTATAAAGATATTTGTTTTTTTAAGATCAATGAAAAAAACATCTCTTCAACAGGTATTAGAAAATTGATAAAACAAGGACAAAGTTTAAAAGATTATCTTGATGAAAAAGCAGCTGATTACATAGAAGAAAAAGGGCTTTATAAAGATGAAAAATGAAATAGAAGAATTTGCACTTCCTTTTGTTGCTGCGGTTTTGGATAAAAAAACAGAAGGGGTTATAGCACTGGATGTGTCAAAGCTTACTTCGGTTGCAGATGTTTTCATTATAGGCAGCGGGAGATCTGTAAGACAGGTCAAGGCCATAGCCGGGCATGTGAGAAGAAAGTTAAGAGAAAAAGGCAAAAAATCTTTAAACATTGATGGCGAAAATGAAGGAAATTGGGTTTTATTAGATTATGGTGATGTGGTAATTCACCTTTTCCTTGAATCAACAAGAAGATTTTACGATCTTGAAGGATTGTGGATGGATGCTCCAAAAATTTTAAAGGATTTTATAGATAAGAAAATTTCTGAGACAGTTTATGACGACGATGAGGAAGATGATGACTTCTGGAGTAGTGAAGAAAATGAGTATGAAGAATATTAGGCCTTGCCTTCTTATGATTTTAGATGGCTGGGGCAAAGGTGAAAACTACCCGGGTAATGCTGTAAAAGCGGCCAACACTCCTAATCTTGATTTTTATTCGGCAAATCACCCCATGGCTGAGTTAAAGTGCTCAGGTGAAGCTGTTGGGCTTCCTTCCGGTGTTATGGGTAACTCTGAAGTAGGACATCTTAACATTGGTGCAGGAAGAGTTGTTTATCAAGACCTTTTAAGAATTGACAAAGCCATTGAAGATAAAAGTTTTTTTTTAAACAAAGCTTTTAATGATCTTTTTGATAAAACTAAAAAAAATAATGGCAAAGTTCATTTTTTGGGTCTTTTGTCAAATGGAAGAGTTCACAGCAGCCTTGATCACCTTTATGCCCTTATTGAAATGGCAGTTAAAAAAAATATCAAGGCAGTGGTTCATCCTATAATGGATGGAAGGGATACTTCTCCAGACAGCGGAATAAAATTTTTAAATGAGCTTAGAAAAAAAATTGCTCCCTTTAAAAATATAACCATAGGCACAGTCTGCGGAAGATTTTATGCCATGGACAGGGACAAAAGATGGGAAAGAGTGGAAAAAGCCTATAATCTTTACACAAAAGCAGAAGGTGAGGTTTTTGGCTCAGCAGAAGATTCAATACTTTTTTATTATGAAAATAAAATAACAGATGAATTTATAAAACCTTCAATAATAGATAAGGAAAGCATTGTAAAAGATAATGACGGAGTTATTTTTTTTAACTTCAGAGCTGATAGGGCAAGGGAAATTACCAGTGCTTTTACATCTGAAGAGTTTGGTGAGTTTGAAAGAAAAAACAGGCCAAATCTTTCGGGTTATGTGTGCATGACTTCCTATGATAAGGATTTTGATCTTGAGGCGGCATTTCTTCCCATGGAAGTAAAAAACAATTTAGGCGAATTTATTTCAAATCAGGGATTAACTCAGCTTAGAATAGCAGAAACTGAAAAATATGCCCATGTAACATATTTTTTTAACGGGGGAAATGAAGAGCCATACCCAAAGGAAGATCGAATCCTTGTTCCATCTCCAAGGGAGGTGGAAACCTATGATAAAAAGCCTGAAATGAGCGCAGAAGAAGTTTGTAATTCATTTGTAAAGGCATTTAAGGAAAATGATTATTCTCTTTGTGTTTTAAACTATGCCAATATGGACATGGTTGGGCACACAGGAGACTTTGACTCAGCAGTAAAAGCCTGTGAAATAGTGGATAAATTTGTAAAACCGGCTGCTGATTCAGTTCTTGCAAAGGGGGGATTTGTAATTATTACTGCAGATCATGGAAATCTTGAAAAAATGTGCGATGAAAACAGCTGTGCATATACGGCCCACACCACAAATCCTGTTAATTTTATTCTTGTGGATAATGAAAAAAAAAACTTGCTTAAAACCCGGGGAAAACTTGGAGATATTGCTCCGACAATTCTTGAGGTTATGGGTTTGGAGCTTCCCTTGGAAATGACAGGAAAAAGCCTTGTAAGGAGAGATTGATAATGGATTGTATAAAAGACTATTTAACAGGAAAAGAAATTAATTTAACTGGAGCAGAAGAAAACCGCCAAAAAGTTATGAAATTTCTTGTAGAAGAAAAAGGTTTTTTAAAGTCAGATATAAAAGCCAGGGTAGAGTTTGAGATTTTAATTTCAGGGGAACCTTACAAAACAGAAATAGATCTTTTAATTTTAATAAACAAAATGATTGTTGCTGTTTTTAAAACTCCTGCAGGTTCCCTTTCTTCCTGGGATAGAGAAATTATTTCCGGAGCAAGAATTCTTCTGCCTGATTATCAAATACCTTTTGCAATAGTTTCTGACGGAGAAAACGCAGAGATTTTCGATACTGTCAAAGGTGAAAAGATTGGAAGAGGGATTGAAAATATTCCTTCAAAAGAAGAGATTCAAAACTATCTTGATAAGAATCCTTTGACAGAGTTTCCAAAGGAAAAAACTGAAAGACAAAAGCTGGTATTTAAAACTTATGATGAATTAAATATAAATAGATAAAATAAAATCAATCAAGTTTTGCTTTTCTCGCTTTAACTTAAAAAATCTGTTTTTGTCTGATTTTTAAATAAAAAACTAAAAGTTTTCGTCTGACTTTGTAAACCAGTCAGCGAAAACTTTTTTTACTTATGAACTGAAAAATTTAAGTTCAATTTAGTTCTTTTCCGCAGTGTTTGCAGACTTTTGCCCTTCTTTTGATTATTTCAGCACAAAAAGGACATTCTCTTGTAAAGCATCTTCCATGGATTTTACCAACAGCAAGCTCTATTGCGTCTGCTACCTTTGTAGTGGGTGGTTTTATATTTCTCAAAGGTTCAATTGCTTCTATTATATCAGCACAGTCGCCAAGCATTTCAATTGATTTCAGCCTAACTCTAATAGGTTCCAAGTTATCTTGAGCCATGGAAATTATCTTGATGAAGTCTTTATTTACATAGCAGTCTGCCAGGATTGAAAATCCAGTTTTAATTCTTTCTTCGATTTCTTCTTGTTCATTAATTAATTCTTCTGAAACTATCTGCCCTTCTCCTCCAGCCTTTCCAAATACAGACATAAGCTCAAAAGTATTTGTAAAAGGATAGTTAATACATCTAAACGATGCCCTGTGTCCGTAGGTTTCTTCAATATCATCCCATCCGCTTACAAAAGGGGGACAATCATCATTGAAACATACAAAAAGAAAGGGTTCTCCCCAACCAAGACCGTCACTAAAGGTTATAGGAGGAACTTCCCATATATTCATTTCTTTGCCACAATGGGGGCAATTCGGTTTTTTTATTTCTAAAAGTTTTTGAAGGTACTCATCCCTTGTTTGCATATAAAATCTCCTTTTAACATAAATATAGATATTGAAGATAACAATGAGTTATGGGATTGGCAAGTCTGTGTCATAAATTTGTCGCATTCTTTTATTCCGGCATTTTATTGCCGGTGTTTTTTTCCTGATTTTTTCCCGGTTTATAGCTCATCCCCTATATTTTATTTAGCATGAGTTGGCCTTAAATAAACAAGCTCAAGGAGTTAGTTCATGACAAGAATTGATTTTTATTAGTGTTGGTATGAGTTTTGTATAATAGTCTTTAAATGCAAAACTCAGGAGCTTTTATGAACAAAAAATATTTAAGAACCAATTCAGAGTTTTTTTTACCTAGTTTTTTAAATTTTACAAGAATAAAAGATTTAAAAAGGCTTAACAGATACCTTATAAATATACATCAAGCAGTAAATTTTGAAGAGATTACTTTAGAGCTTTCAAAATGCATTTCTGATATTTTTGTTCATGAATTTTTTGGACTTGCTGTTCAAGATAAAGATAAGTTAATGGTCTGGATTGAACCTTCAGTTTTCAAGGCTAGAATTGAAAGCATTGTAAGAAAAGATTTTTCTTTTGATGGAGACCTGGAAATTCATTCTATTAATTCATCAAAAACAGGTTTTCTTGAAGAAAACAGTCTTGAAAAATCATTGCTTGGAAAAGAGTTTTATGGAACCAATTTTAAAGCAAAGCTTTATATTTTACCTGGTAAAAAAATAATTGGGAAATACCATGGTGAAATTATATCTGATATGGTGACAGGTCTTGAAAATGCGGTTTCTTCTTTTATAAAAATGAAATCATTGGAAGATGCAGCTTCCATTGATTTTCTTACAGGATGCTATAATAGAAGAGAGTTTAATCTAAAGCTTGAAGGGCAGTTTTCTTTTTGCAGGAGGTATGAAAAAGATTTCAGTCTTGTTATGTTTGATATAGATTATTTCAAAAAAATTAATGACACTTACGGACATGATTCAGGAGATCAGATTTTAAAGGAGATCTCAGGAAGAATAAAAAAAATGATTAGAACAGAAGACAGTTTATTCAGGTATGGAGGAGAGGAGTTTGCAGTTATTCTTCCTGGAACTGAAGAGTCAAAAGCAGCAGTCCTTGCAGATAGATTAAGAGAAGAAATAGCAGCTCAGCCTTTTATTATAGATAATCACCCTGTTTTTGTTACTTCAAGTTTCGGGGTTTCTTCTTTTGCCAGGGCAAAAACATCAGAGGAGCTGGTTAAAAATACTGATAAGCTTTTGTATAGAGCAAAAAACAGTGGTAGAAACAAAGTAATGCCCAAGGTTCTAAGACTTTATAAACAAGTGGCAAAATAAGCTGGTTGTAAAAAGTCAAACCTGATTAAAATTTATCTGAAACAGTAAATTAATAAGGGAATTTGGGTTTTTGGAAAATATTTAAGATTTCCGGGGTCAAATTCCCTTTAATTATTTCGTATATCTGAAAAATGCCTTATTATCAGATTTTAAGACTTATACTATAAGCTGCTGAAGTCTTTTTAAATTAAAACCTTGTTCCTTTGCTCAATTGTTTTTGATTATTGAATTAAGCTCCATTACAAGTTTTTTCAATTCGTTTTGATATTCAGGGGGAACCATAACTGCTCCTGGTGTCTGGTTTTCAACAAACTTTGAGGTGAAAAGAGGGTTGGAACCGTGAACAATCAGATCTATCAAATTTCCGCTTAACCCATCGTAATCTAAAAGCTCTACAAATTGCTGAACTAGATTGTTTATTGACATTGTTTTTTCATCGATTTCAGAAACACCTGATTTGGAGCAATCTTCGAATGAAAGCTGGACTCTGCATGCCAGTGGTCTTATATCATAAATAATACATTGATTTTCATACAAAAAAGGGCATTTGATATTTGTTTCAGGGATGTATTCTTCGGGAAGATCCTGGTCAGTCATGGAAATGTTTGCAATGGCATTTATTGTTGTTTTAGGCATAAATCTTTCATAGTCAAGATAGTCTTCAAGCTTTTTTTTAAGACTGGAGCTGATTTTGCCCATTATAAGCTCTGCTTCAAGAGATGTTGCAGCTATGTTTATTGTGCAGCATTTATCACAGCCTTTGCTGCAAAAAAAATTATTGTTTTTTATCCATTTTTCATGGACTGAATACATTTGTTGAAGTTTTTCAATTCTGTTCATCTGACTTTCCTTTTATCAATTCACTGGTAAACTCAAAACTTATAGGATGATAGAGAAAGAATAAAGAGTTTAGTTAAGCTCAATTTGAATCTTGAGATATTAGAATGACATACAGCAAAGACAAAGTTATTTCAAACTTTGAGAAAAATTTTGTAAAAAAATAAAGTCTTTTGTTTAGGTATTCAAAGAAATTAAAACCTGGAAAGATGACAAGGTTTTAATGCTCGATAAAAATTGTGACTATAATAAATTCAAAAACTTTTTCACTTTTAAAAAGGCAGCGTCCAAATCATTGTTTTCTGTGAAAAATTTTATTTCTTTTAAAACTTTGAGATGATTTTCATTTAACTTTGATCTGGTTAATTCATATATTATTGTTTCAGCATCATTTGTCTTTTTTTGTTTCAGGTAGGTGGCAAGCCTTAACAAATTGTTTTTAATAGCCATGGGATCTGCCTGTTTAAATATTTCAGGGCTTTCCTCAATTTGTCTTTTGGGTTCAGGCTGAAATATTTTTTCAATGACCTCCATGGTTTTTATAAAATGTTTTTCAAGGGAGGCTATTGATTCAAGGGAAATTAGGTCTGGATTTTTATTGATCAAGTTTTCAAACTCTATTGTTTCTTTGTTAAGCTTAATTGCACAGATCTGGGCTGAAACACCTTTAAGTTTGTGAAGAGTAAATTCTAAATCCTTATATTTTTTATTTTCAATAAGAACTTTCATTTTATCAACATAGCCTGTGTAGTTTTTATAAAATTTAATTAAAAGCTTTTTAAAGATATTAAAATTGTCCCCTAAATAAGTAATTCCTTTTTTAATATCTATTTCATCTTGCTCATAAACATCAAAAACAGATTTGTCAGATGAATTTTCAAAGTTTTGTTTTTTAATTTCTTTATTAAAACCAGAAGAGTTTCCCAGGCTGTTTTCAATTATTTCTATCAAGGCTGCAGGCTTTGCAGGTTTTGCTATATAATTGTTTATTCCTGAGTTGATAATGGAGTTTATTTCATTTTCTTCCTGGTAGCCTGTCATGGCTATGATAGGTATGTTTTTTATTAATGGATTTTTAGAGCTTCTTATTTGTTTTGCTGTTTCAATCCCATTTAATTCAGGCATGTTTATGTCTAGAATTATAAGTTCAAATCTGGGGTTTGTTTTTAATATTTCAACTACCTGTTTTCCATTTTCTGCTGTTGTTACTTCAAATTCAAATTTGGTTAAAACTATTTGAAGCATTTCTCTTATCATGGGATCATCGTCAGCTAGAAGAATTTTTGTTCTCATAAAACGGTTTCCATCAATACTTTATTAGATAATATATTGAAATTGTTTTTATAAGTATTCAGTATTTTGATTTTTTGTAAAGGAATATTCTTTAAAGAGAATAGAAAACAAGGGCATTGGCTTTATAAAAGTTGATTCCAGGGGTAACATTTTAGAAAAAAAGAAGCTTTTAAATTGAAATAATAGTTTTTAAACTGGGCTACTAAAAAACGGGGTTCAGAGCTTTGTTTTTTTGCTTATAAGTTTAAAAACTCTTATAAGTAACAGGAGATTATAAAGATTTTCTATGGTTTTACTGATCTTAGAATCGAATAGCTGTTTAAACTTAACTTGAGGTAAAAAATTTAGATAAAAATATTGATTTAAAAATTATAATTTATGGTAGACTTTTTGTTTGAAATTTAAGTTAAACTTTTTTAAAGGATTTTAAGCTGTGAGATCAGTAAAAATAACCGCGGAAATTTTTATTCTTATATGTATAATTTTATCTTGCCTAATTATTCCCATAGATTATATTTTTCCGTCTTATGGAAGCGTATGGATAAAAATTGAAATATTTTTTGCTGTTCTTTTTTCAATTGAGTACTTAATTAGATGGTCATTTTCAGAAAATAAATTAAAGTACCCATTTTCTTTTTATGCAGTAATAGATCTTCTGGCAATTCTCCCCTCACTTTTGTTGCTGAGCACAAACTTCATGATGTTCAGGCTTTTTAGAATGGCAAGATTTTTAAGGCTTTTAAGACTTGTAAGATATAATGCATATCTTTACGATTACCTTAACAATCTGCAAAATAAATTTTCTGTTTTAAGAGACGAATATCAGCTTGATAACCTTTATCATCTCCTCATTATTTCTGCCTTAGCTCTTGTTCTAGGGGCAAACATTTTGTATTTTATAGAGTTTGAGTTCTCAGGAGTTGAAGGGCCTTTCAGTGACTATTGGGACTCTTATTGGCATATGGTTATTGTGCTCCTCTCAGGGATTGAGGAAAAGGAACCTATCTCTCTTGTTGGGCGAGTCGTGATAACATTTTTTATGATTGCAGGTGTCTGTGTAGTAGGTATGCTGACAGCTGAAATAGTGTCTATTCTTGTAAGAAAACTCAACAGGAAGGGCAAAGTAAGGCTAAAGCCTGTTAATTCAATTATGGAAAATCATATTGTTATTTTAGGACATAACACTCATTTTGATTATTTGATCCGCCAGCTCTACAGTGCTTTTGGGGGCAGATATTATATTCTTGCTGTTTGTGATCTTGCCGATCAAATACCGATATCAATACCTTTTGTTTATAAACATGTTGTTGCTCTTAAAGGAGATCCTCTTAACCCTGAAGTTTTAAAAAAGTCAGATATAGATTTAGCAAAAAGAGTAATTGTGCTTTCAGAAAATAAAGAATCAGCAAATAGTGTTTCATCAGATCACAATTGTCTTATGAAGGCCATTGCTGTTAACTCAATTAATAAAATGGTTCCAATCACTGTTCAGCTAAACTTTCTCAGCAGTATGAAGTTTGCAAAAGTAATGGATAACACAGATTTTATTGTAAGCTCGGTTTATTCTGAAAAACTTATAAGCCAAGGAGTTTTAAACCCAGGAGTAACGGAAATTTATCGCTCTTTAATGACTTTTTCGTTTGATTCATGTGAATTTTACAGGGTAAAGCTTCCAGAGTTTTTTGGAACAACAAGTTTTAATAAAGTTCAGAAATTCTTTTTAAATGAAAAAAAGAAAAGTATTCCTGTTGGAGTATATAAGTACAATAAAAACATAGGCCTTTATGATTTAAAAATCAATCCTTGCTTAGACCATTCTAAACCCAATGAATATTTTGACCTTGAAATTGAGTCATCTGATTACCTTATTGTTTTGGCTTATGAAGAACCAAACTTTGAGCCAGAGCGACGAAAGGTTAAGAAAAAGAAAAAACAAAAGCTTAAATATTTTACAAGTAATGCTTTTAGTTGCATTGATGACCGCTGTATAAACTCTTCTTTTAAAAGCCTTGAAAATAACAATGTTATTATCTGTAATGTAAATTCAAATTTGAAAAGTATCGCTGATGAGCTTTTGTACGGAAGCAGGGAAAGATATTTTAAGCTTACAATAATAATTCAAGATGAAAATATAATAAAAAATCATCCGGAATGGTGTCCTTCTGAAGGTGAGAATTTAAGGTTTATCTACGGCAGCCCGGTAAAAAAAGAAATTCTTGAACAGGCCGGGGTAAGAGATTGCGGAGCCGCAATTATTTTGTCGGATCCAAATTATGGAGATTATGCTGATGCACCTTCTGCACTTACAGCCATGGCAATTGAAACTATAAATCCCGCAGTTCACACTGTAATGGAGCTTCTTAATTCATCAAACAGGGAGTTTATTGATTTTAATATTATAAATGAAGCTGTGTGCCTTGGGGACATGACCGAAAAGCTTCTTGCCCAAAACTCCTTTAATCCGGGGGTGATAGAAATTTTTGACAATCTTCTTACTTCTGGAAAGGGAACTCCGGAGATTTTTTTGGTAAAAGTTCCTGAAGAATTAAAAGATAAAAGTTTTTATGAAATTTACGAAATCAATTTGGATTTAAAGCTGCCTTTTATAATTATTGGGTTTATCCAGAACAACGAGTATTTTATAAATCCTGACTTTGATAAGTTTGTTTTTAGGAAAATGTCAGGCAGGGATTCTAGATTTATTGTGATAGGCCATGATTATGAAGCAATAAATTTTAATGGGTTTTGTTAAAGGCTTTTTAGTTATAAATCCAAAGACCGGAGATTTTTCCGGCCTTTGGATGCTCAAATTTATTGAAAGTCTTATATTAAAGAAAGTTTTCAATGGGTGTATAATCAAGATTAAAAGCCTGGGCAACTCCTTTGAAAGTTATTTTTCCGTCAACCATATTTATTCCGGGCTTGATTGAATCATTTTCTATTGCCGCCTGTTTCCAGCCTTTATTTGCAATTTCAACTGCATAGGGAAGGGTTGCGTTGGTAAGTGCCATTGTGGATGTTCTTGGTACAGCACCAGGCATATTAGGGACACAATAATGAACTATTCCTTCAACTTCATAAGTAGGATTGCCGTGGGTTGTAGGCCTTGATGTGGTAAAACATCCGCCCTGGTCAATTGCAACGTCAACAATAACAGCACCTTTTTTCATTGTTCTAAGTATTTCTTCATCAATGAGCTTTGGAGCTTTTTCACCTGGAAGAAGAACTGCTCCGATTATTGCGTCTGCCTTTTTTGCAAGATCTCTTATTGTTGCAGGTGAACTCATCAGGGGAAAACAATTTTTGGGCATAAATTCAGAAAGTTTTCTCAGTCTTTGAAGGTTCATGTCAAGAATATAGACTTGTGCTCCAAGTCCGCAGGCCATAAGAGCTGCGTTTGTACCAACTATTCCTCCGCCTATTACAAGCACTGTTGCAGGAGTTACCCCTGCAATTCCTCCCATTAAAACCCCTCTTCCGCCCTGGGCACTTTCAAGGTATTTGGCTGCTTCCTGGGTTGACATTTTACCGGCAACTTCACTCATTGGAGTAAGAAGGGGAAGACTTCCGTCAGGATTTTCAATTGTTTCATAAGCTATTGCAACAGGGCGTCTTTTTTGCATTTCCCTGGTAAGAGACTCGTTTCCTGCAAAATGAAAATATGCAAAAAATATCTGATCTTTTCTTATCATCTCATATTCTGAAACTTGAGGTTCTTTAACATGCATTATCATTTCGGAAGCTTCATAAATTGTTTTTGGGCTGTCAACTATTTCTGCTCCGGCTCTTTTATAGTCTTCATCTGAAAATCCGCTTCCAATTCCGGCATTTTTTTCCACCAGTACTTTGTGCCCGTTGTTTTTCATTATTTCAACACCGGCAGGAGTCATTGCGACTCTGTTTTCTTCAGCCATTATTTCCTTTAGAATTCCAACTATCATAGACATTCCCCTTGTTTAAGCTGTGTTTTAACTAAATTTTATTCACTTACTGTATTAATTTGTGTTCGCGATAAACTTGAAAAGATTTTTAATTAGCTGTGGATTGATTTATGTCCATTTTAACCCTGGCAACTAAAAACTAACCCTTAAAAAAAACCTGAATTTCTGAAATTAATTTTTTATCAATTCTTTTAAATGAAAGAAAAACATAATTTCATACCGATTGTTGGTCAGGTTTTATTTTTGCAAAAAATAGACTAAAAAGCTTGGAGTGTCAAAAAAATAATTAATTTGAAGATAAAAGGTTTTGTTTTTTATCTGGAATTTAATTAAAATCAGTGTGTTTTTTTAATCTTCCTATCGGGGATGAATTTTTGACTGATATTTCTAGTTCTTTCTAAAAATTCCATTGAAAATAAAAACTATTCCTCCGGCTATCAATAAAAGTATATAAATTTGAAGATTGAAAATTTTATCAAGGCCGTTTGTTACAATTTCAGATGGAAGATTTGCTATCCACAAAGTTTTTTCTTTTCCAAGAAGTTCATAAAGATTTATGGTGTGAAGGTTTGATTCTTGTTGCATAAGTTCAGCCAACATCCCAAATAAATACATGATTCCGGCTCCAAGGCATAAACATCCAGCTAAAAGATTTGTTTTGTTCATAATTATCAGCCTCAATAGGAGGTTATAGTTCAATCTAATTGAATAAAAATTTTGATTTTCAATTAAGTGTCAATCTAGTATTTTTTGTTTTAAAAAGAAATGCTTAATTATAAATTAACTCAAATTTACAATTGATTTTTTAAGTTTCAACCTAAGATATTTTTACCACAGCTTCAGGCTCAAAATCAGGGAAATAATAGATTACAATTCCTGATTCAGTTACCTGAAGGTTGCAAATTCCATTTTTATACATTTTGTCAAGCTTAACTTTTGAATCTTCAGGGCTTATTCCGCTTTCCAGGGAAAACTCTTTTGAAGTAATTTGTCCGCTGTATTTTGAAAGTATTTTGGACATATCTATATTTTCTTTTTCACTCTTATTTTTTTTGTAGCCAATAATAGAAAAGATTAAAAAAAAGGTTCCTCCAATTCCAAGAATTAATGCAAAAGGAAAATAAAAAAAGTGGCTAAAGATTTTATTTGAAAGAAAAGTTTCTGTTTTTTTAAGAGAAAATAAAATTATACAACCAGCCAGGCTTGTTAATCCTGTTATCTGAAGCAGCCAGATAGTTTTGTTCATTTGATAATTCCTTGTACATCAACAGAATTTAAATAATTTTAGTTTTAGTTTTAGTTGCCTATTATCAGATTATATCAGTTTAAAACAGAGCAGAGTCTATGTTTTAAGTGTGAATATCTTTTGGATGCTCTATTTTCATTTACTGCAATTTCCATAGCCCTTGAGCTTCCCACAATAATAAGCAGGGCTTTTCCCCTTGTCATTCCAGTATATAAAAGGTTTCTTTGTAAAAGTGGAAAGTGCTGGGTCATCAGGGGAAGTATAACTGCTGGATATTCCGAACCTTGGGACTTGTGAACTGAAATTGCATAGGCAAGGGAAAGTTCTTCAAGTTCATCAAAGCTGTATTCAACAATTTTGTGCTCAGAATAATCAGGGTAGGCAACTTCAACAATTTCATCTTTAATTTTTACAGATTTTATTCTTCCAATATCACCGTTAAAAACTTCTTTTGTATAGTTGTTTACAAGATGCATTACCTTGTCACCTTTTTTAAAAATATTTGATCCTGATTTTATATTTTCTTTTGATTTGTTGAGTTTTTCCTGGAGAATTTTGTTGAGATTAAAAGTTCCTGTTTCTCCTTTATGCATGGGAGTTATTACCTGGATTTCTTCCATTGGATCAAGGCCAAACCTTTTAGGAATTCTTTTTGTTAAAAGCTCCACTATTGTTTCAACTGCTTTTTTAGGACTTTCATTTCTTATGAAATAAAATTCTGACAATTCATTGTCGTTTGAGTCCTTAATAGGAAGTTTTCCTGAATTTACCCTATGGGCATTCATTATTATGGGGCTTTGTTTTGCCTGTCTAAAAATTGTTGTAAGGGTAAAAGAAGGAATTTTTGAAGATCCTATAATATCAGACAAAAAATTACCCGGGCCCACAGAAGGCAGCTGGAAAATATCACCTACAAAAATTATTCTGGTATTAATTGTTACTGCTTTTAAAAGATGGTAGCATAAAATTATATCTATCATTGATGATTCATCAATGATTATAACATCTGCATCAATTGGCTCTGATTCATTTTTGTCAAACTCTTCAGTTGTGGCATTGAATTTTAAAAGCTTGTGAATGGTTTCGGCTTTTTGCCCTGTTAATTCACTCAGCCTTCTTGCCGCCCTTCCTGTTGGAGCTGCAATTGCGGTTTTTTTTTTAAGATGATGAAAAATTTTGCAAAGTGCTTTTATAAGAGTTGTTTTACCAGTACCGGGGCCTCCTGTTATTATCCCTGCTTTTTGTTCAATAATTCCTTTGATTGCATCAAATTGTTCATTGGAGGGAATTACTCCAAGATAACTTGCTGTGATTTCTTTTATTTCATCATCAGTTATTGGAAGTTTTTCAGGAGGGATTTCAAAAAGTGCATTAAGTTTATCAGCAGTTCCTTTTTCAGCCCTGTAAAGGTGGAAAGGATAAATAACTTCTTTTGAATCTATAATTTCTTTAATTATTATAGACTCATTTAGTAAGCTTTCAACTGAATTTTCAATTGATTCGTTATTTGAACCTGTAAGTCTTTTTGTTTTAAGTTTTAGCTCTTCAACTTCAAGAAAACAATGACCGTTGTTTGAAGCCTTTTCAAGAACACAGACTACTCCAGCAGAAATTCTTGATTTGTCAAAAGGCTCAATCATGGCTTTTTGGCCCAGCCTGTCAATTATTTCAAAATTAAAATATGGATTTTCTTTTACAATTCTGTATGGATCTTTTTTTACTACATCAAGAGAAAAGGAACCGTATCTTAAAATTATCTGGGGAGTGTATTCAGAGGGAAGTCCGGCTTCATGGAGATATTGGCGAAGCTGTCTTGCATAGCTGTGATTTTTCCAGGCGGCTGCAATTGATTCAGCTTTTTTTATTCCTACTCCGGGAACATCTGCTAAAGACTCAGGGCTTGATTCAATGATTGAAATTGCTGAAGTTCCAAAGAAATCCACTATTTTTGAAGCAGTTGATTCGCCTATTCCTTTGATAATTCCAGAAGTTAAATACTTAATTATCTCTTCTTCAGTATCTGGAAGAATTGATTCATATGAATGAACCCTGAATTGTTCCCCAAATTTTTCATGTTCTTCCCATTTACCTGTAACTTCAAGCTTTTCACCAGGGAAAATTTCATCCATGATTCCAACCATGTTGGTTGTGGATGAAAATTCAGCCTGCTTTAATTTGGCAACAGTGTATCCATTGGAAGGATTATGAAAAGTAACATTTAAAACTGTTCCGGAGATAGTTATCATTAAGAGCCTGTGTTTTTAATTATCCAATTATGGGCATCAAAAAGATTGTCTGCAATATAATCTGGAATTATTTGTTTTTCTTCAAGTTCTTTTTGAGATTTTTTCCCGTTTCCTGTTAAAACCAGAATTTTAAATTTTATATTTGCATTTTCAGCTGCAATGATATCTTTTGAACTGTCGCCTATCATTACTGAATTTGAAAGGTCAAGATTGTATTTATCTTTTGCCTGGAAAAAAAGGCCGGGTTTTGGTTTCCTGCATTGGCAATTGTCACTGGGAATGTGAGGGCAAAAAAATATTTCTTTAATTTCTCCTTGGTTTTCTTTTACTGAATCAAGCATTTTATCAAATATTTGCCTTAACCCATCCATGGTAACCATTTTTCTTCCAATTACAGACTGATTTGTAATTGTAAAAATTTCATATCCCAGTTTACTCAGGTTTGCTATTGCTTCAATACTTCCGGGAATAAAAAACAATTCTTCACAAGATTTTATATAATCAGGAGAGTCAAAATTGATTACCCCATCTCTATCAATAAAAATTACAGGTTTTTTTTTCATAATAATATAACCTTTTTAGTCAAGGGCCATTGCAAAAGCATTTGAATGGCCTTGTTTTCTTAATTTGGTCTCGTTTATTTTTGCTTCTTCAAGAGTGTTGAACTTTCCGGCTCTGACTCTGTAAAATGTTTGTCCGTTTATTTTTGTCTGGAGAATAAACACATGGTTAAAGTCTTTTAAAAGAGTTTTTTTAAAATTGACCGCATTGTCATAATTGGCAAATGAAGCTGTTTGAATAGTGAATTCACCATGATTAAAATCTGCCTTTTTTACTGATTTTATTCTTACCGGGGCAGTTCCGGAAATGTCTATCCCAAGTTCTTTGGCAGCTTTATATGAAAGATCTATAATCCTGCCTTTTACAAAAGGTCCTCTGTCATTTACTCTTAGGATGATTTTTTTTCCGTTTACAAGATTTTCAACTTCAAGCTTTGTATTAAAGGGAAGGGTTTTGTGGGCACAGGTCATTGAGTGCATATTGTAGGTTTCTCCATTGGCTGTTTTTCTGCCATGAAACTTTTTACCATACCACGAGGCTATGCCTGACTGATTAAATCCTTTTGCACTTTTTATTGTAGTATATTTTTTCCCAAAAACATAATAGGAAGTGCCTTTATTGTTTTTTTCATGTTTAGAAGCACAAGAAGTAAAAATAAAAAGAGCTATCATACAAGTTAGAAAGATTTTTGTTTTCATAATAAAAAATCCGCATCCTTAAAATTAGAGATAAGCTTCTTAAGGATGCGGCAGTTTGTTTGATTTGATATTATTGCTCTATTGCCAATTTAACCACATCCATCATTTTTCTGACAAAATGAAATTTTATTTCTTTTTTTACTTTCTTTGGTATTTCATCTAAATCTTTTTCATTATCCTTGGGAAGAATAAGGGTTTTTATCCCTATTCTATGGGCAGCAAGAACTTTTTCTTTTATACCCCCAACAGGGAGCACTTCCCCTCTTAATGTTATTTCTCCTGTCATTGCAAGGTCTTTTATTGTTTTTTTGCCAAGAGCAAGGGAAGTAATAGCTGAAAGCATAGTAACTCCGGCTGAGGGCCCATCTTTTGGGATTGCTCCTGCCGGCACATGAATATGAAGCTCATGCTCTTCAAAAAAATTATCAGGAATCTCAAGTTTTTCCTTGTTTGCTCTTATGAAACTTAAAGCAGCACTTACAGACTCTTTCATTACATCACCCATTTGTCCTGTAAGTATCAGTCCCTTTTTGCCTTCCATGGCAGCAGCTTCAACAAATAAAACATCCCCTCCTGCAGGAGTCCATGCAAGACCAAGGGCTACTCCCGGAGAATCAATTTTTGGTTTTGATTCAGGAGATATTTTTGCAGGGCCCAGATATTTTGAGAGATTGTTTACTTTTATTGTTACTTCTTTTACTTCTTCCTGGGCAACTTGAGTTGCAACCCCTCTTATTGCAGATGCTATTTCTCTTTCCAGGTTTCTAAGTCCTGCTTCCCTTGTATAATCGCTTATTATATGTTTGACAGCACCCTGGGTAAAAGAAACCTGTTTTGAGTTAAGTCCATGGGCCTCTCTTTGTCTGGGAATTAAATATTTGTTGGCAATATTTAATTTTTCATCTTCAGTATATCCTGAAAGCTCAATTATTTCCATTCTGTCTTTTAGAGCCGGAGGAATGGTGTGAACCACATTTGCAGTTGTGATAAACATAACCTTTGAAAGATCAAAGGGAACATCAAGGTAGTGATCTACAAAAGCATTGTTTTGTTCAGGATCAAGCACTTCTAAAAGTGCAGAAGAAGGATCCCCTCTGAAATCATTGCCAAGCTTGTCAACTTCATCAAGAATAAACACAGGGTTGTTTGTTCCGGCCCTTCTTATTCCCTGAATTATTCTTCCTGGCAAAGCTCCTACGTAAGTTCTTCTGTGGCCTCGTATTTCAGCTTCGTCCCTTACTCCTCCAAGGGCAATTCTTACAAAATCCCTTCCAAGAGCATTGGCAATAGACATTCCAAGAGAGGTTTTTCCTGTGCCCGGAGGTCCTGAGAAGCAGATTATTGGACCTCTTGAATCAGGTTTTAGTTTCCTTACAGCAAGATATTCAATGATTCTTTTTTTTGGCTTATCAAGGCCGAAGTGATCTTCATCAAGAATTTTTCTGGCTGCTTTTATATCAAGATTATCCTTTGAGGATTCATCCCATGGAATTGCAGTTATCCAGTCAAGATAGGTTGATGCAACAGTATATTCAGAAGACGAAGGATGCATTCTTGAAAGCCTTTTAAGCTCTCTTTCGGCTTCCTTATTTGCCTCCTCAGGCATATTGGCCTTTTCTATTTTTTCTCTGTATTCTTCAATTTCAAGATTTAAATCATCTGTATCCCCAAGTTCCTGCTGGATTGCTTTTAATTGCTGACGCAGGTAATATTCTTTTTGTTTCTGGTTCATGTCTTCTCTTATCTGAGACTGAATTTTTGAACCTATCTGCAAAATTTCAAGTTGATAATTTACAAGTTTGGTAACTTCTTTTAGACGTTTTTTAAGGTCTATTATTGAAAGAACTCCCTGTTTTTCCTTAGGTGTTGCATTAATAGTTGAAGCAATCATATCAGCAAGTACAGCTGGTTCTTCAATGGTTTTTGCAAGCTGGATCATTTCCCGGGGAAGTCCGGGAGACAATTCTATTATTTTTTGGTAAAGTTCCAAAAGGTTGTTGCTTATAGCCTGGACTTCCTTGTCATTGTTAGTGGGCTCTTCAATTTGTTCAATATCAGCAGTTATATAAGGGTCATGATTTGTAATTTCTTTAAGGCGGAATCTTTTAACTCCCTGGACAAGAAGTTGAATTTTTCCGTCTTCTGATTTTGCCATTTTAAGTATGATTGCTCCACAGCCTATTTCATAAAGATCGTCAGCAGTGGGGCTTTCTACCTCTTTTCCTTGTTTTGAAACAATAAAGCCCACAAGCCTGTTTGAAGCCATGGCATCGTCTATTAGCTTTTTTCCCTGTTCGTGTTTTACAATCAGGGGAAGTACCATTTTTGGGAATAATGTAACATCAATCAGTGGCATTATGGGTATATTAGCAGGAAGATCCTGCTTAGTTAATTCTATAGATGGCTTTTGTTCCTGCATATTTTTACCTCCAGGGTTAATTTTTTCCAGTTCAGACAGAAATACAGGCATATGTCTAAGCTAATAACTTATTTCTCTTCTTCAATCTTTATGGAGTGAAATGTTTTTGTTGAAACTTTTCCCATTGTTAAATGTAAAAAACCGTTTTGATAGGAAGCTGATACTTTTTCTGTGTCTATTTGAGAAGGAAGAAAAATAACCCTTTCAAATTTACCGTATTGAATTTCAGCCAGTCTGTATCTGGCATCTTTTGTTGGCATTATCGGCCTTCTTATTCCGCTTATTCTTGCGGCTTTCTTATCAATTTCAATTTCAAGCTCTTCTTTTTTTACTCCTGAGATTTCAGCGGTGAGAATGATTTCTTCTTCTGTTTCATAAATATCCATTTGGGGTTTCCATTTGTCTTCAAAGGAAAACATTGGATTTATTGTCTGAAACGTTTGATAGCTGCTACTTTTAGTGCAGTTGACTGGGTTACCAAAGATGATTTTTATGTAACTCATTTACAAGGCTCCTTTTGTTTGAGCTTTTGTTTCTAGGATGGATCTTTCCTGCAAGGCTTATTTTAATATTTAATGTTTAAAATATAAATTACAATTATAGTTTTTCAAGAGGCTGGTGTTTTTTATCCATAATTTCAGGAAATTAATTGGTGTTTTTATGGTTTGTGGTTATGAAATTTTCCTGATCTTTTATTTGTTTATGGATTTTACCGTTGAAAAAAATCTTTCCAGGTTTTTTTCCAAAATACATTGAATTCTTTTTGTTTTTTTCCACAAAAACTCCGCTGCCTTCAGGGATGGCAACACAAAAATCTCCGGGATTAAGGATGGAAAATTCAGTCAGTCTTTCATCCCTTGTTTCTCCTCCGTGATTTTCAAATAAAAGATCTGTGTAATGGGGATTGATTTGAAAGTTTGCAGTGCCAAGGCCTTGAAAGTCAAGGGGTTGAACTATGGGCATATCGTTTGTTGTTTTAATGGAAATCCCGCCAAGATTTGCTCCAGCACTCCAGCCTGAATATAAAAAATCAGGCTCTGAAATTTTTGACTTGAGCTTGCTAAATATATTTTCATCTTCAAGTCTTTTTTTAAGCACAAAAGTGTTTCCGCCGCCTATAACCACAGAATCACAATCTTTGATGGCTTTGATTTTTTCTGCAAACCCATGAATTGATTTAAACCTTTTTTTATCCATGGAAAGAGCTTTTAAAACCATATCTTCATATTGATCAAAGGAAAATCTTACAGCAGCATAGGGAATAAATATGATATTTTTTCTTGATTTTAAAAAATCATTTAAAATTTCTTTGCACCATTGAAGATATGGGGCTTTTGGCATTGAAGAATTGCTTAATAAAAGAGATTTGTACATAAAAGGCCTTTTTATTGTTCAATCCTAACCATTTTACCGTTTTTATAAACTGTCTTGGCCATTTTTTTCTTAACAACAGGCTTTGGAGATCCAGCTCTGGTATTCACAGGCTGAGTTTTTTTATTTACAGGTCTGGGTCTGGAAGTGTTGTCTGATATCCGGCTTTTTTTAAAAGGCTTGATTGTTTTTTTCGGCTTTATCTCCATTGTTTGCTTCAGAGCTTTTTTAAGAGGCGGAGGAGCAGGGGGAAGAATAAGCCATTCTTCAGGGGGATATTCACAATCGAACTTTGTTTCTGTAAACTCTTCTATTGCGGGTATATAAAACGAATCTTCCTGGCAGGCAAAACTTATTGATTTGCCTTTTTTTCCAGCTCTTCCTGTACGTCCGATTCTGTGAACATAATTTTCAGCTTTGTTGGGCATATTATAGTTTATTACATGGGACACATTGTCTATGTGAAGCCCTCTTGCTGCAACATCGGTTGCAATAAGAATATGGGATCTTTCTTTTTGGAAATCTTCCAGGGCTTTAAGTCTTTTGTTCTGTGGAATATCACCTGTTAAAAGACGACAATTTACCCCGTATCTTCTTAGTTTGTCATAAATTTCTTTTGCAACGTATTTTTGGTTTGTAAAAACAATTGTGTTTTTTGCTTTTTTCTTTTTTACAAAATTTAGAAGAAGGGGAAACTTTTCTTCACTTGTTGCAAGATAAGTTTTTTGTTCAATATTTTGGGATGTTATATTTTCCGGGTCAATTCGGATTTCTTTTGGATTAACAGTCCAGTTCAAAGCAATTCTTGTAATTTTTTCAGGAAGGGTTGCACTGAAAAACAAGGTTTGTCTTTTTCCCTTTGGAGGGATTTTTGATTCTATTCTTCTCACATCAGGCATAAAGCCCATGTCAAGCATTCTATCTGCTTCATCAATTACAAAAACTTCAACTTTTGAAAGATTAATTATTCTTTCTTCCATAAATCCCAGCAGTCTTCCTGGAGTTGCAATTATAACTTCTGGATTTTCCTTAAGAAGCTGTCTTTGTTTGTTCATATCGTCGCCACCGTAGATGCATACGGATTTTAAATCTGTATATATCCCGATTTTAACGGATTCATTATAAATTTGAACAACAAGCTCTCTTGTAGGGGCAAGGATAAGAGACCTTGGCTGGCCATGGGTTGGTTTTGATTTTAAAAGTCTGGAAAAAAGGATGGTAAGATAGGCAACTGTTTTCCCTGTTCCTGTTTGTGCCTGACCTATAATATCCCTTTGCTGAACTCCTTTTGGGAGTGATTTTTTCTGGATTGGGGTAAGACCTTTAAAATTAAGGTCATAAAGGGCTTTTTTAAGCTGGGGTTGAATTTCCAGTTTTCCCACAGGGTCTTTAAAAAAAAGATAGAAGTTTTTCTTTAAGCTTTTTAAAAATAATTTCATTTTATTTTACCAATTCTAAGATCTGTTTAAATTCTTTTGCTTCGCATGTTTCAAGCATTTCAAATAAGGCTGATTCACAGCCGGTGATAATTGCTTTTTCCTGAATCATTCTTTTTATGCCAATATCCAAGTCTGATTTTTTTCTTGATGATACGCAGTCAGCAACAAGATGAACATTAAATCCTTTTTGAATAAGATCTCTTGTGGACTGCATCACACAAACATGAGCTTCTATTCCGCAGATAAAAATGTTTTTTATATTGATTGATTCAAGATAAGTGAAAAGTTTTTCATGTCCTTTGAGGCCAAAGGTCATTTTGTCAAATTTTTTTGGCATGAATCCAAGGTCTTTGATTTCACTTATTGTGCTTCCAAGACCTTTTGGGTTTTGCTCAAGAAATAATCCAGGGATTTTTAAAATTTCAAATCCTTTGATGAGTTTTATCAGGTTTTTTTTTAGCTGTTCTTTTTCAAAGATTGAGTTAAATAAATTTCCCTGAACATCTACTACAAGAAGGGCCGTGTTTGTTTTTAATTTATTTTCATTTTTCATAGTCTTAGATTATACTAAACTCCTTTATAAGTCCAACTGGAAGATTCCATCTTTTGCTTGTTGAAATTTTTTTATGTGTTTGTTTTCAGTGTGAAAATTCATACAGTCTCAGATTTATCTACAAAACAAAAGACAGTTTTTACCTAAATCAGCATTTATAGGATTGGTGGTTCTTTGTTAATATTAAAAATAAAGTTCCAAGCTCAATTGAGCATGGAGTTTAAGTTTAATATAATTGATTGTTTTCTTATAATAAAATTATTTTTTATTCAATTAAACAATATCCCTTAGGAAATGTGTTGACAAGGTTCAAGAGCTGATTATTTTTATTTCATAATCAATCTGTTTTATATAAAAGTTTTAACTATCTATTATTTGACTTGTTGAGTTAATGCATTATTTTAATCCAAGTACCTGTTATTTATCTGATAAGTTGTAAAAAGCAGTACTTGACATTTTTGGGATGATGATTACTTTAAGTTGGAATTAAATTTTTATAACTAGCTGTAGTTTAAGCTTATAAAGTTTATAAATTTTATTATAACAAAACAAGTAATTAAGGAGGTATTGAAATGGCAATTGTAAGATGGGAACCTATAAGAAACGTTGTAAGTCTTCAGGATAGGATCAATAGAATGTTTGACGATGCTTTTTCAAGAATGGAACCTTCAGAAATGGAAGAGGGTTCAATGGGAGCATGGAGACCTTCAACAGATATTTATGAAACAGAAAACTCAATAATTATTGAGGCTGAGCTTGCCGGTCTTAAAAAGGAAGATGTGGATGTTGAAGTAAATGACAATGTCCTGTCAATCAAAGGTGAAAAAAAGACTGAAACAGAAGAAAACAACGAAAACTACTATAGAAGAGAAAGGGTTTCAGGAAAATTTCATAGGGCGTTTACTCTTCCAATGGATGTGGATGTGGAAAAAATATCTGCAAAATTCAAAGATGGTGTTCTTGTTTTGGATATTCCAAAGCCTGAAGAAAAAAAGCCAAAGAAAATTAATGTTGCTCTAGACTAATAAAAAAACTGCAAAACCAAAACAAGATTTTATACCATAAGTAATTATTATAGATGGCGGCTGATCTAAGGCCGCCATTATATTTTTGTTTAAATCCAGACTTTACAAATTAAATACTTAGTTGGATAATGCTTTCTTTTTAAGTAGGCAGGTAGATTTTGGAAACAAAAAATCAATGGACAAAAAGTTTGTCAGATCTTGTGGGAATTGATGAAATTTGCAGTAAATTTAATATAAATTCAGATATTTTCCGGGTTCATCAAACTTATCCCTTTAAAATTAACAGGTATTTTTTCTCTCTTATAAAAGAAATTAATGACCCTATTTGGGTTCAGTCAATTCCAGATAAAAAAGAACTTTTGGATGGTTTGGGAACTGATGACCCTTTTTTAGAAGAAAATATTTTATCCCCGGTTAAAAACCTCATTCACAGGTATGACAACAGGGTGATTCTTCTTGTTTCAAACAAATGTGCGGTTTATTGCAGGCATTGTATGAGAAAAAGAAGGGTGGGGCTTTGTGAAGAAAGTTTTTTTGATAAATTTGATGATATTTTAGCCTATCTTTCTTCCCATAAAGAAATTGACGATATTATTCTTTCAGGAGGAGATCCTCTCCTTCTTTCCGATGATAAAATAGACTTTATTCTTTCAAGTTTAAGGAAAATTAAAAAAGATTCTATTTTAAGGATTCATTCCAGAGTTTTTTCAACCCTTCCCCAAAGAATTACTGAAAATTTATGTAAAATCATAAAAAAATACGAACCTGTTTATATAAACACCCATTTTAATCATTCAATGGAAATAACAACTCAGGCAAAAAAAGCAGCATTTACAGCAGCTGATTTTGGAATTCCCCTGGGATGCCAAAGTGTTTTTTTAAAAGGGGTTAATGATGATTGGAAAACTCTTTCAGAACTTTTTGCCAATCTTTTAAAAATAAAAATAAAGCCTTATTATCTTCATCATCCTGATCCCATAAAAGGAATATCTCACCTTCGTCCAAAGATTGAAAAAGGTATAATCATAATGAAAAAATTAAGGGGTCGGATAAGCGGAATGGCTGTTCCATACTATGTGATAGATCTTCCTGAAGGCGGGGGAAAAATTCCTCTTCTTCCTGAATATATAAAAAATATTGAAAAAGATTTCCTTGAGGTTGAAAACTTTAAAGGAAAATTATACAAATATCCATTATAATTAATGATCTAGATTTGGAGTTTCATTTTTTAAAGGGACTTTAAAATTGTAAGCCATTTACAAGGCAAAGTTGAAAACTTTTTAATCAAGTGCAAAAGTCTGCGGAGAAAATTTATGCGGATCCATCTTTCTAAAATGCAGGGAATCGGGAATGATTTTATTCTTGTTGATGACAGAAGCTCATTTATTCTTAAAGAAATTGACTATAGCAGTCTTGCCAAAAAACTTTGTAATCGAAGATTCAGTCTTGGAGCAGATGGACTTATTTTTGCTGTAAGATCAAATACCCATGATATTGGTTTTAAAATATTTAATCCCGACGGCAGTGAAGCTGAAATGTGCGGTAATGGAATGAGATGTTTTGCAAAATATGTTTATGAAAAAGCCATATTTATGCAAAAGATTATAAATGTTGAAACCAAAGCAGGATCTATAGTTCCCCTTCTTGATATAAATTTTGACGGGATAGTTGATTCTGTAAAAGTTGATATGGGTGAGCCCATTCTTGAATCTGGGCTTATTCCATCCACTATAGATAAAGAAAAAATTATATCTGAAAAAATTAATGTTTGCGGTAAAGAACTGGAAATAACAGCAGTTTCCATGGGAAATCCCCATTCTGTTATTTTTATTGATGATGAAATTGAAGATTCTCTTTTTTTTAAACTTGGGCCTGCCATTGAAAATCATGAATTTTTTCCGGCTAAAACCAATGTTGAATTTGCAAGGGTGATTTCTGAAAATGAAATCTTTGTAAGAGTTTGGGAAAGAGGAGCAGGAGAAACCCTGGGGTGTGGAACCGGAGCTTGTGCTTGTGTTGTTGCAGGAGTTTTAAATCATAAAACTTCAGATAAGGTAAAGGTAAGACTTAAAGGCGGTTCTCTTGATATAAAGTGGAACAAAGCCAACAACCACATTTTTAAGACAGGCCCTGCAAAACTTGTTTATGAAACTTCAATTGACTTGGAAAGGATAAAAAATGATTTATAACAGAGCTTTAAAAGCAGCTGAATTTGTGGAAGATGTTTTTGCTGAGGCTGAAACAGGGATTTTTCTTGGGACAGGGCTTGGGGGCTCTGTTGATTTTATGAAGGTGATTGAGAGCGTTCCCTATTCTGAAATTCCACATTTTCCAATTTCAACTGTAGAAAGTCATGCAGGGGAAATGATTTTAGGTGAAATTTCAGGTAAAAAAGTAATTGCAATGAAAGGCAGATTTCATCTTTATGAAGGCTATACAGCAGCTCAGGTTTCCTTCCCTGTAAGATTGATGCAGGTTCTTGGAATAAAAAATCTTGTAGTTACAAATTCTTCAGGAGGCCTCAACCTAAGCTTTAAACCCGGAGATTTGATGATTATTGAAGATCATATAAATCTTACAGGAGAAAATCCCCTTGTTGGAATAAATGATGAAAATCTGGGTCCAAGATTTCCTGATATGAGCTGTGCCTATGATTTGGAATTAAGAGAGTTTGCTTTTGAAGCAGGTGAAGAACTTGATATTTATATTCAAAAAGGTGTTTATGCTGGTCTTAAAGGTCCTTCACTTGAAACTCCTGCTGAAAACAGGTTTTTAAGAACAATAGGAGCAGATGCAGTAGGTCTTTCAACTGTGTGCGAAGTTATTGCAGGCAATCATGCAGGGATGAGGGTTCTTGGAATGTCCATTATAACAAATATAAATAACCCAGATGAGCCTGAAGAAGCAAAGCTTGAAGATATAATAGATGTAGCCGAAGACTCAGCTGACAAACTTGAAAAGGTTTTGAAAATTATAATAAGAAAGATTTGATAAATGACAGACAAAGCAGATCTTTTGCTTACCAACGGTACAATAGTTACAGTAGATGAAAATAATACAATAATTGAAAATGGAGATTTAGCATTAAAAAACGGAAAGATCTCCGCCATAGGAAAAAATCTTGATATCAGGGCTGATAAAACCCAGTCTCTTGAAGGGGCAATAATCTTGCCTGGACTTATAAATACTCACACCCATGCTGCAATGACTCTTTTAAGAGGTTATTCAGACGATCTTCCCTTGATGGAATGGCTTGGTGATATTCAATCTGTAGAAGGTTTGCTTGAAGCCGGGGACGTATATGCAGGGACATTTCTTGGATGTCTTGAAATGCTTAAAGCAGGAACTACATGTTTTACAGATATGTATTTTTTTGAAGATCAGGTTGCAAAAGCTGCTATTGATTCAGGAATTAAAGTTTTTGCTGGGGAAGGGATTTTAAATTTTCCAACAGTCAGTGCCAAATCCCCTGAAGAAGCTCTTCAAATTACTGAAAATCTTTATTTTAAATACAAAAACCATCCTTTAGTAAAAGTATGTGTTGCACCTCATTCGGTTTATCTTTTAGATGAAAAATATCTTTGTAAAGCCAGCGAACTTTCCACGAAGAATAATCTCCCTTTAATTATTCATCTTTCTGAGACAGCTTCAGAAGTTTCAGAAGTTATTAGGAAAACAGGTAAAACTCCAGTAAGATACTTAAATGATCTTGGGCTTTTAAACAAAAATGTTCTTGCAGTTCATTGTGTTGTTGTTGATGATGAGGAAATTGATATTTTAAAAAATCATAATGTAAAAGTTTCCCATAATCCTGAAAGCAATATGAAGCTTGCATCAGGAATAGCTCCTGTGCCTGAAATGCTTGAAAAAGGTATTTGTGTGGGGCTTGGTACAGACGGAGCTGCCAGCAATAATGACTTATGTCTTTTAAGTGAAATGGATACAGCAGCAAAGCTTCACAAGGTAAACAAACTTGACCCCACTGTTGTTTCAGCAAGACAGGCTCTTAGAATGTCAACTATAGATGCGGCAAGATGTCTTGGAATAGAAAATGAAACAGGTTCAATTGAAGTTGGAAAAGCCGGGGATCTTCTTGTTTTAAATCATCAGCTTCCAGGGTTGAATCCAATGTATTCTCCTGAATCTCATATAGTTTATTCAGCCTCAAGAAGAGAGGTTAAAGATGTTTATGTAAATGGGAAAAAAGTTGTTTCAAATGGAGAAGCAATTTTTGCAGATACTGCCCAGGCCATAAAAAATGTAAATAAAATCATAAAAAAATTTAAAAAAAGATAAATTTAAGCAAATTTGAAAACTTTGTAATATCTGGTCTAAATAAAAATCTCGTCTAAATAAAAACAAGGTCTAAACAAAATGAAAAACCAGGCAGATCTTTTACTTAAAAATTTGAAAGTGGTTAATGTTTATACAGATGAAATTGAAAAAAAAGACATTGCTATAAAAAATGGGATGATCATAGGTTTTGGTGATTATTTTGCAAAAGAAGAAATAGACTGCAAAGGTTTTTTTGCAGCTCCAGGCCTTGTGGATTCCCATGTACATATTGAAAGCTCAATGGTTTCTGTTCCTGAATTTGCCAAGGCTGTATTAAAAAGCGGGACAACAACTGTGGTGGCAGATCCCCATGAAATTGCCAATGTTCTTGGAACAAAGGGAATTGATTATATGATTTCTGAATCAAAAGATCTTCCCGTTGATATATTTTTTATGATTCCTTCCTGTGTTCCTTCAACCGATATGGAAACTTCAGGAGCAGTTCTTGAAGCAGAAGATATAAAGCCTTATTTGAAAAATCCAAGGGTTGCAGGTCTTGGGGAGGTAATGAATTATCCCGGAGTTATTTCTGGAGATCCAAAAATTATTGCAAAAATAGACGCCTGTCTTGAAACTGGAAAAGTTGTTGATGGACACGCTCCCTTTGTTACAGGAAAAGATCTTTGTGCTTATGTTAATGCCGGAGTTGCAAGTGATCATGAGTGTGTTTCCCATGAGGAAGCTCTTGAAAAACTTTCTCTTGGAATGAGAATAATGGTAAGGGAAGGTACTTGTGCTAGAAACTTGAATGACCTTTTTCCTGCAATTAATGAAAAAACATCTGAAAGAATGATGTGGTGCACAGATGACAGACATCCCCATGATTTAATTTCAGGTCATGTAAGTGAAATAATTTCAGATGCAATATCTTTTGGTCTTGATCCAAGCACAGCAATCAGAATGGGAACCTTGTCTCCATGCGAATATTTTAAATTTTTTGACAGGGGGGCAATTGCTCCGGGAAAAATAGCAGATATTATCCTTTTTAAAGATTTGGCTGATTTCAAACCCAGCATTGTTTATAAGTCAGGAAAAAAAGTTTTTGAAAATGGAAGCTACTCAGAATCAGTGAAATTTAAACATTCTGAAAAAAGCCCTTCTTTGATGAACCTTGATCCTGAAATCCTTGATTTTTCCATTCCATCTGAAGAAGGAAAAAGGATAAATATAATTGGTGTGGTAGAAGATCAAGTTGTAACAAAAAGGTTTTGTGAGTTTCCAAAAAATGAAAACGGATTTGCAGTTTCAGATATAAAAAGAGATATATTAAAGCTTTGTGTAGTGGAGCGTTATTCAGGAAAAGGCAAAACTGGAAAAGGTTTTGTAAAAGGCTTTGGAATACAAAAAGGGGCTTTTGCTTCAAGTGTGGGCCATGATTCCCACAATATAATAGCCTGCGGAGTCAACGATGAAGACATGAAAACTGCAGCAGCAAAAGTAATTGAAATGAAAGGCGGATTTGCAGTTGCTGATAATGGAGTGGTTATTGCTTCGCTTGCTCTTCCCATTGCAGGGCTGATGTCAGAAAAATCTCTTGAAGAGGTAATTCTTGAGCTTGATGAAGTTTTAAAAGCTGTTTCCAATCTTGGTGCAAATCAAAAAGATCCTTTTATAAGCTTGGGCTTTTTATCCCTTCCAGTTATACCCGAGCTTAAACTTACTGACTTTGGACTGATTGATGTGGAAAAATTTCAGCCAATTCCTTTATTTACAGATTAGTTTGGATTTTAAATGAAACTTTCTGATTTAAAAGAACCAGTTATTGCAGCCCATAGAGGATTGTCTTCTCTTTTTCCCGAGAATACAATGCCAGCTTTTATTGCAGCTCTTAATTTGGGTTGTGTTATGATTGAGCTTGATGTGGGAACAACAAAAGATGGAGAGGCTGTTGTTATCCATGACGCTACATTGGAAAGAACAACATCAGGCCTTGGGAGGGTGTCTGAAAAATTTTTTTCAGATATTTTTTTTAAAGCAGATGCTGGCATCCGTTTAAGCTCAGGTAAAATTTCTACAAAAGTTCCAAGGCTTGAAGAAGTTTTAAATCTTGTAAAAAAAAGAGCTGTTTTAAATATTGAAATAAAATCTGAAGTTTATATCAAAGGCGATGATAGAAAATCATCTGAAGCAATGATTCTTGAGCTTGTAAAACAAAAGGGAATGATGGAACAAGTGGTTTTTTCATCTTTTAATCATAAAATTCTTTTAAGATTAAGAAATCTTTCCCAAGCTGCAAACCTTGGGATTTTAACCTCTGGAGAGCCAAGGCCTCCCATTGGTTTGACAAGAAATCTCAATGCCTATTCCTGGCATCCTGATCAGAGAAATCTTTCAGCAAAACATATAAAAGACTATAAGAAACACACAAACAAAAAAGTAATTCCATATACAGTAAACAAGTCAAAAAGAGCTTCACGACTTATCAAAGCCGGAGTAAGTGGATTTTTTACGGATTATCCTCAAAAATTTATTTAAAATTTATTCTATTTCTAAGCTTTATAGCGGATGAGTTTTTTAACTTACTTCCTGATTTTTAAGATTAAATCAGGTTAAATTTGTTTTTTGTATATTTCTATCTATAATTAGTAAGATATTATTTGTATTCCTGGAACTTATAAATTGTCCAGCTGACAAAAACGAATAAAACAACAAGGTGTTGATCTAAATGACTTTCAATTTAGCAGTGGTAGAAAACAACATCATAGGCTTGATAATATGCCTGATAATTTATTTCAATATCAGCCCTGATAAAAAAAAGGTAAAAGCTGATGAAAAGCTGTTTTTACTCCTTATATTTTCAATCTCATTAATTTTGGTTTTTGAAATATTAAGGACTTTTGTTCAAGGCACGCCTGAATTAATGCCTAGAAAAATACATATAAGTTTGGTATTAATTTACTTTATTCTTACACCTGTGCCGCCTTTAGTCTGGTTTCTATATACTTATTTATATATTCATAAAAGTGTAAGACGACTTAGGAAAATAATTCCTTTTGCTGTTATTCCAGCAGTTGTAACTATTGGTTTATCTTTTCTCAGTGTTTATAATAAAGCTGTGTTTTTTGTAGATGAAAACAATTTATACAATCGTGGGAATTTATATTGGATAAATGCTGTATTATATTATTCTTATGTTGTTGCTACTTATGTCCTTATAATAGGGAACAGAAAAAATCTGGATAAAAAAAACTTTTATACACTTCTTATGTTTGGAATTCTGGCTGCAGTGGGTGGGGGATTACAAATAGTTAATGTTAATGCATCGTGTCTTTGGCTTAGTGCATCTTTATCTTCCCTGATAGTATATCTGAACATACAAAATGTTGAAATTTATGAAGACTATTTAACAGGGCTTTATAATAGGCGGCATTTAGATATGTATTTAAAAAAGTGTATAAGAGAAGAAGAACAAAACTTATCAATACTATTAATAATGCTGGATATTGATTTTTTTAAACAAATAAATGACACCTACGGGCATTTGGAAGGAGATGAAGCTTTAAAACAAACTGCAAATTTGTTAACAGAAAGTTTTAGAGCAGATGATTTTATTTCAAGATATGCCGGAGATGAATTTGTAGTTATTGCAAAATTAAAAGACAAAAGTCGTAAGAAAGAAATAGTACAAAGACTTAAGAAAAAATTTGAAGATTTTAATAACTCAAATATTCTTCCCTACAATATAAGTATTAGTTTGGGTTATGATATTTATGAGGCTGAGTCAAAAATGGACGCTGATGGTTTTATCAGGCATGTTGATAAGCTTATGTATAAAGATAAGCTTGCTCATAGAAGTAGCCAGGGCATATTTAAAAATCAGGAATAGAAATAAGTTTGGCATTACAAATAGGATTATTATTTTTTCAAATTTGACTTGATTAACAATTAATGAATAATATTGGTAAATAAAAAATAAAAAACACCGGTATTATTAAATGAACAAATCAGAACGGATATTTAGGTTTCACAGGCTTGTTAAATCAGGCAGACGACCTTCCTTAAAAAAAATTGCTTATGAACTTGAATGTTCTGAGTCTACAGTTAACAGAATCAAGCAAACCCTTATTTATTATTTTTCAGCACCTTTAAAATATGATCCATCGGCAAATGGATATTATTATGATGAGTCTGTTGAAAAATTTGATCTTCCCGGATTTTGGCTGAGTCCTGATGAAATTTATGCATTGTTTGTTTGTGTTCAGGTTATTGAAAAGAATCAGGAAGTTGGAATTTCATCAATTATAAATCCTTTGAGTTCAAAGATTGAAGAAATAATCAAGGGGCTTGGCCATTCACCCCAGGATTTGAAATCCTTGATCAAAGTCATGCCTTTGTATTCAAGAGTTTTAAGGAAAAAAGATTTTTCAAAAGTTTGTTCATCACTTGTCAACCGTGAAATAATAGAAGTTCAATACTACAAAAGAACTTGCGGCAGCAAAAGCCTTAGAAAACTCCACCCCCAGCGAATATTACATTATAAAGACAATTGGTATCTTTGTGCTTATTGTGAAAAACACAAAGAATTCAGGGTTTTTTCTGTTGAAAATATAAAAATTATAAATATTGAACCAGGTGCAAAAATTTTTTCCAAAGAAAAAATAGATTTATTTATGGAAGACGGGTTTGGGGTTTTTTCAGGAAAAGCAGAGCATACTGCAAAATTAAGGTTTTTTGAGCCGAATTTAAACTGGGTCAAAGACGAAATCTGGCATAAAAATCAAAACCAATATTATGATGGAAAAGATCTTATTTTAGAAATTCCTTTTAGCAATCCAACCGAGCTTGTGATGGAGGTTTTACGCCATGGCGAAGGCGTTGTTGTTGAGTCTCCAAAGTTTTTAAAAGACCTTGTAGTTGAAAAACTTAAAAAAAATTTAAAAAAATATTTGGGGTCTGTCAGTCTGTGACAGAGCTTGTGTGGTATGGTTGGTTAAAAACAAAACCCAGGAGGCTTAAAATTCAGCTTATTATTAATTCACCAGGGACGATTATTAAGCAGAAAGATGAGTGCTTTAGAATACAGAATGAAACAGACAGAATGGACATTGCCGCACCAAGGGTTGAGTCCATAATTTTGTCAAATAAAGTTATGATAACAACTCAGTCCATTGTCCTGGCTTTAGAAAATAATATTGATGTGATTTTTCTTGATAATTACGGTGATCCGCTTGGCAGAGTCTGGTTTTCTAAAATGGGTTCAACTGCTTTAATTAGAAGAAAACAGCTTGAAGCTACTGAAAATGAAAAAGGGATTAATATTGTTTTAGAGCTTATTCAGAAAAAATTAGAAAATCAAATTGAGTTTTTGAAAAAGCTTAAATATTCAAGGCCGGGTAAAGAAAGTGTTTTTAATACTCCTATAAGAACAATAAGTAACTCTTTGGATTTTTTGGTTTCAATAAAGAGCAATATTAGCGAAGCAAGGAGCCAGATTTTAGGAATAGAAGGCACAGCTGGTAGAGCTTATTTTCAAACTGTTTCAAAAATAATGCCTGAAAAGTATAGGTTTAGCGGAAGATCCAGAAGGCCTGCAAAAGACCCTTTTAATGCAGTTTTAAATTATTGTTATGGAGTCTTATATTCTATGGTTGAGAAAGCATGTATAATCGCTGGTCTTGACCCGTTTGTGGGTTTTATGCACACTGATAATTATAATAAGAAGTCACTTGTTTTTGATTTTATAGAACCTTTTAGAATCTATGCTGAAACTGTATCTGTTTATCTTTTTACAGGGAAAAAAGTAAAAGAGAGTTATTTTGATGTCTCCTCAAAAAGTACAAGCCTTAATCAACAAGGAAAGCCTTTTGTCATAGATAGTCTTCTCAAGCATCTGGATGAAAAAATTCGTTATAAAAAAAGAAATGTAAAAAGAAAATATATTATAAACCATGAGGCACACAGACTTGCAAACTTTCTTTTAAATGACGAAAAAGAAATAACTAAATGGCTTAATATAAAAGAATTTTAAGGATAAATATTATGCTCAGAACTCTTGTGTGGATAATATATGATATTACAGATGATAAAATAAGAGGAAAGATTGCAAAGGAATGTAAAAAATCCGGTCTTACTCGGGTTCAAAAAAGTGTTTTTCTTGGCAGGATTGACTGGAACAGATTTGACGAGCTTGCTGAAAGATTTGATGAATTAATCATTAAAAAAACAGACAGTGTTTATATTTTTCCATTTTGTCAGGAAGATTTTAAGAAAATCAGAGTGCTTGGCCAGGGTTTTGATAAAAAATATGTAAATGATGAAATTCTTGCAAAGTTTTTTTGAATTATAAGGAAGATTAATATGAAAAAGGCAACTCTTACATTAAATGATATTAATTTAAAACCAAATGAGATTCATAAATTCAGAGGTTATGTGGGCAGGCTTTTTGAAAAATATGATCTGGTTCATAATCACAATACTCATGATGGTAAAAATATTTACAGATATCCGTTAATACAATTTAAAATAATTAATAACAAGCCAGCCATTATAGCTTTAAGCGAAAAAGCGGTTGAAGTATTTACAGATATTTTTATGAATCTTGAAGAAATAAAAATTGAAGATACTATAATCCCTGTATTTGAAAAAGACTTAAAAGTTGAAGAAACTGGTTTTGGTTATTCTCAGGAACATTTTTTATATAAGTTTAAAACCCCGTGGATTGCATTGAATCAGAAAAATTATAAGAAATACAGAGGTTCTCGTATGTCTGAAAAAAAAGAATTATTAAAACAAATTCTTACAGGAAATGTTTTATCTATGTGCAAATATCTTGGAATTATTTTGAATGAAAACGAGAGAATTAATTCATTGGTAGATGTTGAGCCGATTGATACAAATTTGAAAGGTAACAAGGTGTTGGGTTTTAAAGGGGTTTTTAAGATAAATTTTGAAATTCCTGATTTTGTGGGAATTGGTAAATCTGTTTCAAGAGGTTTTGGAATGGTGGAAAAAATTTTGTAAATTCAAATTAAAAAGGAATTTTCATGATACATAAAATGTATAAGCTCCATGAGTATATAGATGATGAATTTTTTGAAGAAAATCCATACGGTCTCGTTATAGATGAAAGGGAAGAAGAAGTAATTATTTTAGAATTTAAATCAGGGGAAAATGAAAACTCATTTGATTATAAAGGAATTTATTTAGAAAAATTTAATGTTGAAAAAAACAAGCAAAAAATTTTTTTTAAAAAAGTTGCGGCAAGAGGGACTTCTGAATTTCCATCAGTGTTTGTCACATTTAAAGATATAAATGAAAATGAAGACTATTTTTCAGAGAAAAAGAAAAAAGGAAAAATAATAACCATTCTTCAAAAATATAATGAAGATGAAAAAATTTCTTCCTTGTATGATTCTTTTTTACAGAATTCTGAACAGATTAAAGAGTCAATTAAAGAATCCATGCAGGGGCGTAAATCTGATAAGGATCTTTATATTTTGAGTCTTAAAATTGATAATAAATATATAGGTGACTCAGATATTTTTAAAGATATTAGACAAAAAACAAAGGAAAATTTATTAGCACCTTATTTCACGCTTGATAATAAAGTTTTTAAAGAAGTAAATAAATTTTGTTCTGTATGTTTGAGTGAGAATAAAGAAGTGTGGGGGTATGTAAGTACATTCAATTTTTATACTGCCAAAACTGAGTTTGCTCCCATTGCAGGAGGGCTGGATAAAACAAAAGCATGGAAAAATTATCCTGTATGTCCCGAATGTGCAGTTAAATTAAAAGATGTTAAGCCAATAATAGAAGATTACATGAATTACTATTTTTGTGGATTTAGCTATTATTTAATTCCAGAATTTTTAATTTCCCACCCTGATAATGCTGAGATTATGGATTTCTTTCTAGATAAGGAAACTGCTTTGGGAAAATTCAGCATGTCAGAACAAACAAGAAATTCGATAACTAATTCAAAGACTGATATTTTAGATATTATAAAAGATACAGATAATCGAGTTAATTACTCAATGCTGTTTTATAAGAAAAACAATAATGAATTTAAAATTTTAATGAATATTGAGGATGTTTATCCTTCTCAGTTTAAGCAAATTTTTGATGCTAAGAATAAAGCAGAGGAAAATCATATTTTTAAAAATTTAAAAAGCTCAAAAAATGTTTATGATTTAAAGTTTAAATTTGAGTTTATTAAAGATTTTATGGGCGAGTTGGAAAAAAGTTTTTTAGAGGTAGTAAGGTCTGTTTTTTTACAAAAAAAAATTGATTACTCTTTTCTTATGATAAAAATTGTTGACTCTATCAGGACAAAGTTTGCAAACAATGAAAATATAAGTCTTTCTGTTTTGAAAAGTTTTATGACTTTAAAATTTTTGAATAATTTAAACATAATAAATCTGTCTTTAAATAAAAAGGAGGATAAATTGGAATCAGAATATAATGATTTTTTTAATGAACACAAAGATTTCTTTAATAATCCGGCTAAAAAAGCTGTTTTTCTTGAAGGTGTTTTATGTCAAAAATTATTGAATATTCAGTATAGTAAAAGAGAAGCATCTCCATTTAGAAATAAATTGAATGGTCTGAAATTAAGTCCCAAATTAATAAAAAAATTATTCCCCGAGATTATTTCAAAATTAGAACAATATGACTCAAATTATTATAAAAAACTGGAAGAAACCATTTCAAAATTATTTCTGGAATCCAATTTTGATGACATGTCAAATGATGAAATCAGTTTTTATTTTGCCGTAGGAATGACCCTTCATAAAGAAATAATAAATAATCAATCTGATAAAAATAACAATTCAAAAACAGAGTAGTTTTAATAAGGAGATAAATAATGACTATTAAAAACCGCAGAGAACTTCTTTTTATTTATGATGTAAAAAATGCAAATCCAAATGGAGACCCTGCCGATGAAAATAAACCAAGAATTGATGAAGAAACCGGCTTAAATATTGTTACTGATGTAAGACTTAAAAGGACTGTAAGAGATCAGTTTTTTAATTTTATGGGTTATAACGGTAAAGAGGATAAAGATATTTTTGTCAGAACAACAGATTCTGAAAAAGGCGGTATAAAAGACGGAAAAGCAAGAGCTAGAGATTTTGGCTCTTTAAAAAAAGATATGATGGAAGATATACTAAAAAAATGTATAGATATCAGGCTTTTTGGCGGTGTCATTCCAATGGATAAAGATTCTATAATTTTTACGGGGCCAGTTCAGTTTAAAATGGGAAAATCTCTTCATAAAGTACAGGTTAAATATATAAAAGGAACTGGTGCTTTTGCAGGGAAAGAAGGTGCTAATCAGCAGACTTTCAGAGAAGAATATATTTTGCCGTATTCGCTCATTTGTTTTCACGGAATAATAAACGAAAATGCCGCTAAAGAAACCAGGCTTACAGATGAAGATATTGAAGAATTGAAAAAAGCAATGTGGGAAGGGACTAAAAACCTTATTTCCCGTTCAAAATTTGAACATAGTCCTCAAATGCTTATCGAAGTAAAATATAAGGAAGAAAACTTTTTTATTGGCGAACTTGATAAATATATATCCTTTGATTCAGACCTCCCAGACGAAAAAATAAGGGATATTTCTGATGGTATTTTAAATCTTAATGAGCTTAAAAAGATTGTTGAGTTTAATAAGGATAAAATTGAATCTGTTGAATTAAAACAAAACAACAGGGTTAAATTTGAAGGGTTTGAACTTTCAGAAGGGCTGAATTACAGAAAGGTCTGATAAATATGACTTTTATACCGGAAAAAATATTAGTATTTGATATTTTTGGTGATTATGCTCAGTTCAGAAAATTTTTTACCAATATGTCGCCTTTAACTTTTTCCATACCTCCAAGAACTGTTCTTGCAGGTATTATGGGGGCTATTGCAGGTATTAAAAAAGAAGAAAACCCAGAGTCTTTTTTAAAAGCAAATTCTTTTATATCTTTAAAAATTAACAATCCTGTAAAAAAGGTAAAAATACCTTTGAATTATATAAAAACGGAGAGCAGAACCAAAATATACAGATATGAGGCTCATAAACCTACAAACGTTGAATTTTTAAAAGATCCGTCCTTCAGGGTTTATTTCTCGCACAAAGATTTTGAACTGTATTCAAAAATTAAAGAAAATTTAAAATTCCATAAGTCTGTTTATACTTTAAATCTTGGAATAAGCTGTTGTATTTGTGATTTTAAGTTTCTTGGTGAATTTAACCTTGAAGAAAAACAAGGCAAAGCTTCTATGTCTTCAGTAGTTCCTAAATCTAAAATTAAGACCATTGAATTTGGTGATTCATTGATACAGCAGTGTACTCTTCCAAATATTTATCTAAACAGCCGTGAAGTTCAGGAATATAAGGAATTTTTGTATGAAATTAAGGGCGGTCTGATTAAAGGAGAGATGGAACATTATTATAAAATAGATGAAATGGAGGAAAATATAATTGAAATGTAAGCTGATGTCTCATCCTGGGAAACTATTAAAAACACATCTTGAAGGTACGCTGCAAAATGGAATGGATATTTTTAAAAGAAACGGGATTTATAAAAAACATGAAAATTTTATTAATCCTGTTTTACTGCTCCATGATCTGGGTAAGGCATCTTCATATTTTCAGGATTACATCAGCGGTAGTAAACAAGTAAAAGATACTTTAAAGCGGCACGCTGAAATATCTGCATTATGGTTTTACTTTTATTCAAAAGAAATTTTAAATTTAAGTGAAAAATTTTGTGTATTTGGATACATTTTGATTAAGTATCATCATGCTGATTTTATAAATTTTGATAAGATGTGTGCCGCTTCATTAAATAAAGAAGAAATTTTTCAAATCAATAATGAAATTGATTATGATGAATTGAAATTTATTTATAAAGATAAGCTTGATTCAGAATTTTTTAATAAAAAAAACTTTGAAAACAAATATGAAAATTACACAAATAGTGGCGGAATTAAAAGGGTTTTTAAAATAAGAAAAACTCTTGAAATAAAAGATTATTTGCTTTTAAATTATTTTTTTTCAATTTTACTTACAGCAGATAAAAGTGATGCAATTTTAAATGACAGAATTATTCCTGTAACTCCAAAATGGCCTGAAAATGCTGTAGATGAGTATAAGAAACAATTTTTAGAAGATGATAATATTCTTACCATTGTAAGAAATAAAGCTTATTTGGAAGCTGAGTCCAATTTAAATACGAATTCAAGATTTTTTTCCCTTAATCTTCCAACCGGTGCAGGAAAAACACTTAATGTTTTAAATACAGCTTTGAAATTAAAGAAAAATAAAAATTTAAATAAAATAATTTATTGTCTTCCATTTACATCGGTAATAGACCAGAATGCAAAAGTTTTTGAAGATGTTTTAAATTATAACAATATCCAACCTTCATCTGATTTAATCCTCAAGCACCATCATTTAACAGAACTTAGTTATATCAGGCAATTTGAGGACGAAAATAAAATTTATTCTTCAAAAGATTCTGAGTTTTATATTGAAGGCTGGGAAAGTGAACTGGTTGTTACAACTTTTTTTCAGTTACTTCATACTTTTTTTTCTAATAAAAATAAGTCCCTAAGAAAATTTCACAATTTATCTAACTCTATTGTTATTTTAGATGAAGTTCAGTCTATCCCTTTAAAATATTGGGAGCTTATTAACCTGATTTTTAAATATTGTGCAGAAGAGTTTAATATTTATTTTATTTTGGTTACGGCAACAATGCCTTTGATATTTTCCGAAGAAAAAAAGGAAATTGAAGAACTGGCCAAATCTAAAAAGAGCTATTTTGATTCTATGAGCAGAATAAAACTTAATACTGATAATCTTAAAGAAAAAATTCATATAAATGACTTTAAAAAAACTGTGCTGCATGATGTTCAGCAAAATCCAGACATAAGCAGACTTTTTATAATGAATACCGTGAAATCATCCCTTGATTTATTCAATTATTTAAAAGAGCATATTCCTGAAGACAATCTGGTTTATCTTTCATCAAATATAATTCCAAAGGAAAGAATAAATAAAATTTCAGATATCAAAAAGAATCCGCAAAGCAGGATAATTGTATCAACCCAGCTTGTTGAAGCAGGTGTTGATATTGATATTGATGTTGTTTACAGAGATATAGCTCCTTTGGATTCAATTTTTCAGGCTTGCGGAAGATGCAATAGGAATAATAAATCGTCTGATCTTTCAGAAGTAAAGTTGTTTTTGATAACAGATGATAAAAAACTTTATTCATCATATATTTATGATCAAGTTTTTATAGACAGTACTTTGGAAGTTTTAAAATCAAAAAAAGAGTTTCATGAAAAAGAATTTCTTAATTTATCGGAGTTGTATTTTCAAAAAATTAAAGAACGTTATGAAGTTTCAGATTCAAAGAATATTTTAAAAAATATTGAGTCTTTATTTTATTTTAATGCTTTTAATAAATCGGCAAAGCCTGAGCATAAAATTTTCGAGCTTATTGAGCCGTTTTCAACAGTTTCGGCTTTTATAGAAATTGATGATGAAGCTTCAAATATATATTGTTCGTATCAGGAATTGCTATTGTCTGAAATTGAAGACCCTTTTGAAAAAAGACTTTTGTTTAAGGATGCATACAAAAAAATGTCACCTTATATAATAAATATACCTGAGCCAAGGGCAAAAAACTGCGGATATGATGAAACTTTGGGTAAAATATGGTTTATAACAAGACCTATGGTTGAAGAACTTTATAATACTGAAACAGGCTTTAATAGAGACAGAGAAGTTGTTGATTTTATTTTTTAATATTTAGGTTTCTTATGGTAAATAGTGGTTTTTCTATAACAGCAAGCCTTATGCTTGAATTTTTGTATTGTCCAAGGTTTACATATTTTGAGTATGTTCTTGGAATTCCTCAAAATGAGGGGAAAAGATTTAAGGTAGAAAAGGGTAGGAACGTTCATGAAAAAGTTAGGACTGTAAATCCTGATTATTTGAGAAAAAAAATTGGGGTTAAATCCAAAGAAGCTGATGTTTATTTATCTTCAAAGTCAGGGATTCGGGGTATTGTTGATGAAATATTGTTTCTTGAAGATGGAACTGCCGCACCTTTAGATTATAAATATGCAAAATACGAAGAGAAAATATTTAACACTTACAAATTTCAGCTTGTTTTTTATGCAAAACTTATTGAGGAAAATTATAATATTAATGTTAAAAAAGGTTTTTTGATTTATTCAAGAAGCCAGAATAAGCTTGTTGAAGTTGAAATTGGTAAGAAGGATTATTCTGAATTAAACAATCTTTTACAGGATATAAATTCAGTTATTTCGGACTGCAAATATCCTGAAGCTACAAAAGTTGTCAGAAGATGTCCTGACTGCTGCTACAGAAATATTTGTGAAAAACAGATTTAAGTGAAATTCTTATGTATAATCGGTGTGTTATTTTACTATGGTTAAGAATGTTGAGATAAAAACATTGAAATTTTTTTCATATTTAGTTAAATTTCGGTCTTTGACAATTTTATTTTACTTATTGATTTTATTTTGAATTTTTATAATTTGCTCTTTTAGAATTACTTCCAAGACAACAAGGATTGAAACGAAGAGGCAGAAGAAAGGTTTGAAAGATTGAGTATTCCTTTTAGAATTACTTCCAAGACAACAAGGATTGAAACATAATCCGCTTCAGCTGCTCCCACATTAGCTCTAGCTTTTAGAATTACTTCCAAGACAACAAGGATTGAAACTTTCCTCTGACGCTCCAAGCTCTTCCAGTGTTTCAGCTTTTAGAATTACTTCCAAGACAACAAGGATTGAAACTTTGCTGTAAAGTACTATTTAAAGATTTTCCTTGTCTTTTAGAATTACTTCCAAGACAACAAGGATTGAAACAAAATCAGCCTTATGATTATTGCCCTCAAGAAGTTTCTTTTAGAATTACTTCCAAGACAACAAGGATTGAAACGAATTTGAAATATTGGGTGATGTTTCTAGCATTGACTTTTAGAATTACTTCCAAGACAACAAGGATTGAAACTTTCTTATTGGCTCTCTCCTAACACCCATAAATTTTCTTTTAGAATTACTTCCAAGACAACAAGGATTGAAACGACTTGGTTGAGTGTGCTTAATGAATGCTATTCCACTTTTAGAATTACTTCCAAGACAACAAGGATTGAAACCAATCTCTTGAAAAAGCTATCAAAGAAAATACAACTTTTAGAATTACTTCCAAGACAACAAGGATTGAAACAAGATTTTCCTTGTGTATTAAAACTTTCAGAACCTCTTTTAGAATTACTTCCAAGACAACAAGGATTGAAACATAAATAGGTATAAAGTACTGATATTATAATAAAACTTTTAGAATTACTTCCAAGACAACAAGGATTGAAACTGCACTGATCTTTGAGTAGGACAGTGTAACAGCACACTTTTAGAATTACTTCCAAGACAACAAGGATTGAAACAGAGGTGTTGCAAAATATTCACCCTCGGCCATATCTTCTTTTAGAATTACTTCCAAGACAACAAGGATTGAAACCTTAAGCTTGCAACGGCAGACAAGCAGGGCTCTAAATCTTTTAGAATTACTTCCAAGACAACAAGGATTGAAACTTTTTTCGTTTTTAGTTTTGGTTCTTACATACTCTTTTAGAATTACTTCCAAGACAACAAGGATTGAAACCCTGAAGATGCTCAGAATAAATACTTTTCTGAGCCTTTTAGAATTACTTCCAAGACAACAAGGATTGAAACACCAGGTGCCTGCTTTTGTGGCTGAAAACTGGATTCTTTTAGAATTACTTCCAAGACAACAAGGATTGAAACATTGGTGCACCTATGGCAGCACCAAGAGCCAGAGTCTTTTAGAATTACTTCCAAGACAACAAGGATTGAAACAAAGACCGGTTACCCTGCCGACAAATCCGGCCTCACCACTTTTAGAATTACTTCCAAGACAACAAGGATTGAAACAGCAGGGCTGGGTTGATATTAAGGACCGGGTAAAAACTTTTAGAATTACTTCCAAGACAACAAGGATTGAAACTCCGCTTGAAATCCTGTGATTTACATCTTCAATAAACTTTTAGAATTACTTCCAAGACAACAAGGATTGAAACTTGGTCATAATGTTGCTGACAGGCAGCTTATAGAACTTTTAGAATTACTTCCAAGACAACAAGGATTGAAACGGTATCAGTATCGGTGCTTCCATGTCTTCTGGTGTCTTTTAGAATTACTTCCAAGACAACAAGGATTGAAACATATCTGGCTGAACGGGCTTGCATCGAGGGAGATTATTCTTTTAGAATTACTTCCAAGACAACAAGGATTGAAACTCCGGACGGAATTGCAACGGGGCATGACTTAATCTTTTAGAATTACTTCCAAGACAACAAGGATTGAAACAACGTCAGGTGTGCAGCAGCTTCCCCTTTGGTCATCTTTTAGAATTACTTCCAAGACAACAAGGATTGAAACAGCCAAATGACTGGACTTCAAGTCCTGCTCCTGCACCTTTTAGAATTACTTCCAAGACAACAAGGATTGAAACGCTGCTGCAAATAAACGTTACCATGGACTCTATATCGCTTTTAGAATTACTTCCAAGACAACAAGGATTGAAACTTGTTCGTGGCTTGACTGGCGAAGAGTTTGCAAGGCTTTTAGAATTACTTCCAAGACAACAAGGATTGAAACCTTGGTGAATGGAGAGATGAAAAATCAGGGAAGGAACTTTTAGAATTACTTCCAAGACAACAAGGATTGAAACCTGCAAAAGAAGCTGCACAAGGCCTTGAATTTTCTTTTAGAATTACTTCCAAGACAACAAGGATTGAAACAAATCAGGAAACACTCATGAAGGGTAGCCCGGCACTTTTAGAATTACTTCCAAGACAACAAGGATTGAAACACCCTCAGAATGTTATTAATAATCTGCAATCAGAACTTTTAGAATTACTTCCAAGACAACAAGGATTGAAACAAAACAATAGGAGCTTACATGAATAAAAAAACTGCTTTTAGAATTACTTCCAAGACAACAAGGATTGAAACGACTCTGCGTCTTCTTCTTCCTGTATCCCCCAGTCTTCTTTTAGAATTACTTCCAAGACAACAAGGATTGAAACAGTTCTGCTCGGACTTCTTCTTTTGCTTCAAATCTCTTTTAGAATTACTTCCAAGACAACAAGGATTGAAACCTTAAGCTTGCAACGGCAGACAAGCAGGGCTCTAAATCTTTTAGAATTACTTCCAAGACAACAAGGATTGAAACATATAGAAAGCATCTGAGTCCTCCTCTAATCCGAACACTTTTAGAATTACTTCCAAGACAACAAGGATTGAAACTGTGTTTCATTGTCTTCATATTCCTTATTCTGAAGCTTTTAGAATTACTTCCAAGACAACAAGGATTGAAACAATATTCTGGGAAGGGAAAAAAATAATGGAAAATTCTTTTAGAATTACTTCCAAGACAACAAGGATTGAAACATAAGTATTATTGCAGGGGGGCTTCTTGTTCGTCCGCTTTCAGAATTACTTCCAAGACAACAAGGATTGAAACATTGCTCTTGGTGCTGCCGGGCTTGCATATTCAACTTTCAGAATTACTTCCAAGACAACAAGGATTGAAACCTGAAATAATAGGCGAACTTGAAACAGGATTGAATACTTTCAGAATTACTTCCAAGACAACAAGGATTGAAACAAAACTGGGTAATGAGCGAGATTGCAGGTTTTGTTCTTTTAGAATTACTTCCAAGACAACAAGGATTGAAACCTTGAACTTCAAAAGTACAACTTTCACGAATATCTTCTTTTAGAATTACTTCCAAGACAACAAGGATTGAAACATATCTACCATTCCACAAAACAAACCACTTGGGTCCTCTTTTAGAATTACTTCCAAGACAACAAGGATTGAAACCTGGGAAGAACACGATCTGCAAAAGAAGAAGACTCTTTTAGAATTACTTCCAAGACAACAAGGATTGAAACTTAAGTTTTTGTCCTGTATCTGAAAAACCCTTATTAACTTTTAGAATTACTTCCAAGACAACAAGGATTGAAACAATAATTTTGTCTAATAAAAATAAATTCTTCTTTTGCTTTTAGAATTACTTCCAAGACAACAAGGATTGAAACCATTGCCCATGAAGGCCTTGAACTATTACTCTGTCTTTTAGAATTACTTCCAAGACAACAAGGATTGAAACAATTCTTTATTGCCAGAAAGTTAAAAATTAATAAACTTTTAGAATTACTTCCAAGACAACAAGGATTGAAACTAAAACTTTCCGTCAATAGTCTTTATTTGGTCCTCTGCTTTTAGAATTACTTCCAAGACAACAAGGATTGAAACAATCGCTCCTGCGGCATTCTAGGCGCTATGGCGAGCTTTTAGAATTACTTCCAAGACAACAAGGATTGAAACAAGCTGAACGCATTGCTTGATATGCAGGCGGACATCTTTTAGAATTACTTCCAAGACAACAAGGATTGAAACAGGGGAGCACCTCGGGGGCGAGCCGGTGAACCCCTTCTTTTAGAATTACTTCCAAGACAACAAGGATTGAAACAGAATTCTTTCTTTTCCTAAATATTTTTTTCTTTTTCTTTTAGAATTACTTCCAAGACAACAAGGATTGAAACTATAATTGAAGAATGCCATAAATATTTTGATTCTACTTTCAGAATTACTTCCAAGACAACAAGGATTGAAACAAAGACCATAGAACTTGTACTTGCGGAAAATTTCATCTTTCAGAATTACTTCCAAGACAACAAGGATTGAAACGTCTTTTTGTGGTGGTGAAAAAATGATTCCAGTAACTTTCAGAATTACTTCCAAGACAACAAGGATTGAAACGCCTCTGAAGCAGGGTTAACAAATAAACCATTAAACTTTCAGAATTACTTCCAAGACAACAAGGATTGAAACAGCCATGCAGAATTGTTCTGTGTGGCTTTTTTTGTCTTTCAGAATTACTTCCAAGACAACAAGGATTGAAACACCGCAAGAACATCTGCCAGAGCTAAATTATAAACCTCTTTCAGAATTACTTCCAAGACAACAAGGATTGAAACAATCTGTCCAGCATGCCTTTTCGTTCAAGCTGTTTTGCTTTCAGAATTACTTCCAAGACAACAAGGATTGAAACCAAACAGTAATACAAGTCTGGAACAGCTTGGAGCTGCTTTCAGAATTACTTCCAAGACAACAAGGATTGAAACTAGACAGTTCTCATCATGGAATTTCTGAAAATGGCACTTTCAGAATTACTTCCAAGACAACAAGGATTGAAACGATATTTTCTTGCGGGGAATGATACATGGAAAAAACTTTCAGAATTACTTCCAAGACAACAAGGATTGAAACTTCTCTGGCCGACTATGGCAGATAACATGACGGTTTCTTTCAGAATTACTTCCAAGACAACAAGGATTGAAACGGCTTTCCAACTTCCATGGTTCGTGCAGGAAGAAAACTTTCAGAATTACTTCCAAGACAACAAGGATTGAAACAGCATTTGGACTCAAAGAGCAGACCAAATGCTGAAAAATATTTCAAAAGTAAAGTCTTAAAAAATACAAAAGAGGTGATAAAATGGGAAAAAGAAAGCTATTTATCGGGATTGATAAAGGGTATAAGTGGCAGATTTATGATGAAAAATACTCAGGTTTAGATGATATCCCTGATCTTCCGGGTGGTTATTCCCATGCTGAAGAGCTGGAGGGTATCTTTATAAGACTTCTGGTTAACAGAGGAAAAATGATAGAGGCTTTATCCCAGGATCTGGAAGATCTTAAAAAGATGGAGCCTTATTTTGATAAGTATGATTTTTTTAAGGAAGAGGTTGATTTTAAGGTTGGTTATTTTGAGGATGAATACAAACCTGTAGAAGAATTTAGCGGTACTGTGGCAGGCGGGTTCAGGTTTATAATGGAAAAGCTTGAAGGTTATGAATAAGAAGAGCAATATAGCCGCAAATGGCCTGAGTTTTTTGCGACCGTTTAATCTTTTTGCTAGGTTTTGGCACTAGTTTTATGGAAGTTCCATTTTTAATAAATGTCCACATTTTCACATTTCAATGCTCTAATTCTGGGGGAAAAGAGGGTAGCTAAGCTTGATTTAGTTCTGGTAGCCTAAAATTGACCCACCCAAAGCAAACTTCTGATAATCTAAAAATATACAAAGACCAGATATCAGGAGAGGAGATGATAAACGTGGATCAATATGAAATAGGCACAGCTTATAGAAGCTATGATAAAAAATCAGAGAAATTGTAAAAGAAACCGGACATTCAAGAAATACAATAAGAAAAGTCCTAAGAAAAGAACATAGGGTACTCAGAAAGACAAAGCCAGCCTTATCCTGTATTGGGCTCTTATATAAAAACAATAGACAACTAGCCTGACACAGGGGAATATTAAACTTTCCATTATAAGTCCTTTTTTTATTCAATCCGGAATAAAGCTGATTCGATTTGGCCATTTTTACAATTAGGGCATTTTCCCGGCTTTTTGAATTTCTTTCTTTAAAAACAAAGCCACAGGAAAGGCAGCGAAAGGGTTCTACTAGTAGTTTTTTATTCTGGCGTTTTAATGATTTTTCAGCAGAAATCAAATGTTCAAATACTTCTTTTTCCATGATACTGACGGATTGAGAGATATCTCGTATTGTTGCCGGCCCTTTGGACAGCAATTTTATAATTTCTTGTCTGATTGTATGTTTTCTTTCTTTTAGCATCGAATAAATTTTGCCTGACGGTAATATTTTTTTACTTTTAAAATAACTAACCCTCTTTTACGGTTAAACAGCCAATTTTGCAATCAAAATGGGCTGTTTAAAAAATAAGGTTAAATCAAATCTCTTTCGGCCGGCTTTTAAAAAGCCGGATAAATGGATAGTCCACAGCAACTATACCCTGAATCAAAAGCCTTTATCCCCGCTGCCAGAAAAAAAAGGTTCATCCGGAAATCGCGTACTTCTAAGAAGAAAGACATTAAAAAAATAATTTGAGAAAAAGAAAAGGACATGCTCAATTTTAATTTTTTGCACGCAAATACAAAAATAGAAAGAGAGACATGTCCACAAGTTTTATATACCATGCTTTATCATTAAGAGACCAGAATTATAAAAGAACTTTTTTTCAAAATGGAAAAGTCCTTTTTGAAGTTGAGCCAAAACCTAAATCCATAAAATGCCCTCAATGCAATAACAGGAATGTTGTGAAAAGAGGGAAAATTATTCGGGAATTAAAATCATTGGCTCTCGGCACAAAAATACATGGATTAAAGCCAATATTCAAAGAGTCTGGTGTTGTAAATGCAATACTGTGCGACAAATTGAACTTAGTTTTGCAGATAATAAAAAAAGTTATACGAAAGCGTTTGCAAGGTATGTCCTTGAACTATCATCAAAAATGACAATTAAAGATATTGCCAGCCACCTCAACACAAGCTGGGATTTAATAAAAAGTATCCAGAAAGAGGATTTTAAGAGGAAATATAAAAACATTAAATTCGGCAAATTAAAAAGAATAGGTATTGATGAAATTTCAATAGCTAAAGGCCATAAAGATATGACAATTGTTATGGATCTGGACTCAGGAAAAATAGTTTATGCAAATAAAGGAAAAGGGTCTGATTCTTTGACTGAATTTTTTAAAAAACTAAAAGCATCCAAAGCAAAAATAAAAGCTGTTTCAATGGCTTTTATTAAAAAAACCGAAAAATATTAAAAAAGAAATAGAAAAAAACCGATTGAAGTCAGCCTTAAGAATTAATGAACCTCTTGCCAAAGCGTATTATATGAAGGAAGAACTTAGGCAAATATGGTCTCAGTCAGATAAAGATAAAACTTCTGAAATCATAGATGACTGGCTAAGACTTGCAAGAGAATCAAAATATAAAATTATTATTGAGTTTGGTAATAAGCTTAAGATCTATAAAACAGGAATATTGAATTTTTATGACCATTCAATATCAAGCGGTCCGCTTGAAGGTCTTAACAATAAAATAAAAACTATCCTTATTGAATTGGCTTTTTTACCCCTTTAAATCATCTACTTTTCCAGGCTTGAAAGGCATATTTTTTTATGTAATACTCCTTTCATTTCAAATATCAGTCGTTTAAATCCTGGAGCAAAATTAATTGTCCATGGGAATAGGGCAAAGTCAGGATTTTAATTTTATATAACTATGCATAGGAGAAAAATATGAAATTGTCTCGTTTGTTTATGAGCTTTCTTGTTTTAAGTTTTCTTGTCACTTCGGTAGAAGCAGCTCCAAAAGCCTCTCGTTCGTCTAATACGATCAGGGTAGTGGAACCACTTACGGAAGAAACTCTAAAAATTGTCAAGACTGAAGCTGTTAAAATAGATCCTAAGCGTTTAGAGTTTAACCTGAATAAAGTTTCAAATTCAGATATTGTCAAAATTTGTTCAATGTATCCAAAGATGAATTCACTTGTGGTTTCAAGAAGCAAAGATGTTACTGATATTTCTCCAATTGCTCAGCTCAAGTCTTTGAAAAGCCTGAATCTCTCACTGGATAATGTCAAAGATTTTACTCCCCTTTCTCAGCTTGTTCAGGTTGAGCGTCTCACTGTTGGGGGTGACAAAATTGGACCTGATCTTAAGTGGATGTCTGGTTTGGTAAACTTAAGTTATCTTCATATCAATGGTGGTTCACAACTTATTTCTCTGGAGGGGCTTCCTTCCCTGCCTGGATTGACAAGGGCAACTATAGGCAAGGTTAACGGTGCCAACCTTACTCCCATTACCATATCTTTGCCTTCCTTGACCAAGCTGGAACTTACCGGTTCTACCATTAATGATCTTACCCCTTTGACCAAACTGGCAGATTTGAAAGAGCTGAGCCTTTATGGTGCAAATGTAAAGGATTTTACGCCGCTTAAAAATTGTTCCAAATTAAAGACTTTGAACTATTATGCAACAAAAAATGCTGATTATTCATCCCTTGGACAACTAAAGCAGGTAACCTATCTAAAGGGCGGTCTTACTTCTTTGAGTGATATTTCTTTTGTGGCTGAATTACCTAATTTAAAAAGATTAGATGTGTTTGCCGAATACATTACAGACTATTCTCCTTTGGCCAAGACCAATATAGAAAGGCTTCAAATCTGGAATATGCGTAAGCCTGTGGGTGATCTTGCTTCAGTAGGACAGATGCCCAAACTTACCCGTCTAAAACTTTGGTCAGTTGATTATGCCACAAACACCAAGGCTCTTGCCGGGCTTTCTGAGCTTAAAGAATTTACCATTACTTCCGATTTCAATAATAAGAGCAAGGATCCTTTTGATATGGATGCCGCAAAGGGGTGGGATAAAGTTGAAAAAATCGATATCACAAAGGCCATGCTCATTAATGGGGGAAATCTTTCCAATCTAAAAGAGCTTAAAGACCTGAAACTTAACAAAATAAATGAATCAGGTGAACCTTTCAGCCTTGCAGGTTTCAGCAATCTGCCCAAGTTGAGCTATGTCTCAATCAGCTCTTCCAATGTTAAGGATATTGGTGTTCTAAAATCTTTGCCAAACCTTAAAAGACTGACCATTAATAAAGTATCTGTTCCTGAAGCAGATCTCCAGGGCTTTGCTCCCAATGTTAAGGTAACTATTAAGTAATAATTCTCTTGGCAAGGTAAGGGGTGAAGTCTTTGCTACACGATTTAACTCTTTCTGGGTCTGTCAGTTTCTGGCAGACCTTGTGTGTTATAGTGATTAAAAATTAAAATAAATAATAGCGCGGGAGTCGCGGGGTCGGACCAAAACAAAGTACTGAAATAACAGAATAAACAAAATCAAATTACCCAGTTTTTAGCCCTAGAAGGCTCTTCACAAATTTTATTCTTAAGTTTTTTGAGTCTGTTTTTTATACTTTTTTCATTAGTTGTTACAGGGAAGATTTTAATTAATTCCAAATCATCATCAATAATATTCAAACTGTTCACATAACCTAAAATTTGAGGGAAATGTTTTTCTATTTGTTGAATATTTATGGATTTTTCTTTAATTTTATTTTCAATAAAGAAATCAAATAATCCTTTAATTCTGCCATCTGGTACTGATTGAGAATTTGGATTTTTTATCTGATTATCGTATTTTATAAGTTCTAATGTAGAATCTTCCATTATGATTTGTAAAATATTTGTAACTGTATTTGAATTAAGTTTTTCAAATACAGCCAATATTGTAGATTTTACTTGATTCTCAGTTGTGCTATACGTTGAAAAAATTGAACTTGATATAAAACTTCTTTTCTACTTATTACAATAATATTTGGAAGTAAAAAATTTTACTTCAAGAAACCTCATAATTTTCTATTATTTTTTTTAAATCAGAAATTATCTCTTCTACCATTTTTTGGGGTTTTAAAACTTTAGCATCAGATTCATAGGATAAAACCCATTTTTCATAAAATTGTGCTGTTTACTTGATATTAAAGAAGATGAATATAAACCAGAAATAGATAATGTATTAAATAAACTTTTGCTTATTGAAAAAATATTTTAAATTCGGATTTTTGTACAATTTAAACTGGAGAAAAAATGAATCTGGAATTATTTCAATCTATTATAAAATTAAAAGATAATCCTGTAATTGTTATGGAAGGCAAAAGAGATATACCAGAATTTTACAGTAAAAAAGCATTTGAGCTTGGATATCATCTGGCTTTAAATTTCGTTCCGGAAATGCAAAAGGTTCAGATGAGGCTTTTATAAAAGGAAGTGAGCTGGTTCAGTAGACATAATACCTGGCTATCCTTATATTTTTTTAAAGTCTAGCTTTCAGTTTTTACTTTTAAACCTTGATTTGCAGATTTAAACTTTCCTGAATTAATAACATCAGTTTGGGAAAGCCTTAGTTTTGTATCGATTAAAATAATTAAAAAAAAAATCACAAAGAAAGTATTAAAATTTTAAATTTGGTTTTTTTAAAAAGGAGAGCAATTTGGTTGAATTTGATTTTAGCAAAAATGAAAAGTTTCATCTTTGTATTAATAATTATCAATACCCGGATCCAGGGATTGATTCCATAGGTTATGACAGAAACTGGTTAAGTGTTTATATCAAGGTAGAAACCAGCAAAGACTCGTGGGAAAGCCAAAGTCCATCTTTATTGACATGGGAATTGGAAATGATGATAAATGAATTTAAAAACCTCAAAAAAGAGCCTCTTATCCAGGAAAACAATTTCCTTTATTGAACCAAATCTAATGTTTAAACTTTTTCCATTTGAAAGCGATGCTATTAGAATGCGTGTTTATTTTGACGCTGAAAGTAAACCCCAGTCATTTTCAAAAGATGAAGACTGCTTTATTGAAGGCTGGTTTTCATTGGAAAATTTGTTAGTGGTTGCTGATTCTCTTCAGGATGAATTAAATAAATATCCTTCAAGAAAATGAAAATTGTATTTTCAATAAACCCTTGTGTCAGGGTAGTTGTCTTGTTTTTTGATTAAAAAATATTTTTTAATTTAAGTCCCTCCTCTTTCCTGTGCAATTGTATAGGAAAGAGGAGGGACACGTTGTATTAAAGTAAGCCTTAATAACCCCTTCGGCCGCCACCAGGACAAGCCCAGCCACGATCTCCAAACTCTTGTCGGCACCAGGTCAGATATTGGTCGTATTTTCGATTCAACTTGGAGCGTAACTCCGCTATTTGGTCTGATAACGCTTTTACCTTTTTAGTATCTGGGTTTTTTTGGTCCCAAGCCACCTCAAGTTCCATTTGTTTGGCACTCAACTCTTGCCGTAGCGGCAATGTATCCTGCATAAACTGGGAGCGAGCCTGTCTCCACTGTTCACGTTGCTCAGGGGACATGCCTTGCCACCCTTGTGAGTCAGGGGCTATCCCATGCATCCCGCGGCCCATGTGGTAACCATCACCCATCATTCCAGGCCCCCGTCCGTGGTAACCTGACCCTGGTCCCATCATTCCCGGTCCCATACCTCCTCCAGCTCTATATTCTAAACCTGAAGAGGATCGATTTTGTGTATGCATTGGTTGGTTGCCAGCCGCCCACAGGGAGGTAGCCAGCAAAAGCGATATTGCCAAACAACTAATGATTGTGTTTCTCATGGTCACACTCCTTTTGTTTAAAAAATGTTATTATTAACTTCCTGCCTTTTCCTAAACTGGTCGTTTTGCTGTAATAAAAAGTCGTGGTTGTTGTTTTATGCGTTGTCCCCAACCGTGAAAAAAATTAAGCGTAAAAATGGTAACCTCAGCCCATTGGCAGAACCACTCCTCATTCTTATTTAACCCTGTACCGACTTCATTATGATTCGGACATGTCTGTATAAGTTAGATGCTGCTTTTTCCATGGGCAGAAGTGGTTCACTAGGGGTGAAATTACAAAGAACTGTATGCATAAAACATAAAGAACAATTTTCTCGCTATTGTTGCACATTTGTAGCAACCCATTTTTCAAAGGCTGCCATAAAGCTATCCAGGAAGGTTTTGGTAGAGTCGTTTGTAAGCTTTCCCTTATCGTCAAAAAGTGCTGCAGCTCCTCCAATGTAAGCTTCAGGCTGTGCCATGGTGAGCACATTAACAAAAACCAGCGATTGACGTAAATGATGATTGGCACCAAAGCCACTAATGTTTCCAATAGAAACACTGATAATAGCTCCAGGTTTACCGTCCCAGCAATTTTTACCATAAGGACGGGAGCCTACATCAATGGCATTTTTTAAAACACCGGGTACCGAGCGGTTATATTCAGGTGTCAAAAAGAGAAGACCATCAGCAGCGATGATTTGCTCCCGGAATTTTACCCATTCCTTTGGTGGAGTAGCTTCCAGGTCTTCATTAAACATCGGAAGGTCAGCTATGTTTAATATTTCAAGAGATAATGTTTCTGGTGCATTCGCTATCAATGCTTTGGCTGTTTTCAGGTTAAAGGATTCTTTACGAAGGCTTCCTACGATAACTGCAATTTTGTAATTTTTCATAGTTTTGCACCTTTTCCCATTAGGTATTATTAAATTAAAGATCTACCATTTTCCAGCTTTCCTTCAAAAATACATAATAAAAACTTTATACTTTTTTGCCTTTTGTCAAGAAACAGCTAAAAAGATTCAAGATTTCCACCATTTTAAAAAGGAGAGCAATTTGATTGAATTTGATTTTAGCAAAAATGAAAAGATTTGTCTTTGTATTAATAATTATCAATACCCGGATCCAGGGATTGATTCCATAGATTATGACAGAAACTGGTTGGGTGTTTATATCAAGGTAGAAAACAGCAAAGACTTGTGGGAAAGTCAAAGTTTGTTTTTATTAAGATGGGAATTGGTATAGATTGTTTTTATACTCCAGATACTATGGTTGAACTTCTAGTAAAATTATCCCCACCCGGGTGGGGATAATTTGAACTTGTTAAACTTTAAATTTTTTCATCTGATCTTGAATTTTTTCAGTTATTGATGATTGTTTTTCAACTGTTTCCAAAGTTTCATAGCTTCCGTTTTTAATTTGTTCCACAGCACCACTTACCGAGTTGATTGCACTTGCAATTTCTCCAGATAATGCACTCATAGACTGGCTTTGAGAGTTTGAATCTTCAACATACTCTGAAGATTGTGAAAGATTTGATGATACTTCATTTACAGCAGAAGACTGTTCTTCAATTGCAGCAGCTATGGCACTTACTATTTCGTTGACATTGTAAATAGACTTTACAATTACTTCCATATCTGTTTCTGCTCTTTGTGAAGCTTCCTGGATGCCTGAAATTTGAGTGCTTATGTTCCTTGTTGCACTTGAGGTTTGGTTGGCAAGTTCTTTTATTTCATTTGCAACAACAGCAAATCCTCTTCCTGCTTCACCAGCTCTTGCCGCTTCAATGGTTGCATTTAAGGCTAGAAGGTTTGTTTGCTCTGAAATATCATTTATTGTTTCTGTAACTTCGCCGATTTGAGTGGCTGCAAGTCCAAGTTCTTCCATTATTTCAGAAAATCCCTTTGCTTTTTCAGCTGCATCTTCTGACTGGGCATTTGCTTCTGCTGTGTTTGAAGCAATTTCTGAAATAGTTGCTGACATTTCCTCCATTGCAGAAGCAACTGAATTCAAGTTGTTGGCTGCTCTTTCCATACTGTCAGACATTGTTATTGCCGAATCATTCATTTCTTTTGCAGCCATGGCAACATTTTGGGAACTTGAGCTTGACTCATCTGCTCCCTTGGCTGTTTCAGCTGCTATTGAAGAAAGCTGAGTTGTTGAATCTGAAAGGATTTGGCTGCTTTCTGCTATTTCAGCAATCATTTTTCTCATATTTTCAGCAAACTCATTAAAAGTTTTTGCAAGCTCTGCAAGCTCATCTGAGCCTTTTACAGGCAGCCTTTTTGTAAGATCTCCTTCGCCTCTGGCAATTTCATCCATGGATTTTTTTATATTATTAATGTTTCTTACAATATTGATAATTACAAAAAAGATAATTAACGAGGTTATTATCAATGTTAAACCTGTGACAACAAACGCCCTTATTATTTCAACTTTCATTTGTTTGATTGCTGTGTCAATTCTAAGATCTATATCGTCAAGGCTTTTTTGAACAATTTTTCCAATATCATCTATTTTTTTGGATACAGGTCTCCAGAATGTGTCAGGGGAAATCCTGAAGTTGCCTGTACCGGCTTTAAGAAGAACTTCATTGAAAATCCTGGTTGTTTCTGCCCATTCACGGCTTGTTTTATTGGTTTCTAATTCTTTTTCTATTTCAGGAGAAAGTGCAAGTGCAGGAGAGTCAAGGTTTGTGTTTGTTGCAGCATTAAGTGTTATAATATGTGAAAATTTATCTTCTGGAATAGCTGTGTTTTTTGCAAGAATACTGCTTACATTTGCACGTAGAAGCCCGGCATTTTCTTTGGCTATTTCAAGAACTAAAAGGCTTGTCATTATTTTTCCAAAGCCTCCTGTAGTTTTTGCATTGGCTGCTTCTGACTGCATTTCCAAAAGGTTGTTTATAACCTGGGTGTATTCTTCAATTTGATTTGGCTGCAAATCAAGGTTTTGAGTATTGTATTTGTTTCTGATTTGATTGAGTTTGGTCTGAAGGCTGGCTGTTTCATGAAATGCTTTGCTTCTTTCTATTTTACAATTGCTTCTTGCTGTTTCCCAGCTTTCAAAAACTGAGTCTGTTTCTTTTCTTAATTTTTGTACTGAATCAATTTTTGCTCCCCCATTTAGAAAAACAGCAGTACGTCCCCTTTCTTTTTGCAAATGACCAATAAGCTGTGAGCTTACATGTTGCATTTGAATATTGTCTTTCATATTGTTTAAAATTTTCATTTCTTTAAGTTTTAAATTGATATTAAAACTCTGGCTAAAAAAAAGAATGACAAGGGGGATAATTCCGATAACAGCAATTTTTTTTCCTATACTTAAGTTTTCAAGGTTCATTGTTAATTCCTCTATATATAAAATTGTTTTTTTACTAACTATTATTGATAATTGTTATTTATAAATATTAAACTCATTGAAGATAGTCAATTTGATTTTTTTATTTATGGAAATTTGATTCTTAAAAGAAACCATAGTTTATGAAAAGAGCTTTGGAATAAACTGAGGCATAAAAGTTTTGATATAAAAGGAATTGACCTGAAAAAAGCTTGCCACTTGTGAGTTTAATCTGTTTGAAAATTAACAAGTGACAAAGAAGCTGAGATTTATTAAAAAACCAGCTGATTTTCAGGTTTTAAATAAAACGTCCAACATCATTTCCAGAAGTAATTGCCTGCCATCCGCTTTCAGGTTGTCTTGAGTCTCCTATGGAAAAAAGATCTCCTTTAAAATCAGACTCTGATATTTCAGTGTAAAAAGAGTTTTCAGACAAGGCTCCTGTTGCAAAGATTATAAAATCTGTTTCAACTTTAATTTCTTCTGTGTTTTCAGGATTAAGTTTTTTGTCAAAAGGATTATGAATATTTTCAGGAATAAGAGTGTGCCAGGGAGTAAAAGGATCTTTTCTTTTTTTGTTTGCTTTAACAATAATTGAATTTTCTTTTATTTCCAAAACCTTTGAAGATGTAAATGCCTTAACAGGATTTTTTATCAATGGATCTTTTGAATTGTCTGTTGAACCAAGCCCCATCATAAGCCATAAAAGCATGGAACGGTTTGCATGGATAACACCTTTCATAAGGTCTTTTTCCAATTCAATTATTGTTATTTCAATATCTTTGTATTTTGCACCCAATTCACAGGCAAGTTCACAACCAACAATACCTCCGCCTATAATTGTGATTTTTTTAAATTTTTCATTAAGTAAAAGATCGTTTTCAAGAAATGTTCTTGAATCTGTGTGTTCTATATTTTCAAGTCCTTTAATATCTAAAATCAAAGGCTTTACTCCGGTAGCACAAATTATTGAATCAAAAGATGAAATTAAGTCTTTTTTTGAAGGAATTGTATTTAACTTTATTTCAAGGCCTTTATCTTCCAAAGATTTAAGCCGGTTTTTAAGATTATTTAAATATAATTTAACATCGTGTTTTATCTGCATTTTTGAGGCAAGAAAAAATTGTCCCCCAATATTTTGACTTTTTTCAAAAAGAGTAACTTTGTGTCCTCTTTTTACTGCTGTAATTGCAGCCTCGCATCCGCCCGGGCCAGCTCCAACTATTGCCACATTTTTTATTTTTGTTGCAGGAGTTAAAATTTTAACATCCTCAAAACCAGCATAGGGATTTACACTGCAGCATGGATGTCCTCCAAGAATAAAAGACTGAATACAAGCATCCTGATCTCCTATGCAATGGACAATTTCATTTGATTTTCCGGTTCTTACTTTTTCCGGCCAATAAGGGTCTGCTAAAAGCGGTCTTCCAAGCATTATCATATCTGCTGTATTTGTTTTTATAACTTCCAGGGCAGATTCAGGCCTTCCAAGTTTTCCAACAGCAATTACAGGAGCTTTTATATTTTCTTTTTCAAAAAACTTTTTTAAACTTCCCGCCATTTCTTCAACATAGGGTTTGTCCTTAAAATAAGCCGGAGGGTGGGGGAAAAACCAGTTGTCATAACAGCCTTTATCAACATCAAAGGCATCAACTCCTGATTTATATAGTTCTTTGCAAAATTCAAGACCTTCTTCTATGGTTCTCTCCATTCCCATGAATCTTTTTTTGAAAATTTCTTTTCCATAACTAAATTCAAGCCCCTGGGTAAGATCAACTCTGTAAATTACAGGAAAGTCCTTTCCGCAGATATTTTTAATTTCTTTTACAATATCTATGGCAAACTGAAATCTGTTTTTGTATCTTCCAAATTTTCTTCTATTCCATGGAAGGGAAGTAAGCTGATCCATTAAATAGCCTTCATGGCCGTGAAGATGAATTCCGTCTGCTCCGCAAACTTTTGCATTTATTGCACTTTGGCCAAAGCTTTTTATTATTTTTTTTATTGCCATATCTGTAAGGGGAAAATGGGGAATAGCAGGAAGATAAAAGTTTTTGTTAAAAGATGCTGATTTAGGGATTTTTAATTTTAATGCACATTCAGGGGAACCAACCCTTCCAAGTCCTGCTGAGAGCTGAATGAAAAATTTTGAATCATAGGAATGAAGAGTGGAAATAAGATCTCTCCAGCCTGACATTCTAGTTCTTGATGAGCCGTCAATTCTTGGGAAATATGTTGTGTTGTTTTCTTCTGAAATTGTTGGATCAATTCCAAAAGATACAGGAACAAGACCGCTTATAATAAGTCCTGTTCCTCCTTTTGCCCTTTCCTCAAAATATGAAATCATTTTTTGAAGGGGTCTTCCGATTGGATCTGCCATGTTTATATTTCCCATGGGAGCCATTACTATTTTATTTTTTATATTGGTTTTGCCAATTTTTATGGGAGAAAATAGTTCTTTGTGCATGATTTTGCTCCAAATAATAATATTTTTATTGTAGTGCTGAAAATAAAATCCGTTAATTTGTTTTTCTGAAAAATTTTAAGTTAACTGTTTTTATATAATCCTGATTAAATAGTTATTTTCGCATCAGGATTATAACCATATAAAGAATAAAAAGGTCAAATTTTTACGGGTTTTTTCATAAATTTTTAATGCTTCAAATTTATTTTCTGCTGCTTCCACATTGTATCTAAAGGTTTCCAGAAGTCCCGATAAAGTAAGTCTCAAAACTTAATCCCTCAAACTCAAATATTCTAGCCCAATTTGCAAAATATTGATTTTAATTGTATTGTATAAAAATCTACCTATACATTAATCAAATTCAGGAGAGGTTTATGAGGAAGATTGTCTTATTGGTTATTTTAATTTTAGTCATACCAGCACTTTTATGTGCAGATACAATTCGGTTTGGGGTTCCTCCATGGCCGGGCGTTACAGTAAAGACAGAAATTGTTTGTCAGATAACTAATGCAATGGGTTATGAAACAGAGCAAAAAGAAGTTGGTCCTCCAATAATCTACAAAACCATGACAATAGATCAGATGGAAGTGTTCCTTGGTGCATGGACTCCTCACCAGAATGCTATGATTAGCCCTCTTGTTAAAAAGGGCGAGGTCGAAAAAGTTGGATTAAATATTGATGATTGTAAAATAGGCCTGTGTGTACCAACTTATGTTTGGGATGCGGGTGTAAAAGATATGGGTGACCTTGATCCAAACAAAGAAAAATTTAAAAAAACAATATATAATATTGAACCTGGTTCGGGTATGCATAATTCAATGGAAGATATAATAAAAAATAATGCAGCAGGTCTTGGAAGCTGGGAGCAGGTTGGAAGCACAACGCCTGCCATGTTGAGTCAGGTAAAGTCAAAAATGAAAGACAAAGAGTGGGTTGCCTTTGGATGTTGGAGCCCCCATTGGATGACCATAGAAGTTGATATGAAATTTCTTGGCTCAGTTCCTGGTACTGAAACATTTATCAGTAGCAGCAAGGTTTACACAATTGTAAATAAAAATTTTCATGCCCGATATCCTGAATTATATAAATTTATGAAACAGCTTAAAGTTTCTACCCAAGTTCAGAGTAAATGGATTTATGAATATGGTTATAAAGAAAAAGAGCCTGCCCAGATTGCTAAATCCTGGATATCGAAAAACCACAATATTGTCTCAGGCTGGCTTAAAGGAGTTAAGGCAAAAGACGGTAAACCTGCCATGGAAATAATAAAAAAAGCATTTCCTGCCTCCCAGTCTTAATTGGAGCGATGAGTACAAAAAATTAGTAGCCAATTAGTTTAAAAAAGGGTTATTAAAATAAGTTTAAACCCGGTATATTTTTATGTATGCCGGGTTTTTTTGATTGGCACTGGCATAAATTTTAAATTAACCATACTGTTATCTTCACCCGATTTATGTACATTCGTTAAATATTTTGATATTTTTATTTTTAAAGTCCTACTCTGTAAACTAAATCGCTGATTTTAATTATTATAGATTCTTGTGTTTTTAATAGTTTGATCTGCAAAAAAATGTTGTAGTAAAATTTTTGTTTCTAAGACTGATATTTAGTTTAAAGATTAGATTTTACTAAATTTATTGCATATTTTTTAAAAATGTGTCAAATAATTCAGTTTTCTTAATATAAATTAAGGTAGAAGTATAATGAAAAAGACAGTAGCTCTCTTTGGAAGACCCAATGTTGGGAAATCAACGATTTTCAACAGGCTTACAAAATCAAGGGATGCCATAGTTGACAATATGCCCGGGGTTACAAGAGACAGGAACTACGGTGATGTGGTTTATGATGATAAATCTTTTCTTCTTGTTGATACGGGCGGTTTTTTATCCAATGATACAGACTCTTTTGCCCAGGAAATAAAAAACCAGCTTCAAATGGGAATTGAAGAATGTGATATAATTGTTCTTGTTTTTGACGGTAAATCCGGGATTTCTTCCTATGATCAAGATCTTTTAAAGCTTGTAAGAGATGTGGACAAGCCCAAATTTTTTCTTGTAAACAAGATAGATTCCCTTGAAAAAGAAGATTTGATTTACGATTTTTATCAAACAGGAGTAGAGCATCTTTTTCCTGTTTCAGGTGAACATGGTTATGGAATAAATGATTTTCTTGATGCCTTGTCTGAGTTTATTCCTTCAGAAGGTGATAAGGATCCAGATAGTGAGCTGATTAAGATTGCAATTGTAGGCAAGCCTAATTCAGGAAAATCATCACTTACAAATAAAATTCTTGGAGAAGAAAGAATGGTTGTAAGTGATGTCCCGGGTACAACCAGAGATTCCATAGATTCCAGACTGAGTTTTAACGGAAAAAACTATCTTATTGTTGATACTGCTGGGATAAGAAGAAAAAGCAAAGTAAATGAAAAGATTGAAAAATTTTCAGTTATAAAAGCTTTAAGAAGTCTTGATAAATGCGATATTGCCTTAATTCTTATAGATGCTTCCGAAGGAATTACAGAGCAGGATGTTAAAATTGCAGGCTATGCAGAGGAAAGAGGCTGCGGTGCAATTTTTGTAATAAACAAATGGGATCTTGTGGAAAGGGATCCAAAGGCACAAAAGCGGTTTGTTGATGATGTGAGATATCATGCCTCTTTTCTTTCCTATGCTCCTATAATTACAATCTCAGCAAAAACTGGAAAAAGAGTTCAAAAGATTTTTGGGTTGGTAAATAAAGTTTATCAGCAATACTCCACAAGAATTTCAACCTCAAAAGTAAATGAGATAATAAATACTGCTGTTGAAAGAAACACCCCGCCTTACCATAAAAGCAGAAGGCTTAAGTTTTATTATTCAACCCAGGTTACGGCCTGTCCTCCAACTTTTATTTCATTTGTGAATTATCCTGATGCAGTTCATTTTTCCTATAAAAGATTTTTAATAAATCAAATACGGACAAAAACCGGACTTGAGGAGACTCCTCTTGTGTTTTTTATGAAACAAAGGAAGGGAAAAGAAGGTTTTATGGACAAGCTTCCAACAAGGCCTTCAATTAAAAAGGCCAGCAAAAGGGGTAAAAATAAAAGACTTAGAAAAAGGCGTTAAATTTGGATTTGTTTGAGCAGAATACAGATAAATTTCTTTATCAGCCTTTAGCAGAGAGGATGAGGCCTGCTTCTTTGTCTGAAGTTATAGGGCAAAAACATATTACAGGTGAAAAATCCCTTTTAATAACTTCCTTAAAAGAAAAAAGAATTTTTTCCTTTCTTTTGTGGGGGCCTCCCGGATGCGGGAAAACTTCCATTGCAAGAGCTTTGTCCAATGAAAGCGGATATAGTTTTGTTTCACTTTCTGCTGTTTTATCAGGGGTTGCAGACTTAAGAAAAGTCCTTGAAGAGGCAAAAGAGCGGCTTTTCAAATTTAAAAAAAAGACTGTTCTTTTTGTTGATGAAATTCACAGGTTCAGTAAATCCCAGCAAGATGCTTTTTTAAAGCATGTTGAAGAAGGACTTATTACTTTAGTTGGAGCAACAACAGAAAATCCTTCATTTGAAATAATTTCTCCTCTTCTTTCAAGGCTTAAGGTTTTTAAACTTAATCCTCTTAGAGAAAATGATATTGTAAGCATTCTTAAAAAAGCCCTGGAAGATGAAGAAAAAGGGCTTAAAGCTTTTGGTGTTGAAGCTGATGAAGAAATTTTAGCCATGATTGCATCGGCAGGCGAAGGGGATTTAAGGCTTTGCTTAAATAATCTTGAAAGCCTTGTTTTGTTTTGTCTTGATTCGTCAAAAAACAAAATAGAAAAAAATGATTTAAAATCAGTGTTTGGAGAAAAAATTTTACGATATGATAAATCAGGCGATAATCACTTTGATCTTATTTCCGCTTTTCATAAAAGTCTTAGGGGGAGTGATCCAGATGCAGCTCTTTACTGGATGGAAAGAATGCTTTCATCTGGAGAAGATCCTTTATATATTTTAAGAAGAATGGTTGCAGTTGCCTCAGAAGATATTGGGAATGCTGATCCAAATGCACTTACAATTGCTGTTTCAGCTGTGGAAGCCTTTAAATTCATGGGATTTCCTGAAGGAAAACTTGCCATGGTCCAGGCAGCTGTTTATCTTGCAACAGCTCCAAAAAGCAACAAATCTTATCTTGCCTTAAAAAAAGCAGAGAAAGCAGTCAGGGAAAACAAAGCTTTTGAAGTTCCTCTTCATTTAAGAAATGCTCCCACAAAGCTTATGAAAGACCTTGGATACAAAAAAAACTATCAATATCCCCATGATTTTGAGTTTGCTTTTGCAGATCAAGAATATTTGCCAAAAGAATTAAAAGGGATAAAGTTTTATGAACCTTCAGATTTTGGTCATGAGTCTTTGATAAGGAAAAGACTTGCCTTTTGGGAATCCAAAAAAACAAATCATAAAAAATAAAATATTTAAAAATTTTTTATTCAGGAAATAAAAAATTCAGTGTCCTTTAAAAGCCCTTTTTCAAGGAATGCTCTTTCTTTAAATCTAATATTTTGATTTTTATCAACCAGAATAACGGAAGAAGACCTCGTTCCATAAGTTTCACTTTTAACAAAAATAGGAGACAGCAGTCTTTCAAATTCAATCCCCATTCCTGTTTCAGGAAGTTCACTGTCTTTGTAAAGCTTGTCATCTTTTAGCATCTCAAGGCTTGATTCAACTATATCTTCAGATTCAAATGATTTTTGAGAGATTTTTTTGGCCCTTATTACTTTTGGCCAGGGAGTGTTTAAGAGATGATTGCATACAGCGTGAAGACCCGGAGTTATTTGGGTTATTTGATCATTTATGTTTGAATAATGATAAAGGCTTTCAGTACTTCCCAAAATAAAATTAAATCCATTGTAAATATCTTTTTCTTTTTTTAGTCTTTCAAGAAAGCTTAAGGGTTCTTCGTCCTTTTTTAAAAAAGAGCTTACAATTATTCCCCTTGATTTTGCATCATCCATTATTTTAGAGGGGTCCCTATAGTTTGTCACTGCTGCAAATTTTTTGGTTTTTCTGTTTATCCCCATCCAGGTTCCTCCTGATTCAAGGTCTTTACCTGAAATTACAAGGGGATTCTCTTCTATTAGATCAAGAGTTTTTGTTTTTCTTTTGTAGAATTCATCGCGGTTTGCAGCAATGATCAGCGGATAATCTTTATTTTGACGGTACGAAAAGACAATTAGACACATTTTATATGCACACAGTGTTTACTATAGGGTTGATCTGTTTAACGAGATTATTGACATTCGCTTCTAATACGGATAATCTGCATCTATAATTAAAGTTTAGTGAGTGTCAACTGTAAAGTTTTAAATATTATTTTTTTAAATCAATTAAAGGAGGAAGTCCATGAGAGATGTTGTGATAGTCAGCGGTTCAAGAACAGCTGTTGGAAGTTTCGGAGGAACTTTGAAAAATGCTCCTGTTGTTGATCTTGGTAGAACAGTGATGAAGGAAACTCTTAAAAAAGCAGGTTTAAGACCAATCCCTTCTGATGAGATGAAGTCAATTTATCCAGATAAACTTAAAGATCAGGGTCGGATAGAACTTGAAGAGCCAGGTTATGATTATGACGATTCCTTGACTCCTGTGGTAGTTGACGAGGTAATAATGGGCTGTGTTCTTACAGCAGGACTTGGCCAAAACCCCACAAGGCAGTCAATGATTGCAGCCGGTTTCCCAAAAGAAACTCCGGCATTTACTGTAAGCAAGGTCTGTGGATCCGGACTTAAGGCTATTTCTCTTGCAGCTCAGGCAATAATGACAGGAGAATCAGATGTAATTCTTGCTGGCGGTATGGAAAGCATGAGTAATGCTCCAATGGCCCTTTTAGATGCAAGATGGGGACATAGAATGGAGCTTACAGGAGTTGGCAAGGTTCATGACCTCATGGTTTATGATGGCCTTTATGAAATTTTTTATGGGTATCACATGGGTATTACTGCTGAAAATATTGTTGCAAAATATGATATTTCAAGAAAAGCCCAGGATGAACTTGCGGTTCTAAGCCATAACAGAGCTTTAAATGCTGTTAAAACAGGTCTTTTTAAGGAAGAGATCGTTCCTGTTGTTATGAAATCCAGAAGAGGCGACATTGTTGTAGACACTGATGAGCGTCCAATGGAAACAGACATGGAAAAAATGAGCAAAATGAGACCTGCATTTAAAAAAGACGGTTCAGTTACAGCAGGTAATGCTTCAGGTATAAATGACGGTGCAGCTTCAGTTCTTCTTATGTCAGCTGAAAAGGCAAAAGAACTTGGTTTGGAGCCCATGGCTGTAATCAAGGGATTTTCTTCAGGTGCAATGGACCCTGCATACATGGGTCTTGGTCCTGTTCCTGCAATAAGAAAGCTGATGAACAGAACTGGAATGGATATAAATTCCATTGATATGATCGAGCTTAACGAAGCCTTTGCAGCTCAGGCACTTGGATGCATGATTGAACTGGGTCTTGATTCAGAAAAACCAAATCCCTTTGGAAGTGGTATTTCCATAGGCCATCCAGTGGGATGTACAGGTGCAAGACAAATGGTTACCCTTATTCATGGTATGAAAAGAAATAATTACAATACAGGTCTTGTTTCAATGTGTATTGGCGGTGGTATGGGTATGGCAATGGTTGTTGATAAATAACAGATGAGCTGAAACTGGAATTGTTTTCAGTTCAAGAGGGAAACTCAAGCTTAAAATAAGATAAAAAAAGTTTCCTTTTAATGGGAAAATAAATAAAAAAACATTTTACTGCCTTTAAAGAAATTTAAAGGCAGTTTTTATTCAAATCTGTGATAAAAAATGTTAATTGAAGGGTAAAATTTTTAGTTGTTATTTTTGCAGGATTATTCAGTTTTATTTTTGATTATAAAAAGGAGTTTTTGAAAAAATTGAAGTCTTCAATACTTAAATATTTTCTTGTGCTTTTTGTTATTTCTTTAGCCTTGCTGACAAGACTTTTATGGCCTTTTGCATCAATCCTTTGCCTTGCTGCTGTTTTTGCTGCCTTTCTTTATCCTTGCCATGTTAAATTATCTTCAAAGATAAGGGCAGTTCCCTCGGCATTGGTGTTGTGTTTTATTGTATTTATAATTACTGGTTTTATTGTTACTGTTTTTGCAGGCATTCTTTCAAAAGAAGCTTATTCTCTTTATCTTGTTGCCAGGAGTGCTGTTTTAAGGGATGAGATTTTTTCTATTGTATCAAGCGATCAGGTTGATAAACTAAACCTTATCCTTTCAAAGTTTGATCTTGAAGTAACAAGAGATGATTTTATTGCCCCTTTTGCCGAACTTGGAAAATTTTTAGGTAAAACTCTTTTTGATCAGGCAAGCATGGTAGCCTCAAATATATTTAAGTTTGCCATAAGTTTTTTTATGCTTTTAATCGTTCTTTTTTTTCTTCTTATGGACGGTAAAAAAGTTGTTGACTACTTTATTTATCTTTCTCCTCTTCCAACAGATGAAGATGAAACAATAATAATAAAATTTAGGGAAATGGCAGGGGCTATTCTAATTGTCAACGGAATGGCTGGTGTTATTCAGGGGATTGCAGGAGGAATTTATTTAAAGCTTATTGGGATATCCTCTCCGTTTTTATGGGGAGTTGTAATGGGGGTTCTTGCCTTTCTTCCAATAGTAGGTATAGGTTTTGTAATGTTTCCTGTTGCTGTGTTTCTTTTTTTGAAAGGGCAGATTTTTCTTGGGATAGTTACAGTTGTCTTTTACTCAACAGCTTCTCTTTTTACAGAGTATTATTTTAAACCTAAGTTTGTAGGAGATAGAGTTAAAATTCATCCTCTTCTTGTTTTCCTTGCTATTATCGGAGGGTTGCAGCTTTTTGGAGTTCTTGGAATAATTTATGGGCCTCTTATTGTTACATTCTTTTTAACTTTATCTGATATGTATCATAGAAAATACCAGATAATGGTTGAATAAAACATGAAATGAAATGTATATTAATAAGGATATGCCTTATTTAACTGTTTTTAAGGCTTTTATTTCAAAATTTATAATTTAAGGTAGTGATATGTCTGAAGAACCAAAAAGTTCTGAAATCAGTATAGAAAAGGAAATGCAACAGTCATACCTGGATTACGCCATGAGCGTTATCATAGGAAGGGCTCTTCCAGATGTTAGGGACGGATTAAAGCCTGTTCATAGACGAATCCTTTTTGGTATGCATGAACAAAGAAACGATTATAACAAAGCTTATAAAAAATCAGCAAGAATTGTAGGTGAGGTTATTGGTAAGTTCCATCCCCACGGTGATTCTGCTGTATATGATGCAATAGTTAGAATGGCTCAGAATTTTGCCATGAGATATCCTCTTGTGGACGGGCAGGGAAACTTTGGTTCCATTGACGGAGATTCTCCTGCTGCAATGCGTTATACAGAAGTAAGAATGAAAAAGATTTCCCATGAAATTCTTGCTGACCTTGAAAAAGAAACTGTAGATTTTATTCCAAACTATGACGAGTCTATTTATGAGCCTACTGTAATGCCTTCAAGATTGCCTGCTCTTCTTGTGAACGGCTCATCTGGTATTGCAGTTGGAATGGCGACAAATATTCCTCCACATAGTTTAAACGAAGTTTCTGATGCACTTATTGAGTTGATAGATAATCCTGAAATTACAATTGATGAAATTCTTGAAATCATTCCTGGTCCGGATTTTCCCACAGGCGGAATAATTTACGGAATAAACGGAATCAGAGACGCCTATCATACAGGCAGGGGAATTATCAAGATCCGTTCAGAAATTTTTGAAGAAAATGACGGTTCAGGAACTGTACTTATATCAAATGAAATTCCCTACCAGGTTAACAAGTCTAGGCTGATTGAAAAAATCGCCGAGCTTCAAAGAGATAAGGTTATTGAGGGAATAAGATATGTAAGAGACGAGTCAGACAAGGACGGAATCAGAGTTGCTGTAGCTTTGAAAAGAGACGCTATTCCTGAAATTGTTAAAAATCAGCTTTATAAGCATACTCAGTTTGAAGTAAGTTTTGGTATAAACTTTCTTGCTGTGGTGGACAGAAGACCTGAACAAATGAACATTAAGGAAATTTTGTCCCATTTTATCAGGCATAGAAGAGAAGTTGTTATAAGAAGAACCAAGTTTGATCTTAAAAAAGCTGAAGCAAGAGCTCATATTTTAGAAGGTCTTAAAATTGCCCTTGATAATATAGACGAAGTTGTTGCTCTTATCCGTGCAGCCAATTCTCCTGAAGAAGCCAAAACAGGGCTTATTGAAAGATTTTCTCTTTCTGAAAAACAGGCTCAGGCAATTTTAGATATGAGACTTCAAAGGCTTACCGGGCTTGAAAGAGGTAAAATTGAAGAAGAATTCCAGGCTCTTTTAAAAGATATTGCCTGGTATAGAAGAATTCTTACAGAAGAACCTTTAGTATATCAGATTATTAAAGATGAAATTTCCCAGATTAAAACTGAATTTGGAGATGAAAGAAGAACAAGAATTGTAACCTCTACCGCAGATATAGATATTGAAGATCTTATTGCTAGAGAAGAGATGGTTGTTACAGTTACAAGAACTGGTTATATCAAGCGTACTCCTCTTTCAACATATCAGAGTCAAAGAAGAGGCGGTAAAGGAAAAATAGCAATGTCTGTAAGGGAGGAAGATTTTATTGCCCATCTTTTTGTGGCTTCCACCCATGATATGTTTTTATTCTTTACAAACTTTGGTAAAGTGTATTGGTCAAAGGTTTATGAACTTCCTGAAGCTCAACGTTCAGGTAGAGGCAAGGCTATTGTTAATTTGCTTGACCTTGAGCAAGGAGAGTCTCTTGCTACAATTTTAAATGTTTCTTCTTTTGAAGAAGGCCATTATCTTCTTATGGCAACTAAAAATGGCTATGTCAAAAAAACCGATCTTATGGCCTACTCAAGACCAAGAGCTGGAGGAATAATTGCCCTTACTCTTGGCGATGATGATGAACTCATTGCTGTGAGAATGACAAACGGAGACAAAAACGTTTTTCTTGGTTCAGAAAAAGGGAAAATGATTCGTTTCAATGAAAGCGATGTAAGACCAACAGGAAGACCTTCTCGCGGTGTTATAGGACTTCGGATGGCAGAAGGAGATTCAATTGTTGGTGTAGAAGTTTCTGAAAGCGATGAAAAGACAGTTTTTGCTGCAACAGAGCTTGGGTATGGAAAAAGAACCTTGTCTGAGGCTTATCCCTTAAGACGAAGAGGCGGAAAAGGTGTGATAAACATCAAGACTTCGGGCAGAAACGGTGATGTTGTAGGCATGCTTCTTCTTGATGAAAATGATGAAATTATGCTTATATCTGATAAGGGTAAACTTATAAGAATGCATGCGTATGATATTTCAACTGTTGGAAGAAACACTCTTGGTGTAAGGCTTATAACTCTCTCGGATGATGAAAAGCTTATTGGGGTAGCAAGAATTGAAGAAAAGGAAGAAGATGATTCAGATTTAGAAGATGATTCAGATTTAGAAGATGATTCAGATTTAGAAGATGATTCAGATTTAGAAGATGATTCAGATTTAGAAGATGATTCAGATTTAGAAGATGATTCAGATTTAGAAGATGAGTCAGATTTAGAAGATGAGTCAGATTTAGAAGATGAGTCAGATTTAGAAGATGATGATGAGAACTTTGAGAAAAGCGACAATGAAGACGAATAATTTAGACAATTAAATACGGTTTTTGCTTGACCTTAAAGTTAAAAGCTGCACTTTAAAATTCTAGTGTTATTTTAGATTTAACTTTGGAAAGACTATGAAACAAGTCAAAATAAGCTTATTTTGACTTTGATTTATAAAAAGCAAAAAATGAAAGAATATGATGAGTATAAATGAAGAATTCAAAGAGACCAAAATATCTGTAATTGGAGCAGGAAGCTGGGGTACCTCACTTGCAAATCTTCTTGGAGTGAAAGGTTTTAAGGTAAAACTCTGGTGTTATGAAAAAGAAATTCTTGATTCAATAAATACAACCAGGGAAAACAAAGTTTATCTTCCCGAAATAACACTTTCAAGAAACATTATTCCTGATACCAGTTTAGAAAGGGTATTGGCTGGAACCAATCTTGTTGTACTTGTTGTTCCTTCTCATGTGATGAGAGAAACCCTTGAAAAAATCAAACCTTTTTTAACAAAAGAAATGATTTTTATTTCTGCATCCAAGGGAATAGAAAATCACACCTATAAAACAATGACCCAGGTAATTGAGGAGGTTCTTGAAATAGAGCCTTCCAATTGCGGAGTTTTATCAGGCCCAAGTTTTGCCAGAGAACTTGGAGAGTTAAAACCTACGGTGGTTACCATTGCTTCAAAAGATCCTGATACTGCAACTTATGTCCAAAAGGTCTTTGCATCCACATATTTCAGGGTTTATACAAGTGAAGATACAATTGGGGTTGAAGTTGGAGGAGCTGTTAAAAACGTAATAGCCATAGCATCAGGGGTGGCCGATGGAATGAGGCTTGGACTTAATGCAAGGGCGGCTCTTATTACCAGAGGCCTTGTTGAAATAAGAAGAATCGGTCTTGCAATGGGAGCAAATCCCCATACATTTTCCGGACTTTCAGGAGTAGGGGACTTAATTTTAACATGTACAGGCAGTCTCAGTAGAAACCATACAGTTGGCTTTAAACTTGGTGAAGGCAAAAAATTAGATGATATCTTAAAAGAAATGAGAATGGTTGCTGAGGGGATAAAAACAGCTAAATCTGTTTATAATCTAAGTAAAAAACTTAAAATTGAACTTCCAATCTGTGAGGAAATATATAACATATTGTACAATGAGGCTAAGCCTTCCAGGTCTGTTGAAAGACTGATGACAAGAAGACTTAAAAACGAAATTGATTTTAATTTTGATGTTTAGTCTGGTTGACAATGCAGGAAAGTAAAAAAAAGAAAAATACAAATTTAGGCCATAGACAAAGACTTAGGGAAAAATTTTTTGAAACAGGTATTTCTGGTTTTCATGATTATGAAATAATTGAAATACTCTTGACTCTTGGGACTCCCATAAAAGATTGCAAGCCTATGGCAAAAGAACTTTTGGAAAAATTCAAAACTTTACCCAGGGTTCTTGAAGCTCCCCTTAAAGAACTCAAATCTGTAAAAGGAATTGGGGAAAACAATGTTTTCCCCCTTGTTTTTGTAAAATCAGCTGCAGAAATTTACTTAAAGAGAAAAGTTGAGAACAAAGATATTTTGTCCTGTTCTGAAGATGTTTTTAATTATCTTTATTTTTCCATGAGAGAAAAGGATAAGGAAATCTTTAAAGTAATTTTTTTAAACTCCAAGAATCAGATTATAGGGATAGAAGATATGCATGAGGGCAGTATTGCATCCAGTGCTGTTTATCCCAGGGAAATTATTAAATCTTCTCTTGAAAAAAGTGCATCAGCTCTTATTTTTGCCCATAATCATCCTTCAGGCTCTGTAGATCCTTCAAAGTCTGATGTTTTAATAACAAGAAGACTTGTTCATGCCTGCCTTAATATGGATATAAGAGTGCATGAGCATCTTATAATAGGAAATAACAAATATTTCAGCTTTGCAGATGATGGCTATATAAGGAAATTTACCGAAGAGTTTATAAGGTTTGAAAAAGAGAATTTAAATGGATGATAAAACTCCCGGTTGCTTTGGAGATCTTGATATTGTATTTCCTATGACTGAAGAAGGATATAGAAAAACTCCTGACAATTGTCTTAATAATTGCTCCCATAAAAAGGAATGTATAATTTCTGCCCTTGAATCAGAAAAAGGTATTGCTAAAAAGCAGGAAATGATTGATGCCTCCTACCAATCAGGCAATATAAATTTTTTTTCCAGATGGGCCAGAAAAAAAACTATTGAAAATTATAAGACAAAAAAAAAGAGAAAAAAACTTTTCTTTTTTAAAAACTAAGAAATTGGAATTGTCTTTAAGTTTTCTTATAGAAGCCAATAGTTTGCTTTCCTTTTATTTTTTGAGTTTTAGGGTTTTTAATTAAATTTTATTTTTAAGGTCATAATGGGGACTAAATTTTCAAAAAAAATCTATATTAAGCTTGGAATTATTCTAAGCTTTCTGGTTTTAGTTAGTCTTTTGTATATTTACAGGGACAATATTTTTTTTATTGAAATTTTTTCAAAAAGGGAAAAATTTATAAAAAAGATTGAATCCTATGGTTTTATGGCTCCATTTGTTTTTATTTTCATCCAATCAATCCAGGTTATTATTGCTCCAATTCCAGGTCAAATTTCAGGGCTTGTTGGCGGGTATTTGTTTGGGGCATTCAAAGGGTTTATGATTTCAAGTTTTGCTCTTACACTTGGCTCTGTTTTTAATTTTCTAATTGCAAGATACACAGGGCGAGATATTATAAAATTAATTCTTCCTGAAAGATATTTTCAAAAATTCGAGAATTTTTTTGAAGAAGAAGGGAAAATTTTTGTTTTTGCTCTTTTTCTGTTTCCAGGTTTTCCTAAAGATTATTTCTGTTTTTTCCTTGGAGTAACAAATATAAGGTTTTTAGTTTTTTTTCTTTTTACTTTTATTGGAAGAATGCCCGGAACTTTGCTTTTAAGTATTCAGGGAGAAATGCTTTATCACGGGAGCTATTTTACAACAGGTATTATTGCAGTTATCATGGGTACAATTTCCTTTCTTCTTATTTTTTTCAGAAAAAAAATTCACCAAAAATTCAAAAAAGACTATAAACTTTAAAAAAAGTCAAAATATCTGGTTTTCTTTGGTTTCACTCGTTGACCAAAGACAAGGTTTAGTGTTAAATAATCTTATCATATATCGAGTTGGCTAGAATCAGTCAGAAGAGCTTATGAGCAACTGAATTGTCTTAGTTTCTGTCCATAAAAGTCCTCAGAATAAACAAATTTCAGTTTTGGTTTTTACTGGCTTTCATTCACTTTTAATTAACTTTATAGTAAGGGCTGAAAGATAAGTGACAGGAAGATTATGGTATAAAAGAGAAGATCTCAGTTTGGCAAGTAGACTCAGAAGAACTTATTATGAGCTGATGAGAGATGATCTTGATCAGTTTATTCTTCAATATGGTCTTGTTGATTCCTACTTTAATTTTCAGGAAAGAAAAGAACCTTATCCCTTTGTTGAAAGAAGAGAGCTCAAGCCCAAAGCAAGAATTCCTACCCTTGAATACGGTTCCCACAACGCTTTTCTTGTAATTTTTATTGAAGACACTATTCCTGTGTCCCATAAAAAATATATTCGTTTTTTTGACGACAATAAAGTTACAAAAAAGAACTTCATCAAGGCTGAATCTATTTCTTTGAAACAGGAGTTTGAAAGAACTCAGAAGTATCTTGACTCAAAATATGTCTGGGATCTTTTAAGAGATATTCTTCCGGTTGATTATGCTCTTTTAATTCAAAGAGATCCTTCAACCAAGCTTTATGACAAATATTGCCTTACCCATTTTCATGTGAGGATAGACTGGCCCATAGCAGAGGCTGCTGAAGAACTGGCCATTGCCCTTAGGTATACTTCAAAAAATCTTTATGAAAAAGGGGATAAATACGCAGAAGATCTTCAGAAAAAATTTTTTGAATATTATGGACAGCCTGTGATGTCGGGAGGAAGAAGAACAGCTGCTATTGTTGCTTCTCAGTATTTTAGACGACTTTCCTGTCTTTCCACTGTTTATGCTGGAAGCAGTGAAAGTCGTGCTATGATAAGAATATCTGAAAAAGGCCCTTCAAAAACTGTTCTCATGAAGCTTTCAGAAAAAGAAGTCAGGGAGATCTCTTCCCAGAGTTCCATGACAAATGCAGCTTTTAAAGAAAACTATGTTATTGCCAGGGAGGGCAGATCAAGCGTGGTTCTTTTCCATGTAACCTATGAATATACTGTCCATGCAAAAGAACCTGATGATGGCAAACTCAGAGAATTGAATCCAGATCTTTATTGGCTCACTGTTGGTTCGGAGCAGATACTTCCAAAGCCTTTTACCTGGAAATTTCCTCCACTCAATGTCAACAGAATTTATACCTAGGATCTGTATCAACTGGAATAGTGTTCATCATTGCTGTTTCATCGCAGTCAGGAAATTTTACACAATGAATGCAGTCAGCCCATATTTTAAGCGGGAGTTCTGATTTATCAATTATTTTAAAATCAAACTTTTTAAAAAAACCAGGCTGGTATGTAAGCGTAAATACATGGGTCATTCCATACTGGTTTGCCTCTTCCATTACTTTTGAAACAAGAGCCCTGCCTATTCCTTTTTTATGGTAGTCTGAGTTTACAGCCAGAGATCTTATTTCAGCAAGACTTTCCCAACAAAACTGAAGGGCACAACATCCAATTATCTCTTTTGTATCATGATCTTCAAACACCCAGAAGTCTCTCAAATGATCGTAGAGCTGGCTTAAGGGCCTTCCAATCATTTGTCCTTTTGCTGCAAAAGAATTTATAAGTTTATGAATTTTTTTAACATCTTTAAGGGTTGCGTGTCTTAAAATCGGAGTCATTTAATTGTGCTTTTCTTCTAAATTGTTTAAAATAGTGATCAACATAAAAACTTTTGTAGCTCAAGAAAATAAAGTTCAATTTTTAAGCTAGATTATTCAGGGATAAAGATTCCTATCACCCCTTTTTTGTCTTTTGAATCAATTATCTCACCTGAATCCGGATCAAATTTTTTGTATTCTATATTATCAGGAATTGGAAAATATTCAGGGTATTTTCTGCTGTCTGCAATATATTTCATTACATCCTTCCATATAGGCAAAGCAGTTCTTGCCCCTGTTTCCAAATGGCCAAGTGAGCTGTTATCATCGCAGCCTACCCAGACCCCAAGTGCAATAGACGGGGAAAATCCAATAAAAAGAGCGTCTTTGTAATTGTCAGTTGTTCCTGTTTTTCCTCCAAGAGGATATCCTTTAATTTGGGCTCGTCTTCCTGTTCCTTCTTCAATCACTGCCTGAAGAAGGTTTACCATTACAGCAGCTTCTCTTTCAGAGCAAACTCTTTTTGCAATTTCTTGATTTTTGGAATATAGAATTTCTTCTCCTTTGGCTATTGAATCAATATACCAAGGCTTTTTATAGTATCCTCTGGCTGGAAAAACTGAATAAGCAGAGGTAAGTTCAACAAGGGTTGTTTCATAACTTCCAAGAGCCAGGGAAAGGGTCGGGCTAAGTTTTGTTGTAAATCCAAATTCTTTTGCAAAAGATACAAAGTTTTCAGGCTTTAAAGTATCAAGAAGCCTGACAACCGGTATGTTTTTTGAAAGAGTAAGTGCCTTTCTAATGGTTGTTTCTCCGGAAAAAGTTTTGGAGAAATTGTTTGGTTTCCAGTCCTTATTTCCATAAAGATTAAACACAGTGGGAACATCTCTTAGGCTAGTGTTTTGTTGGTAGCCTTCTTTAATTGCCTGAGCATAAATAAAGGGTTTGAAGGCTGAACCGGGTTGTCGTTTTGCATAGAGGGCCCGGTTGAATTTTGAGGTTGAATAGTCTTTGCCCCCTGAAAGAGCAAGGATTTTTCCTGTACTTATATCTATGGCAATTACTGCACATTCAGGTTGTGAATTTATGTTTTTTGCCTTCATTCTTTTTTCAATCAAAGGCATGTTTTTTTCAATGGACTTTTGAACTGCATTTTGAATTTTTGAATTAAGTGAAGTGTGAATTTCAAGCCCTGATTTGTAAAGCAGTTCGTATCCCAGCTCTTCTTCAAGCTTGCTTCTTACAACAGAAGTAAACCAGGCATATTGTTTAGTTGAAATGCTTTTTGTTTCAAGCACAATTTCTGAGACAATGGATTCATCATATTCCTGGCGGGAAATTTTATTTTCAGCCAGCATATTTTTCAACACCTGATTTCTTCTTTTTAATGTTTCATCAGGATTTACTAAAGGAGAAAGATAACTTGGGGCCTTGGGCAGTCCTGCAATAAGAGCAGCTTCAGCAATATTTAAATCATTGGCTGATTTATTAAAATATGTCAGTGCAGCAGATTCTGCTCCGTAAGCACCGCTGCCGAAATAAACCTGATTTAAATAAAGAGCAAGAATTTCATTTTTTGTATATTTTCTTTCAATTTGATAAGAAAGAATGATTTCTATAAGTTTTCTTTTTATTTTTTTTTCAGGAGACAAAAATAATGTTTTGGCAAGCTGCTGGGTTAAAGTGCTGGCACCCTGGGTAAAAGATCTTGTTGTAATGTTTTTTACAAAAGCTCTTGCTATCCCTTTTGGTGAAATCCCGGAATGATGGAAAAATCTTCTGTCTTCAGTAGCAAGAAGGGCATCTATAAGGTAAGGAGAAAAATTCTCCAGATTAAGATGGATTCTTCTTTCAGTATACAATTGGCTTATAAGCTGGTTGTCAGCCGAGTAGATTTTTGTAATAAGAGGCGGGGTGTATGTTTCAAGCCTTTTAACTTCATTTAAGTCAGGAAGTTTAAACATATAAAGACCTATGCTGCCCCCAAGAGTTATGCCGGCACAAATAAACAAAACACTAGGAAGAATCTTTTTTAAAAACTTAAAAGCCATTATTTTTTAAGCAGCTTGTCCAAAGCATCTTTTAAATCTTCATCTCTGAAGGGTTTGTTTATCACTATATTTATTCCTGATTCTTTTATCTTTTTGGAATCCAGTCTGTTTTTAGTTGTTTGACCAATAAAATCACTTTGGGTAGTTACCATAATAATTGGAAGCTCTTCAGGGCGATAAAATTCTCTTGCTTTTTTGGTAAGTTCAAGCCCGTTTATTTCAGGCATGTTAAGGTCTGTGATCAAAAGATCGGGCTTTTCATTTTCCATGGCTTCAATTGCTTTTGAAGGAAATTCGAAAAGAACAGGGAGAAGTCCCATTTGATGGAGCTTTTGTTTGTAGATACGAAGCATCATTTTTGAGTCATCAACAGCAAAAACAGTAAGAAGTTTTTTGGTGTCTTTGAAATCAGTTGATGCCATTATTTTTTCAACAACTTCATCTTGATCAAGAGCTGCAAGAAGGTTTGTAAAGTGTTCTCTTGTATCAGGATGGGCATTTTTTGACAGATGAATTATTGAAAGATTGGCAAAGTTTTTTTCTTTTATAAGCTGCTCAAAAATTCTATCGGCACCTGAGTCAATTATGGTTGCAACTATTTCTTTTGATTCAGCATCCATAGAGGAAACCATGTTTTTTATTCCTGCAACAAGAATTGGTGAAAGGTTTTTATCTATTGCTCTTGCCGCTGACATTCTCACTTGCTTTTCAAGATCTTGAAGTCCTTTAGCAAGACTTATGGCAGCTTTGTCTGAAGGAAGTTTTTCCAGGGCTTCATAGGCTGCAAATCTTATATTAGGATTTTCAGGATGTTTGAAAAGGAGTTTTGAAATTGCCTGAATTGCACTTTTGTCGCCAATGCTTCCAAGCACATTAAGGGTTAAGATTGTTGAATCATCATCTTCGCATTTTAGATTTTCAATTACCATGGGAACAGCTTTTTCTCCAATGTTCACAAGATTATCAATAGCTCTGTTTCTTATTGAGGTTGAATGGGAGTTTAAAAGCTGAATAAGCTTTGATAGAGCATAATGATCCTGAACTTCTGCCAGCTTGTCTACAATGAGAAGATCTGCCTCGGTTTCACCAGTTATAGCTTCTCCAAGAAGATTGATGGCCGAAGGTCCGCCAAGCTTGGATAGAGCATTTACTGCTTCTGTCTTAAGACCAGTGTGTCCGAAATAAAGAAAGTCAGCAATTTTACGTATGGTTGAAGTTGAGCCAATAGATGCAAGTGCTCTTATAGCTGCAGTTAGAGTTGGTACATTTGTTTCGTTTACCAGGATATCATTTAAAGCTGGGACAGCATCTGAAATTTGGAGTTCACCGGCAATCCTGATTAAAATTATTTTGTTATCAACTTTTGGATCTTTTAGGTATTTTACAATGAGTTCACCATGGTTGAAGAATTTATCAATCAAAAGTGAGTAGAGCCTTTTTTTTATTGAAGGCTCTTTAATTTCAAATTTGATTATATGAACAAGGCAGGGATATGAAATTTCATCTGGAGCCCTGCTGATTTCTAAAAGAGTCTTTGTTTGGTTTTTTTCATCAAGTCCTGGAAAAAACTGAATAAGGGCTTTTGCCTTTACCAGGTCATTTTCTTTTATGCAAAATTTAAGTTCATCAATAAATTCTTCGGGTTTAACTGACATTTTATCTCTCTGTCTTTATGTTTTTAAGGCTTAAGAAACTAAATTGACTGGTTAGCCCAGCCATGGTTAAGTTGAAAATCGGTAAAAAGAATAAACCTTTGGCCCTAGTCATCCTTAAATTGGTAAAAAGTTGAATTTAAATATCTTTGAGGTTTAAACATCTGGGTGTCGTTGTTTAAAGATTCTGTAGAACCTATAAGCAGGTAGCCGTCCTTTTCAAGTGAATTCCCAATAGTATGATAAAGCTTTGCCCTGTCAGGCGGATTAAAATAAATAGCAACATTTCTGCAAAAAACAATATCAAATTTTCCAGTGATGTTAAGAGGTTTTAAAAGATTAACTTTCTGAAAAGAAACCATGGATCTTATTTCGTCTCTTATTTTCCAGTTATCCCCTTTTTTTGTAAAAAACTTTCTCAGCCTTTCAGGTGTCAATCCTCTTGCAATTTCAAACTTATTGTATAAACCATAGCTGGCTTTTGCTATAGCAGCATTTGATATATCTGTTCCTAGAAGGCGGATATTATATTGTTTTGAATTTGCAATGCCCAGCTCATGCATTATCATTGCAACACTGTATATCTCCTGACCTGTGGAGCTTGCAGCACTCCAGATTCTAATGTTTACAGGCCTTCCGATTTTTCCCGCAGATCTTTTATCTATAAGGTCTGGAAGAACTTTAAATTTTAAAAGTTCAAAAGGATTTTTGTCCCTGAAAAAATATGTTTCATTAGTTGATATTGCATCAATAATTTCTTTTTCTAATTTTTTCCCGGGGTCACTTAAAGCTGAATCGTAGAGTTCTTTAAAAGAGTTTAGGCTGTGTTTTTTTAAAATTGGCCTTAGCCTGGTTTCAATGAGATATTCTTTTCCTGGGTCAAGTGAAATTCCCGAAATTGAGAGAATGTATTTTGCAAAAAGAGAAAACTCAACCGGAGTTATTTTTACCATAATTTATCACCGCAGCCTTGATGGACTTTTGACAGTTTTAACTATTTCATCTGCAATGTCTTCAAGGGAGCAGATAGTGTCAACTATCCCTTCTTCTATAGGAGCTTTTGGCATTCCATAAACAGTGCAACTTTCTTCATCCTGGGCAATTATGGTTGCATTTTTTTTGTGCATTTCCAGAAGCCCTTTGAAGCCGTCAGAACCCATCCCGGTCATAATTACACCGGTAGCCCTTCCAACATAATAATCAGCCACTGATCTGAAAAGGTAATCAGCTGAAGGTTTGCAGCTGTTTTCAGGAGGATCATCTGTAATTTTTATAAGCCTTCTCATCCCGTCGTTTGAGGCAGCGACTTTCATCTGCATGCCTCCGGGAGCAATATAAACCTTATTAGGTTCAATTGTCTGCCCGTTGACTGCTTCCATAACTGAAAGTTTTGATTTTGAATCAAGGCTTTTTGCAAGAGATGCTGTAAAAACCGGCGGCATATGCTGGACAATAAGTATTGGAACTCCGATGTTTTCCGGAAGCATGGGGATCATTTTTGAGAGTGCATTTGGTCCCCCGGTTGATATGGCTATTGTAATAATTTCTGATTTTGATTTTAATGAGAAGGGTTTTGTTAATGTTTTTTTTGTCTGGGATTTATAATCAGGTTTTGTGATTTGGGGTAAAGGTTTTTTTGTGCTTTTAAATCTGGACTTAAGTTCCCTTCTTTTTAAAAAAGCTTGAATAATAGGAACAAGGCTTGTTTTTACTTTTTCCATATTTTCTTTCATTGAACTGCCATCAGAAGAAGGCTTTTCAATAAAATCAAAAGCTCCCAGTTCAAGTGCTTTGATGGTGATATGGCTCCCTTTTCCTGTAAGGGTGCTTACCATCAGAACTCCTATATCTAAATTTTTTTTATTGAGCTCTTCTAAAACTTCAAGTCCGTTCATCCCGGGCATTTCGACATCAAGAGTAATCATATCAGGTTTAAGAGAGTCAACCTTACTTAGGGCAACTTTCCCTGTATTGGCGGAACCCACAACTTCAACCTGAGGAATTTCTTTAAGGATGTCGCTGAGGATTTTTCTGTAAAATATTGTATCATCAACAACTAAAATTCTAACTTTATTCAATTTAATATCCTGACTAATCAGTTGATAAAACTTTTTCTATATCTAAAATTCCTATGAGAGTTTTTTCAGTCTTTACAATGTTTTCAAAATAACTGCCCTCAATTCCTCCAAGGTTTGCCGGAGGGCTGTCAAGCTGTTCTGCCCTCGCAACTATCACGTCGCTTATTTCATCCACAAGAAGTCCTATTTGCTCGTCGTAAAAATTGACTATTATATTTCTATTTCCTTTGCTTTTTTTCACAGGAGAAAGTCCAAGCTTTTTTCCAAGGTCAAGGATAGTTACAATTCTTCCTCTTAAATTCAAGATTCCTTTTACAAAATCTTCAGCCTGGGGCACAGTTGTTACTTCAAACTGCTTGTTTATCTCCTGAATATTTAAAATATCTATTCCGCAAAGAGCCTCTCCAACATAAAAGGTGGCAAGTTCAAGGTTTTTGGCTGATTTTTGTTGTATGGTCATTTTCAGTCCTTTTTAGTTGAGATAATTTTTTATTGTTTCGAGAAGTTTTTCTCTGTCAAGTTTGATTTGGTAGTCATCAATTCCAACAGCTCTTCCCTTTGCCATATCTCCTTCTCCTGCCAGGGAGGTAAGTGCTATAACAGGAAGATTAGAAAATCTTTCATCCTTTTTAATTCTGGATGTAAGTTCAAATCCGTCCATGTTGGGCATTTCAAGGTCAGTAAGCACCAGGTTATAATTGTATTCTTCAGCGGAAATAATATTCCAGGCAATTTCTCCGTCTTCAGCTATTGTTACATCATAGCCGTCTTCCGCAAGGAAACCACTAACCTGATTTCTGAAAAAAGACGAATCTTCTGCAAAAAGAATTTTAATTGAGCCAGGATCCAGGGAATTGCTTTTGTTTATATCTGAATAAGTTTCAGATTCATTGTACCATTCCGGATGCAAAATTTTGAAAAAGGAATAAACATCAACCATCAGGGTTGTCATCTCATTTATTATAAGAGAGCCCATTATTCCCGGTTGCATCAATGTTTGTGTGTCAATGTTGAGGACTACATCAACTGCATCTACAGGCGGCTGCACCATTAACCCAACTTCTTTTCCCTTAAGCTTAAACACTATGACTTCGACTTGTTCGGAATCAGGAAGCGGCTGAACATTGGCAACTTCTCCAAGCTCGTGAAGAGGAAGCGAAGCTCCGCGATATTGAACAACTCTCTGACCGCCCACAAGTTCCACACTTTTTGACTTTATTCTTTCTATTCTTTCAACAAGATTTAAGGGAACTGCAAATTGTTCCTCCTGGGTGTTTTTAAAAAGAAGAAGGGAAGCATGTTCTTTGAGCTTGTTTGATGAACTTTCCAATTTGTTTTTTTCTTCTACAAGTTTTTTAGAGGATGAAAAATTTGATAATTGACTCATTTCTGCAATAGAAGCAACATCAAGTATAAGAGCAACTCTTCCGTCTCCCATAATTGTGGCTCCTGCATATCCTTTGCAGTTTTTAAGATGTTTCCCCAGGGGTTTTACAACAATTTCTTCAGAATCCATTAGTTCGTCTACAATAAGGCCGTATCTATGTGTTCCTGCTGAAACCACAGCAATATTGATAGCACTTTTTGAGTGATATCTTCTGTCATAGTCTTTTCGTATTTGAATTTCTTCTTCAGAAAGCTGCTTATCATCTCTAGTTTCGTCAAAGAAATCTTTGGAGCGTCTGTCAGCTATACTAAACCTTCTCTCGGGTTTTTCTTCCCCTGTTTCAGGGTCAATAAAAGTTCTTGGAATCTGAAGAACATCAGCCAGTCTTATAAGGGGAAGCAAAGTACCTCTCAGCCTTATAACTGAAGCATTTCCTACTTTTTCAATTTTTTCTTTTATTTGCCCTGCAGGGACTCTTAAAAGTTCATCCAAATTTACCTGGGGAATTGCATATTTTTCATGTCCTGTGGAAGTTATCTGGCTTGGTATAATTGCAAGTGTAAGAGGAAGCTTGATTTTGATTACGGTTCCTCTGCCTTTTTTGGAATCAACGTCTATAATTCCGCCTAGTTTTTCCAGATTGCTTTTTACAACATCCATTCCTACTCCCCGGCCCGAAACTTCAGTAACCTCTTCAGCTGTTGAAAAGCCTGGAGCAAAAATAAGGTTCATTTTGTCTTTGACGGAAAGAAGGTTAATCTCTTGTTCTGTTATCACACCTTTTTTTAATGCAATGGAAGCAATCTTTTCAGGGTCAATTCCACCACCATCATCCTCAATTTCAATATTCACCTGTCCTGCTTCGTGGTAAGCCTTGAGACTTATGGTTCCGTTTGGAAGTTTTCCTGCCATTTCTCTTACATCAGGCATTTCAATACCATGGTCAACAGAGTTTCTGACAAGATGAGTAAGAGGGTCGTTGATTGCTTCTATTATTGTTTTATCAAGTTCAACATCCTTACCTTCCAATATAAGGTCAATTCTTTTTCCCAGATTTTTTGAAAGATCCCTTACAACTCTGGTGAATTTGTTGAAGACATTGGATATGGGCTGCATCCTTGTTTGCATAATAGCTTCTTGAAGTTCTGAAGTTATCATGTCAATTCTCTGGCTTGCAGAGTCTATATTATGCTGGTTTGATGAACTTAGTCCTTGGACGAGCTGGTTTCTACTTAGAACCAGTTCTCCGGCAAGGGTCATAAGGCTGTCAAGCAGATTTATATTAACCCTGAGTGATGACAGTGTTTTCTTTGAAAGGTCATCATTTGGGCTTGGTAAAGGTTTCTTTTGTCCGTTATTTATTTCTGAAGGCACTGGGTTTTGTGGGGATTTGTTTTTTTCCATTTCCTTTGGCTTTTCTTTTAGTGGTTTTTCTTCTTTTGATTCTTTAAAAACAAGAGGTTCAGTTTCCTTGACTGGTTCTTCAGCTTTTTTAATCAGAGGACCTTTTGCTTCTTGGATATCCTCTTCTGGAAGAGACATTTTATCATCTATTATATTGTGGACATATTCTTCGTCAAGTTCCACAAGTATTGGTGCCATATCAGGTTCTATTATTGAGCCGAAAAGAATGAACAGTGGAATTTTTGTTGGAATTTCATCTTCTAGGGTTCCTATTGAAGAAACGTCAATCTTGCAGTCAAGGATTACTCCGCTTTTTGAAAGGGAGGTTATTACTTCAAGCGGATTTTTGTTTTTTTTATGAATATCTTTAATAAGGTCGTATTCAAGAATATAAATAAATTTTCCCTGTTTTTTGGCCTGTTCAATATCATATCTATTTGGTCGAAGAATGATTTTACTTTCAGGGTGCTGTATTTGGCAGATTTCTTCTATTGCAATCTGTTCGTCTTCAGGAAGATTTGTTTCAGTTATGCTTTTCAAATCTTTGACAAATTGACTTATTTCTTGATCATTACTTGTTTCAATGTTTGAGATTAGTTCTTTCAGCTTGTCAAAGCTTCTCAGAAGAATGCTGATTATATCAGAGCTGATAACAATCTCTCTGTCCCTTATAAGGCCAAGAATGTTTTCCAGATAATGAGAAAGCTCTTTTACAACGTCAAGCCCCATGAAACCAGCACCTCCCTTGACAGAGTGAGCGGCTCTAAAAACACTGTTCACCAGCTCATCGTCAAGTTCCTCTCCTTGTTCTTCAAGGGTGAGTAAGTCTGTTTCTATATCACCAAGATGCTCCAGGGATTCTTCGACATACATTTGCAAGGTTTCATCATCATCAAAAAACATGGGGGAGTCCTCCTGATTAAGTTGTTTTTTCTGAAAACTTTGGGGAAATAATAGTATAATCCTTTGATTATTAACAAAATTTTAAATTTCAAGAAACCAAATTATAAAATCATAAGAAATATTATCATAAACTTTGATATAGTATGGTCATAAATATAAACTTTCAACAATTTTATATGTTTTACTCTCTGATTTCAAGTAATTAATATTCTGGCTGAAAAGTCTTATTCTTTAAAAAGAATATCACCCTTGCTGAAGTTAGAATTGTCTATTTGAATCAAAAATGTTTCATTTGGCTTTGTTTTTTCAACAGAATTGAGATTTTGGTCTGTAATTTTTATTACAGTATAAGGTTTTGGGGCTTTATCAGGGGAAAGTATTTTTACTTGCTCTCCGGGTAAAATTCTGTTTTTTGCATCTACAATAAGCATTTTATCCTTTATTCCCGTTATTGTGCCCAGAAAGTTGTGAACATTGTCAGGTTTAATGTTTTCAATGTTTGCTGAGATTGAATCAGGGTCATCCAGGAAAAAACCTGTACAGTATTTTCTATTTGCTACGCTTGACAAAAGCTCTGTCCATGATGGCTTGACTGAGTATGTTTTTTTATGAAAATATAAATCAATTGCTTCTCTGTATGCTTTTACAACGGAACCCAGATAAAATGTCCCCTTCATTCTGCCTTCAATTTTAAGAGAGTCAGCTCCTGATTCAATTACTTTGTCAATATGTTCTATCATACAGAGATCTTTTGAATTAAATATATAAGAACCCCTATCATCTTCTAAAACAGGGTAATATTCCCCTGGTCTTAGTTCCTCTTTTAAATGATATTTCCATCTGCATGGGTGGGAACATCTGCCTTTATTTGCGGATCTTCCTGACATAAAACTGCTTAACAGACATCTGCCCGAATATGAAATACACATTGCACCGTGAACAAAGACTTCTGTTTCTATTTTGGTGTTTTGGTTAATAGTTTTTATTTGTTCAAGTGTAAGCTCTCTTGCCAGATTAACCCTTGAGACTCCGATTTTTTCCCAGAAATTTACTGACATATAGTTTGTTGTGTTTGCCTGGGTGCTTAAATGTATAGGTATTTCAGGTGAATACTCAATTGCCAGCTGGACAACTCCAGGGTCTGCAATTATTATGGCGTCAGGTTGTAGTTTTGAAAGAAAAATCAGATAGTTTGAAATAGCTTCAAGCTCGTTGTTTTCAGGGAAAGCATTACATGTTATATATGTTTTAACTTTGTGTTTCCTCGCAAATTTTATCCCTTCTTCCATTTCCTGATCTGTAAAGTTTCCTGCAAAGTTTCTCAGGGAAAAATTTTTTCCGCCCAGATAAACTGCATCTGCTCCAAAATGAATTGCTGTCTTAAGTTTTTCAAGGCTTCCTGCAGGGGCGAGTAGTTCTGGTTTTTTTATTTTCAATTTTTTATTCCCAGTTTTTAAACCATCAAGGAACTTATCCAAAGATTTTTTAAAAATTGTCAAAATTTAAAACTTAGATCTTGGGATGTTTTTTAGGCTTAATGGTAAGTTTGGTGCCCCCGGCAAGAATCGAACTTGCGCACAAGGATTAGGAATCCTATGCTCTATCCACTGAGCTACGGGGGCATTTAGATTAAAGGGTGATATTAGAAAACAATTCCTAAGTCAATATTAAATTTAGTCCCTAAATCGGCTTTTATATTTAAGTCTTTAATTTATTCCACATAAACTTCTTGACCAGGGAAAATAGTTGTGGAGCTGCTCATGTCATTGATATTTAAAAATCTTTTAAGAGACATATTGTGTTTAGAGGCTATTCTGAAAGGACTGTCACCGGACTTAACCTGATATTTTGTCAGTGATTTTATGTCTGTTTTTACTCTTAGCTTTTGTCCTATGGAAAGAAGGTTTGAGTTCAGGTTGTTGCTTTGTTTGATCGTATTTGCAGAAGTGTTGAATTTCCTTGCTATTGACCAAAGAGAGTCGCCTTTTTTAACAGTGTAATAGGTTGTCCCTGTTTTTGTTTTTAGGTTCTGTGGTTTTACATCAGTAGCAGAAAGATATGTTTTGCTTGGTATTTTAAGTAATTGTCCTGGAAGGATGTAATTGTTTTTTGAAAGCCGGTTTGTTAGCATTATTGATTTTACTGAAGTTTTATAAGTGTTGGCTATTTGTGAAAGAGTTTCTCCACGTCTTACTTTGTGCATGGCATATGATTTTTCAATCTTTTTTTCTGGTAGATCTTTAATGCTGGCTATGAGCATTTCTTTTTTCCCTGAAGGAATATTTACATTTGAGCCTTCGGGAGGAACTATGTCATATCTCAGTGCTGGATTAAGCTCTTGGAGTGTTTCAAAACTTTCACCTATGGCTTTTGAAATGTCTTTGAGATGAACTGATTTGTTAACAAATATTTTTTCTGTTTCATAGCTTTTATAGGGCTGAATATCATTGAAGCCGTATTTCTCAAGGTTTTTTACAATATGAAGTGTGGCAATAAATCTTGGAACATACCTTGCTGTTTCATATGGGAGCTGAAGGTAGAGATCCCAAAAATTATCAAGGTACATTAGGTTTTGTTTTTTTATTGTTCTCAAAACCCTTCCTTCACCGCAATTGTAGGCTGCAAGCACTGTTGACCAGTCTCCAAAAATTGAATGAAGCTCTTTAAGGTAGGCGATTGCCGCATCAGTTGATGATTCTGGATCAAGCCTTTCATCTATGTAAAGATTCCTTTTAAGTCCAAACTTATATCCTGTTGAAGGAATAAACTGCCAAAGGCCAAGTGCCCTTGCATGGGAGAGAGCTTTTTCTTTAAATCCGCTTTCAATAAGCGGGAGCCATGCAAGTTCTTCTGGAAGATCAGCCTCTTTAAGTTTTTCGAGGATCATGGGCATATATTTACCGGATCTTTTATAGGAATATATAAAGAACCTTCTTTCTTTGCCTGTAAATCTTTCAATCTCTTTTTCTATATGTGGGTTCATGGTTAGAGGTATTTCCTCAGCCATGCCTTTAGTGCCTTCAATTCTTGTGGAATATATTTCCATTATTCTTTTTGCAATAGTATATCTTAAGTCATCAAGTTGTTGGGTAATGTTTTCTTCTGAAGGTATTTCAGACAAAATTCTGTATGCCTGGTCAAGTGCTTTAAGTGCATTTTCCTGGTCATTTTTTTCTCTAAACTTTTGAGAAGCATCACAAAAATCAAGGGCTTCTTCAATGGATCGAGAATAAAAGTCGGAATCTTGCTCTAATGGAAGAGTTTCAGCAACAACCGGTTCTGTATTGATTGTATCAGCATCCTGATTTGTGAGGCTATCATTAGTATTATAATACTGGGATTGACTTTCGATTTCATTATAATTGATTGGAGGTTGAACTGGAGTAGGGTTGGAGTTTTGATTTATAGAGCATGAACTGATAATTAAGGCCGTAGATATTAGAATAATAATTTTTTTCATAATTAGGTCATCTTATAATTTAATTGTTAACTTGTGTCTAAATTGATTGTTTTATTGACAAAACTTATATTGCTAAGAACAAAGAGACGTTTTGTTTGATTTTCTAGTTTAGTGCTTTTGTTTGTAATTTTATCTAAACAGCAAAAAGAATGACTTGATAAAAATTCTTTTTTTGCCATTGGATTTAATGTAAAAGCTCTGATCTTAAGTAGCAGTGAAAAATCAAAAAAAGAATCTTTACTTTTTAAGTAAATAAAGATAATTATTCTCTGAGTCAAGTTTTATTGATAAAAACCTTTAAATTCAATGCTTTTTTGTGCATCTAAAAGGTTTTTAAAAAAAAATAAAAAAAGCTTGCTTTTCAGATGTGGATAGTGTTAAAAGGAGAAGTTATTTTTATGAAGGCCAACGTAGCTCAGCTGGCAGAGCTGCTGATTTGTAATCAGCCGGTCGGGGGTTCGAGTCCCTTCGTTGGCTCCATATTTTAAAGTTAATGAGCGGGAGTAGCTCAGTTGGCAGAGCGTCAGCCTTCCAAGCTGAATGTCGCGAGTTCGAACCTCGTCTCCCGCTCCATTGTTATTTGGTTGATAGGCCCATGTAGCTCAGTTGGTAGAGCGCTTCCTTGGTAAGGAAGAGGTTCACCGGTTCGACTCCGGTCATGGGCTCCATAATTAAATTTGAAAGAAAGTAAACAATAAGGTTTAGGAGGGTTAAAATAGATGGCTAAGGAAAAATTCGCACGTACTAAGCCTCATGTAAACGTTGGAACAATCGGTCATATTGACCATGGCAAAACAACTCTTACAGCAGCTATTACAAAGAATTGTGGACTAAAGGGTTGGGCTGATCCAATAGATTATGATAATATTGATAAGGCTCCTGAGGAAAGAGAAAGAGGGATTACAATTGCTACATCCCATGTTGAGTATGAATCTGAAAACCGTCATTATGCACATGTTGACTGCCCAGGTCATGCTGACTATATCAAAAACATGATCACAGGTGCTGCCCAGATGGACGGTGCTGTTCTTGTTGTAAGTGCTAACGACGGACCAATGCCCCAGACACGTGAGCATATTCTTCTTGCACGTCAGGTTGGTGTTCCCAGAATGGTTGTTTTCCTTAATAAGTGTGATATGGTTGATGATGAAGAACTAATTGAGCTGGTTGAAATGGAAATCCAGGAACTCCTCGAAGCATATGATTTCTCAGCAGATGATACTCCTATAATCAGAGGAAGTGCTCTAAATGCTCTTTCATCTGAAGATCCAGATGCTCCTGAGTCACAATGTATATGGGAGCTTTTAAAAGCACTTGATGAAACAATTCCAGAGCCAGAGCGTTTGGTTGATCTTCCTTTTCTTATGCCTGTTGAAGACGTTTTTTCAATTTCAGGTCGAGGTACTGTTGTGACCGGAAGAGTTGAAAGAGGTGTTGTTAAGCCGGGTGAAGAGATTGAAATTGTTGGTATCAAGCCTACTATAAAGACTATTTGTACCGGTGTTGAGATGTTTAGAAAAATTCTTGATGAAGGACTTGCTGGTGATAACGTTGGTCTTCTTCTTCGCGGAACAAAAAGAGAAGATGTTGAGCGTGGGCAGGTTTGTGCCAAGCCTGGTTCTATTACGCCCCATACAAAATTCAAGGCAGAAGTTTATATCCTTACAAAAGAAGAAGGTGGAAGACATACTCCTTTCTTTACAGGTTACAGACCTCAGTTTTTCTTCAGAACAACTGATGTGACAGGTATCCTTAACCTTCCTGAAGGTGTGGAAATGGTAATGCCTGGCGATAACGTAACTATAGACGCAGAACTTATTGCTCCGATAGCTATGGAAAAAGAGCTTAGATTCGCTGTTAGAGAAGGCGGTAGAACAGTTGGTGCAGGTGTTGTTGCGGATATAATCGAGTAGTCCTTGAAGGGGGAGTCCGATGAGAGTTATTATTACATTGGCATGTGATGAGTGCAAACAGAGAAACTATACCAATACAAAAAATAAGCGGACAACTCCAGATAAACTAGAGTTTCGCAAGTTCTGCAAGTTTTGCGGAAAGCATACATTGCATAAAGAAACTAAATAGAAGTTAAAGCTGTCTTTTTTGGCAGCTTTTATGCAGGCCAGTAGCTCTAACGGCAGAGCAACGGACTCCAAATCCGAAGGTTGGGGGTTCGAATCCCTCCTGGCCTGCCATTTTTTTGTTTATATGGAGCAGGTGTATATATATGGGGCGGTTGCATCAAAAAAAAAGCGATCAGGAAAAAAGAGAAAAACGAAAAAAACTTCAGGATGAGCAGGTTATCACTAAAAGTTCAAAAAAAGCTCAAGTTCCTGCAAAGACATCAAAGCAAGTAAGAGAAACTAAGAAAGACTCTTTTTTCCGTAAATCAATAGAGTTTGTAAAAGAGGCCAGAGGCGAGCTTAAGAGAGTTGTATGGCCAGGACGCAAACAAACAATAGCGTCAACAATAATGGTAATAGTTTTTGTTGCTATTGTATCTTCATTTCTTGGGCTGGCAGATTTTATTCTGTCCGGTCTTATGGCTCTTGTACTCCGGTCATAGATTTTAGGAGTTTATATTTTGACGGATTTTAAGTGGTATATCGTACATGTTTACTCGGGTTTTGAAAATCGTGTAAAACTTACTTTGGAAGAAAAAATTTCCATTTCTCCTTTGAAGGATAAATTTGGAGAAATTGTTGTTCCAACAGAAACAGTGGTTGAGCTTGTTCAGGGAAAAAAGAAAGAGTCCTCCAGAAAGTTTTATCCTGGTTATATCCTGATAAACATGCATCTTACCGATCCTACCTGGCATCTTGTAAACAGTGTGTCCAAGGTTACCGGCTTTCTAGGAAGCAGGAATAAACCAACACCTGTGAGTGATCGGGAAGTTGAGCAAATTTTAAAGCGAATGGAAGAGGGAAAAGAAAAGCCGCTTCCAAAATACTATTTTGAGTCTGGAGATGAAGTCAGAGTTATTGATGGTCCATTTACCAATTTTAACGGAACTGTTGAAGAAGTTAATCCCGAAAAGGGAAAAATTAAAGTTCTAGTTAGTATTTTCGGCCGTTCTACACCAGTTGAGCTTGATTTTGTTCAAGTTAAAAAATTATGATATTTTATAAATATTCGGGAGTTTAGTGATGGCGAAGAAAGTTATGGCGCAAATAAAGTTGCAGGTTCAGGCGGGGAAAGCTAATCCTTCTCCACCTATTGGCCCTGCACTTGGCCAGCATGGCGTAAATATAATGGATTTTTGCAAGGCATTCAATGCTAGAACTCAAGACGACGTCGGGATGATTATACCTGTTGTTATTACTGTGTACCAGGATAGAACTTTTACATTTATTACAAAGACTCCTCCTGCTGCTGTTCTTTTAAGAAAAAGCCTTAAGCTTGAAAAAGGTTCTTCTGAGCCGAACAAGACCAAAGTTGGTAAAATTAAGCGCTCACAGCTTGAAGAAATAGCTCAGGTTAAAATGAAGGATTTGAATGCACATGATCTTGAAGCTGCTGTGAAGATAATCGCAGGAACTGCAAGAAGCATGGGTGTTGAAGTTGTAAAATAAAATTTGAGGGATGGTAAAATGCCTAAGCGCGGAAAAAAATATTTGGAATCAATTAAAAAAGTTGATCCTGAAAAAATATATTCATTTGAGGAAGGGCTCAAGCTGGCCTTGGATTCAAGGTATGCAGGTTTTGACGAAACAGTTGATGTTGCATTGAGACTTGGTGTTGATCCAAGACACGCTGATCAGATGGTAAGAGGGTCAGTGGTTCTTCCAAATGGTACAGGAAAAGAAGTTAGAGTGCTTGTTTTTGCCAAGGGAGAAAAGGCAAAAGAAGCAGAAGAAGCCGGTGCCGATTATGTAGGAGCTGAAGATTTCGGTGAAAAAATTCAGGGCGGCTGGCTAGAATTTGATACAGCAATTGCAACTCCTGATATGATGGCAGTTGTTGGTAAGCTGGGTAAAGTACTTGGTCCAAGAGGTCTTATGCCCAACCCTAAAAGTGGAACTGTAACTATGGATGTTGCAAAGGCAGTTAGTGAAGCTAAAGCCGGTAAAATCGACTTTAGAGTAGAAAAAGCTGGAATTGTCCATACGATTGTTGGCAAGTCATCTTTTGGGTCTGAAAAACTTATGGAAAATCTTAAATCTTTGCTTGATACTGTTCAGAAACTTAAGCCTTCTTCAAGTAAAGGAGTTTATTTTAAAAGCATTGCTTTATCTACGACAATGGGTCCTGGTGTAAAGTTGGATCCTGCAGAAATAAAAGATTTGTTAAAAATATAATTAATTACTGTCAAAGACAGTAGGTACACTTTAATGTGTATAACGGCTTTGCCGGCCTACCGAGGCGGTTATCAAGTTTTGGCCTGGCTGGCACCTCTGTTGTTATTTTATTGAAAGGAGGTGTGAATACAAGATGAAAAGATCACAAAAAGAAATTGTTGCTAATGAGCTTCATGAATGTCTGAAAAAATCAGAAATATCAATTCTTGCTGATTATAAAGGAGTTGATGTAGAAGGTCTGAATTCTCTTAGAAGACAGCTTAGAGAAGCTAATTCAAGAATTCAGGTTGTTAAGAATACTTTGCTGAGAAGAGCAGCGGAAGGTACTCAAACAGCTGAACTCAAAGATTTTTTTACAGGTCCGAACTCTATCACCACTACGGAAAATGATCCAGTTTCCCCAGCAAAAATTCTTATCAAATTTGCAGAAGATAATAAAAAGTTTGAGCTTAAAGCTGCGGTTTTAGATGGAAAGCTTTTAGATCCTGAGCAGATTAAAACTTTGTCAAAACTTCCGTCAAAAGAAGTTCTTTTGTCACAGTTCTTGTCTGTGTTGAATGCTGTACCTACAGGACTAGTTACTGTTTTAACCGGTGTTCAAAGGAATTTTCTTAATGTTGTAACTGCAATTAAAGAAAAAAAAGAAAACGAATAATTTAATTAAAATATAATCAATTATTTAGGAGTTTATAGAAATGGCTGAAATTACAAAAGAAGATGTAATTGAATATCTTTCAAATTTAACAGTACTTGAACTATCTGAGCTAGTTAAGGATTTAGAAGAAAAATTTGGTGTATCTGCTGCAGCTCCAGTCGCAGCAATGCCTATGGGCGTTGTTGCTGATGCTGGTGCTGCTGTTGAAGAGCAAACTGAGTTTGACGTTATTCTTAAGGCTGCCGGTGATAAGAAAATCAACGTTATCAAAGAAGTTAGAAAAATCACAGGTCTTGGTCTTAAAGAAGCAAAAGCGCTTGTTGATGAAGCACCAAAACCGGTTAAAGAAGGGATTGCTAAAGAAGACGCTCAGAAAATCAAAGAAGAGCTTGAAGCAGTCGGAGCCGAAATCGAGCTTAAATAGCTTTGTTAGATATTGTATTTTATTGACGGAACTGGCTTTTGCAGGTCAGTTCCGTATTTTGTTATTGGAAATTGTAAATAACAAAATACCTTTCCAAGAATAAATTTAGTATTTGAGTTACAACCGTTTTCGAGTTTGTTAGAAATGTTTATTCATTATCAGGCTCTTATTTCTATTTCTTATTTTTAATATAAAAAACTTATAAAACGGTTTTGTTCAGCCATTAATAAAAGTCTGTATTTTATTAAATACCAAATCCATATGGAGTAGCCATGTCCGGAAATCCTGTATCAATTAAGCGTTTTAGAAAAACATTCGGAAGGAAGGAAAATGTGTATGATATTCCGGATCTTATTGGAATGCAAAGGGAATCATACGAACGTTTTCTTCAGATGAATCTTCCCCCAGAAAAAAGAGAAGAAAAAGGTATCCAGTCTGTTTTCAAGTCTGTTTTTCCTATTAGAGACTTTACAGGTACCGCTTCCCTTGAATTTGTTTCTTATGATTTTGGAGAAGTAAAGCATAGTGAGCAGGAATGTCTTCAGCGGGGGATGACTTACGAAATTTCTTTAAGAATTCGTGTCCGCCTGGTAGTTTACGATGTAGACAAGGAAAACGATACTTCAAGTATAAGGGATATAAAGGAACAGGAAATATATTTCGGTACTATTCCGCTGATGACAAAGAGGGGAACTTTTATTGTCAATGGAACAGAAAGAGCTGTTGTAAGCCAGCTTCACAGATCTTCAGGTGTGTTTTTTGATCATGATAAAGGTAAAACTCATTCAAGCGGAAAGATAATATATACAGCAAGAGTTATCCCTGTTCGCGGTTCATGGATTGATATGGAAATTGATCCAAAAGATATTCTTAACATAAGAATAGACAGGAGAAGAAAATTTCCTATTTCTGTTCTTTTCAAAGCTTTTGGTTATTCAGCAGAAGATTTGCTTTCTTATTTTTATAAAAATGAAAAAATTAGATTTAGAGACGGTGTATATATAAGGGATTTTGACGAAGCCAAGCTAAAAGGCAAGAGAGCTGGTTTTGACATAATTGATCCGGAAACTGGTGAGGTAGCTGTTAAGAAAGGTCGCCTTTTTACAAAGCGGGCATTAAGGCAGCTTTCGAAAAGTGGAATAAAAGAGCTTCCTACAGGCACTGAAGAAATTGTTCAAAAAGGACTGGCCAAATCTGTTGTAGATCCTAAAACAGAAGAGGTAATTGCAAATGCAGGTGATTTAATTGATGAAGAACTTTTGGAAAAATTTCAGGAAGCCGGGGTTGATTCTTTTGACTTGCTTTATGTTGATGCAGCATATAGTGCCGATTCCATAAGAAAAACAATTTCTGTTGATAAAGTTGAAACAAGAGATGAAGCTCTTGTGGAAATATATAGAATTCTTCGTCCTGGAAATCCTCCAACTCCTGAGGTTGCCCAGGATTTTATAGATCACCTTTTTTTTAGCGGTTCATATTATGATCTTTCCGGTGTCGGAAGAATGAAGCTAAATCACAGACTTAGAATAAACACAGACATCGGCCTTAGGACTTTGAGAAAAGAAGATATTCTTCTTACTGCAAAGACTCTTGTTGAATTAAGAGATACCCAGGGGCCGGTAGACGACATTGATCATTTAGGTAATAGAAGGGTCAGGGCGGTTGGTGAACTTCTTGAAAATCAGTACAGAATCGGTCTTGTAAGAATGGAGAGGGCAATCAAGGAAAGAATGAGCATGCAGGAAATCGATGCTCTTATGCCCCATGATCTAATAAATTCAAAACCTGTTTCAGCTGTTGTAAGGGAGTTTTTTGGAACAAGTCAGCTTTCACAATTTATGGATCAGACAAACCCGCTTTCTGAAACTACTCACAAAAGAAGGCTTTCAGCTCTAGGACCAGGCGGTCTTACAAGAGAAAGGGCAGGCTTTGAAGTTAGGGACGTTCATCCGTCCCATTATGGAAGAATTTGTCCCATTGAAACTCCTGAAGGGCCAAACATTGGACTAATTGTTTCTCTTTGTACTTTTGCCAAAGTAAATGACTTTGGTTTTATTGAAACTCCTTTTCGAATTGTAAAAGATACAAAAGTAACAAAAGAAATTAAGCATTTGAGTGCTTTTGAAGAAAAAGAAATCCCAATAGCTCAGGCTAACGCACGAATAGGAGAAGACGGTCATTTCATAGATCCTATAATAAATTCAAGGGTAGCCGGTGATGTTGAGCAGGTACCAAAAGAAGAAGTTGAGCTCATGGATATTTCACCAAACCAGATAGTAAGTGTATCTGCATCTCTTATCCCTTTTCTTGAAAGTGATGACGCAAACCGTGCTCTTATGGGTTCAAATATGCAGCGTCAGGCTGTACCGCTTATAAAAAGCGAAGCTCCTCTTGTGGGAACCGGTGTTGAGGGTGTTGTAGCAAGGGACTCCGGGGTCACTGTTGTAGCAGAACATGATGGGGAGGTTGTTGATGTAGATTCTTCAAGAATTGTAGTTAAGCACGATTTTGATGAAACAGGAAAAGTACCGGGCTGTACTATTTATAGTTTGTCCAAATTTAATCGTACAAACCAGAATACCTGCTTTAACCACAAGGTTATAGTTCAAAAGAATGAAAAAGTTAAAAAAGGCCAGATAATTGCTGATGGTCCTTCAACTGAAAGAGGGGAACTTGGCCTAGGAAAGAATGTTACCATAGCTTTTATGCCATGGGGAGGGTATAATTTTGAGGACTCAATCCTTGTAAGTGAAAGTCTTGTAAAAGACGGGACATTTACCTCAGTTCATATTGAAGAATTTGAAGTTGTTGCAAGGGATACTAAGCTTGGCAAGGAAGAAATTACAAGGGACATTCCAAACGTAGGGGAAGAAGCCCTCAAAAATCTTGATGAAAGTGGAATTATAAAGCTTGGTTCTCCAGTTGTTTCAGGTGATATTCTTGTTGGAAAGGTAACTCCAAAAGGTGAAACCCAGCTTTCACCGGAAGAAAAGCTTTTAAGGGCAATTTTTGGAGAAAAAGCCGGAGATGTAAAAGATACTTCACTTAAGATTCCTCCTGGGGTTGAAGGGGTTGTTATTGATGCCAAGGTTTTTTCAAGAAGAGGAGTTGACAAGGATCAGCGCACAAGGAAAATTGAAGATAAAGAAATAGCAGTTCTTGAGAAAAACAGGGATGATAAAATAAGTGTAATCGAGGTTGCAGCCAAGGAAAGGCTGATAGAGATTACCCAAAACCTTGAGGCAGGTGCCAACCTTGTCAAGAATAAAAATACCTTAATAAAAAAGGGTGAGCCAGTCTCTTCTGACTTTATTAATAAATTCAGCCTTGAAGAACTTGAAGGGATAATTGTTTCAGACGATGAAGCAACCGAAAGAATTGATTCTTTAATTGAGCTTGCAAAAAACGAAATTGTTTTAGCAAAAAAAGAGTTTGATGATCAGGTAAGTCATTTTGAAAAAGGAGACGATCTTCCTCCTGGTGTGATAAAAATGATCAAGGTTTATGTTGCCATGAAAAGAGTCTTATCAGTTGGTGACAAAATGGCTGGTCGACATGGGAACAAAGGTGTTGTTTCAAGGATTTTGCCCATTGAGGATCTTCCTTTTTTCAAAGATGGAACTCCTGTAGACATGGTTTTAAACCCCCTTGGTGTTCCTTCCCGAATGAACGTAGGGCAGATTTTGGAAATTCATCTTGGCCGTGCGGCAAGGGCCCTTGGTTATCAAATTGAAGAAATGCTTGAAATGAAAAGAGCTGATCTTTTAAGGGAAAAACTTGAAAGAATTTTTAGTGATAACCCAATAGAATTGGAAAAAATCAACCAAGCTGACGAGGAAGATATTTTTGATTTCGGCAAGGAGTTTAAAAATGGTGTCCATGTTGCGACTCCGGTTTTTGATGGTGCCTTGGAGCCGGAAATCAACTCCCTTCTCAAAGAAGGCGGTGCTTCTCCTCTTGGACAGGAGATCTTGTATGACGGAAGGACAGGGCTTCCCTTTGAAGGAGCTGTAACTGTCGGGACCATGTATATGCTTAAACTTCACCATCTGGTAGATGACAAGCTCCATGCAAGGTCAATCGGGCCTTATTCACTTGTTACTCAGCAGCCTCTTGGGGGTAAAGCTCAATTCGGGGGGCAAAGACTTGGAGAGATGGAAGTATGGGCAATGGAAGCATATGGAGCTGCCTATGCACTTCAGGAGTTTCTTACAGTCAAGTCAGACGACATGGCCGGTAGAACAAGAATGTATGAAAAAATAGTAAAAGGCCAGAATATGCTTGAACCCGGGCTTCCTGAATCTTTCAAGGTTCTGATTAAAGAACTTCAAAGCCTTGGACTTGATATGAGCCTGATTGAAAGTGACAACTAAGGAGGGTTAATAGTGGACTCAATATATGATTTTTTTGCCAAACCCACTGATCCAAAGCGTTATGAAGGTGTAAAGATTGCACTTGCATCTCCAGAAACAATAAGAGAATGGTCTAACGGCGAAATAACAAAACCTGAAACAATAAACTACAGAACATTCAAACCTGAAAGGGACGGCCTTTTTTGTGCCAAGATTTTTGGTCCTACAAAGGACTATGAATGTAACTGTGGAAAATATAAGAGAATGAAACACCGCGGAGTTGTTTGCGAAAAATGTGGTGTCGAGGTGATTCAGTCCAAGGTAAGAAGAGACAGAATGGCTCATATTGAGCTGGTAACTTCGGTTTCTCACATATGGTTTCTTAAAAGTTTACCCAGTAAAATAGGGAACCTTCTTGATATTACTTTGAAAAATCTTGAAAAAGTATTGTATTTTGACTGTTTTGTTGTCTTGGATCCTAAGGATACAGGAATGAAAAAGATGCAGCTTCTTTCAGATGAAAAATATCAGGAAGCCCTTGATCTTTATGGAGACAATTCTTTTGAGGCTGGAATTGGTGCAGAATCAGTAAAGAAATTGCTTGAAGAAATCAATCTTGAAGAAATTTATTCTGATTTAAAAGAAGAGGTTAAGCTGACCAAATCAGTTGCAAAAAAACAAAAGATTGCAAAAAGAATGAAGATTGTTGATGCTTTCAGAAGCTCAGGAGTGAATCCAGCCTGGATGATAATGGATGTTGTTCCTGTTCTTCCTCCTGATTTAAGACCTCTTGTTCCTCTTGAAGGCGGACGTTTTGCAACCTCAGATTTAAATGATCTCTACAGAAGAGTGATTAACAGAAACAACAGGCTTAAGCGTCTTGTGGAGCTTAATGCTCCTGATATTATAGTTAGAAATGAAAAAAGAATGCTTCAGGAAGCTGTTGATGTTCTTTTTGACAATGGAAGACACGGAAGGGTGGTAACCGGTTCAAATAAAAGACCTTTAAAGTCTCTTTCGGATACCTTAAAAGGAAAGCAGGGTCGGTTTCGTCAAAACCTTCTTGGAAAGCGTGTTGATTATTCAGGGCGTACAGTTATTGTTGTGGGACCTCAGCTCAGACTTCATCAATGCGGGCTTCCCAAAAAAATGGCCCTGGAACTTTTCAAACCTTTTATTTACCACCACCTTGAGCAAAAAGGCATAGTTTCAACTGTTAAGAGTGCTAAAAAAATGGTTGAAAAGGAAACTCCGGAAGTATGGGATACCCTTGAAGAGGTGGTTAATGAATACCCTGTAATGCTTAACAGAGCTCCAACTCTTCATAGACTTGGTATTCAGGCTTTTGAGCCGGTTCTTATCGAAGGAAAAGCCATAAGGCTGCATCCTCTTGTTTGTACAGCATTTAACGCAGACTTTGACGGCGATCAAATGGCAGTTCATCTTCCGCTTTCTATAGAGTCTCATATTGAAGCAAGGGTGTTGATGCTTTCCAGTAACAATATTTTGTCTCCGGCAAACGGTTCTCCTATAATTGTTCCAACCCAGGACATTGTTCTTGGTCTTTATTATCTTACTCAAAGCATTCCTGGTGATAAAGGTGAAGGCACCTTGTTTTCATCTCCTGATGAAGTAAGAATTGCTTTTGATTCAGGAAAGGTTGGAATGCATGCTTCAATAAAAGTAAGAATGAGGAATGGTGAAAAATACGATACAACTGTGGGAAGAATTCTTTTGTGGGAAGTGATTCCTGACAATAGCGTATTTTCATTTAATCACATCCAAACTGCTTCTGAAGATAAAGCTTTGCAGGCTGTGGAAAAAATTAAGAATGGTGAAATATCTTTTCTTGAATCAGCAGATAAGATTTCAGAAGGCCCCTTAAAAAAGGAAGGCCACTTTCTAGGAAAATTTTCATTAAAGGATTTTGAAAATCAATTTTCTTTTAAAGGTTCGGAAGCCATAGAAATTTTTATAAAAGATGCAGGGCAGATAGCAGGACCTTATTTTGACGGTGATAATTATCATCTTTTTGAAGTAAAAGATCGGGAAGACGGAGTTCCTTTTGAATTAGTCAATACCCAAATGAATAAAAAAACAATAAGGGAGTTAATTGACTATACCTATAGATACACCGGAACCAAAAACACTGTAATTCTGGCCGACCGACTTAAAGATCTTGGGTACGAAATGGGCACAATTGGAGGCCTTTCAATTTCAATTAATGATATGATTATCCCTGAAAGTAAATGGGATATTATAAAATCTTCTGAAGACAAAGTAGGCGAAATAAACAGGCAGTATACAGAAGGTCTTATTACCCAGGGTGAAAAGTACAACAAGGTAGTAGATATCTGGGCAAAAACAACAGATGATATTGCTGAAGCAATGATGAAATATATGGATAAACCTCCTGTAATAGATCCAGATTCTGATGATCCTGATTCAGGAAGGATGAATGCTATTTTCATGATGGCCGATTCCGGAGCAAGAGGCAGTAAAGATCAGATGAGGCAGCTTGCAGGAATGAGAGGGCTTATGGCCAAACCTTCGGGTGAAATTATTGAAACTCCTATTACAGCAAACTTTAGGGAAGGCCTTTCAGTTCTTCAGTATTTTACTTCCACCCATGGTGCAAGAAAAGGTCTTGCAGATACAGCTCTTAAAACTGCCAACTCAGGTTACCTTACAAGAAGGCTTGCTGATGTAGCCCAGGATTGCATGGTCACAGAAGATGACTGTAAGACAATGCTTGGTATTGAAGTTGAGCCGCTTACTGAGGGTGGTGAAGTGATTCAGGAGCTTGGAGAAAGAATTCTTGGAAGAGTTACCTCAGAAGATGTTCTGGATCCTTTTACTGATGAAGTTATTGTACCTGCTGGTATTGAGCTAAATGAGCTTGATGTTAAAGAAATTGATAAAGCAGGAGTTAAGAAAATAAAAATTCGCTCTGTACTTACATGCCAGGCAGATGACGGAGTTTGTGCTTCGTGTTACGGAAGGGATCTTGCACTTGGAAAAACGATTGAAGTGGGTGAAGCTGTTGGTATTCTGGCTGCTCAGTCAATTGGTGAACCTGGAACCCAGCTTACAATGAGAACCTTCCATATAGGTGGTACAGCAAGCCAAAGAATAGAACAGGCTGATATTAAAGCGAAAACTGAAGGTGTGATTAAATTCGAAGGTATCAGTGTTGTAGAAAATGCTGAAAACGAATATGTGGTAATGAACAGAAGGGGTGGTGAGTTCGCCATCATGGGAGAGAGCGGACGAGAGCTTGAAAGATGCAGGGTAATTTACGGAGCTCTTCTTTTGATAAAAGACGGGCAGAAAGTTATGCCTGGTGATGTAATGGCTGTCTGGGATCCTTTTACCACTCCAATTATTACTGAGGTTTCCGGTACAATAAAGTATGAAGATATTATCCCCGGTAAAACAGTTACAGAGCAGATTGACCCTGTTACAGGTAAGGCAAGCCGAACTATTTCTGAGCATAAAACAACCGAATTTCGCCCAAGGATAACCTTGAAAGATTCCAGCGGAAAAGGAGTAAGGCTTCCCGATGGAAATGATTATGCAAGATATGCTTTACCGGTCGGTGCGGTTTTATTGACAGAAGAAAACGATGAAGTCCGTTCAGGGGATGTTATTGCAAAGCTTCCAAGGGCAACGACAAAAACAAAGGACATCACTGGCGGTCTTCCAAGGGTTGCTGAACTTTTTGAAATCAGAAAGCCAAAGGATGTTGCAGTTCTGTCAGAAATTGACGGATATGTTACAATTTCAAGGGGAACCAAGGGTAAGCATAAAATTATAGTAACTCCTGTAGATGTGGGTGATAAAAAAGAATATCTTGTTACAAGAAGCAAGCAGCTTAATGTTTATGAGGGTGATTATATAAGAGCAGGAGAGCCTCTTTGCGGAGGAGATGTAAATCCCCAGGATATATTAAACATCAAGGGTGAAATAGAACTTGCAAAATATTTGTTAAATGAAGTTCAGGAAGTCTATAGACTCCAGGGTGTTAAAATTAACGACAAACACATAGAAGTAATTGTGCGTCAGATGATGAGAATGATAAAAGTAGTTGATCCTGGTGATACAGACTTTATTTTAGATGAGCAGGTTGAAAGAAAGGCTTTTGAAAAAGCTAACTCAATGGCTGTTGCAAGAGGTGAAATGCCTGCCCAGGGCGACCCCCTTATTCTTGGAATAACCAAAGCATCGCTTTCCACAGAAAGTTTTATTTCTGCGGCATCATTTCAGGAAACCACAAGAGTTCTTACTGAAGCAAGCATTGCAGGAAAAGTTGACTCTTTGAAAGGGCTGAAGGAAAACGTAATCATGGGTAGACTTATTCCTGCGGGTACCGGAAGGAAAGAATACTGGGGTATTAACGTTAAAGCTGTATAAACTTGTTGAAAATTAAATCATCTTTCCAATAAGTTTTAAATATAGTATGTAAACACGTTTTTAAGGGGCGGTTTGTTTTTAGATTTGTTTAATAATACAAATAAAACTTGACCCCTTAGAGCTGTTAATTTATATATAAATGATTTTGTCATGATTTTTAAAGGAGGATAGTGCTAAATGCCAACTATTAACCAATTAGTCAGAAAGGGTAGGAGTCGTTCAGCTAATAAAAATAGCTCTCCGGCTTTGAAAGGCGGGCCTCAGAAAAGAGGAGTTTGTACCCGTGTTTTTACATCTACCCCGAAAAAGCCCAACTCTGCTCTAAGAAAAGTAGCAAGAGTAAGGCTAACAACAGGAATAGAAGTTGCAGCCTATATCCCTGGTATAGGACACAATCTTCAGGAGCATTCCGTTGTGCTTGTAAGAGGAGGTCGTATTAAGGACCTTCCCGGTGTACGTTATCATATTGTCCGAGGTGCTCTTGATACTTTAGGGGTCGAGGATCGTAAGCAGGGAAGATCCAAGTATGGTGCAAAAAGACCTAAATAAATTTTTAAGGTTAAATTATTAAGGAAAAGAGATTTAGAATGCCGAGAAGAAGAGAAATTCCTAAACGCAAAATTAAACCAGATTCAAAATATGGCAATGAGCTAATTTCCCGGTTTATTAACAAGATTATGTATGACGGGAAAAAAAGTGTTGCAGAAAAAGTAGTTTATTCGGCGTTGGATCTTGTTGGAGAAAAATCAGGAGAACCAGCAGTTGAGGTTTTTAAGAAGGCAATGGACAATGTAAGGCCCATGGTTGAAGTTAAAGCACGTAGGGTCGGTGGTTCAACCTATCAGGTTCCTTCTGAGATAAGGTCTGTCAGACAGACAGCCCTTGCCATTAATTGGCTTATTAAATATTCGAGATCAAGATCTGAAAAAAGTATGCCAAAAAAACTGGCAGCTGAGTTTTTAGATGCAGCCAATAATAGAGGTGCGTCTGTAAAGAAAAAAGAAGATACCCACAAGATGGCTGAAGCTAATAAGGCTTTTGCACATTATCGTTGGTAGGATAATGAGATTTGTTAATGCCGGTAAGCTAATCGGAAAAGCGAGAGATTAAATTATGGAAACCAAGATTAGAATAAGATTGCGGGCTTATGATCACAAACTGTTGGATCAGTCGGCACTGGATATTGTAGACACGGCCAGAAAAACAGGGGCCCAGGTTGTCGGACCGATTCCGTTGCCAACAAAAATTAATAAGTTTTGTGTTTTAAGATCTCCCCACGTAAATAAGAAGTCAAGGGAGCAGTTTGAAATCAGAACCCACAAGAGGCTTTTGGATATTCTGGAGCCAACACAGCAGACAGTAGATGCTCTTATGAAGCTTGATTTGTCTCCTGGCGTAGATGTGGAAATTAAACTTTAGTTCGGGGATTTTAGGTATGTGTAAAGGATTGATAGGTAAAAAGCTTGGGATGATAAGTATTTATACCCCCGAGGGAGTTCAGGTGCCTGTTACAGTTGTACAAGCCGGCCCTTGTGTGGTCACTCAGGTTAAGACAAATGAGACGGACAATTACAATGCACTACAGCTTGGTTTTAATGAAAAAACTAAGAATGTGACCAAGCCTTTGAAAGGTCACTTTGAAAAAAGTGGCGGGAAATGTTTTTATAAGATTAATGAATTTCCAGTGGAAAATCCTGGAGAATATGAAGCTGGTCAGGAAGTTCGCCTTGATATTTTTGAAGTTGGCGAAAAAGTATCTGTATCTGGCATATCTAAGGGACGTGGTTTTGGAGGCACAGTAAAGAGGCATGGTTTTTCAAGAGGTCCTGTTACTCATGGCTCAAGAAACGTTAGAAAGCCAGGTTCTGCTGGTACCAGTGCTACTCCAGGAAGAGTAGTCAAGGGTAAGAAAATGCCAGGTCAGCACGGTAACAAGAGAGTTTCTGTCCAAAAAATACAGATAGTAGATATTCTTCCTGAAGAAAACATTGTCTTTTTGAAGGGTTCGGTTCCGGGCTGTACAAATGGGTACTTGGAAATTAAAAAGGCGCAATATTAAGCTGTAGGCCGTATTGTAAATGATGAAATGAGGAAAAAATGGCAGCTTTTGAAGTTTTAAACCAAAAGGGCGAAAAAGTATCTGATGTCACTCTTTCAGATGAGATTTTTGATCTCGAAGTAAGAGGCGATATTCTTAATACAGTCGTTCGTATGCAGCTTGCTGCAAAAAGAGCAGGGACTGCCTCGGCCAAAGGCAGATCAGAAGTAAGAGGAAGTACAGCTAAGCTGTACAGGCAGAAAGGAACAGGCCGGGCAAGAAGAGGTGATATAAAGTCTCCATTGCTTAGAGGTGGTGGTGTGGCTTTTGGACCAAAGCCTAAGTCTTATGAATTCAGTGTTCCTAAAAAAGTTAAAAAAACCGCTAAGAAAATGGCCTTAAGTGCTAAAAGTCAGAGTAATAATCTGAAAATATTAAACACAATAGAGCTTGAAGACATTAAAACAAAGAAATTTATAGAAATACTAGAAGCCCTTAAGGTGAAAAGTGCACTTATAATAGTTAGTGATATGGATGACAAAGTGATCCTTTCAGCAAGAAATATTCCGTCAGTGAAGATTCTTCATGTTGATGGTCTTAATGTTTATGATGTTTTAAAATATAAGGATCTTATTTTGCTTGAGTCATCAGTTAAGGAAATTGAAGGGAGGCTATTGTAATGAAAACCTCTTATGACATTATTCTTGGACCGGTAAATACTGAAAAATCAAATCTTCAAAACGAATTGCTTAATCAGGTTACATTTGAAGTTGACCCCCGTGCCAACAGAATTGAAATAAAAAAGGCTGTGGAAGACATTTTCAAAGTTAAGGTCGAAGGCGTTAGAACAGCGATTGTAAAAGGCAAAAAAAAGCGTCGTGGTCTCATTGTTGGCCAGAGAAGAAATTGGAAGAAAGCTATGGTTCAATTGAGACACGGGGATAAAATTGAATTTTTTGAAGGCGTGTAGAGGGTATAAATGGCTATAAAAAGAGTAAAACCAACGTCTGCAGGACGAAGAGGGCAGGTATCCAGTACTTTTGAAGAAATTACCAAAACAAAGCCTGAAAGAAGTCTTGTTACATCCCTTAACAGAAGCGGAGGAAGAAATTCCTACGGTAGAACAACTGTGAGGCACAGAGGCGGCGGTCATAAAAGACTTTATAGAAAAATAGATTTTAAAAGAGACAAGGTAGATGTACCTGCAAAGGTTGCATCGATTGAGTATGACCCCAATAGAACATCCAGAATAGCACTTCTTCATTATGTTGACGGAGAAAAAAGATATATTATAGCTCCCCAGGATCTAAAAGTTGGAGATATTGTTGAATCTGGAGATAATGTTGATATTAAACCGGGTAATACTCTTCCACTAAAAAACATTCCCCTTGGTACCCATCTGCATAATGTAGAATTAAGACAGGGTCAGGGAGGTCAGTTGGTAAGAAGTGCGGGTGTTTTTGCCCAACTTTTGGCAAAAGAAGATAAATATGCCCTGGTAAAAATGCCTTCTGGTGAAGTTAGAATGATACTGCAGGAGTGCAGGGCGACAGTCGGTCAGATTGGAAATAAGGAACATGCCAACATCGTCATAGGTAAAGCTGGAAGAAACAGATGGAAAGGTCATCGTCCCAGTGTAAGGGGTGTTGCAATGAACCCTATTGATCATCCTATGGGTGGTGGTGAAGGGCGTTCTTCCGGTGGTAGGCATCCATGTACTCCATGGGGTAAGCCGACCAAGGGATATAGGACAAGAAATAATAAATCCAGTGATCGTTATATTGTTAAGAGAAGAACAAGAAATTAAGGGGTAGACAGTTATGCCACGCTCATTGAAGAAAGGTCCCTTTGTAGACAACAGTCTTTTTAAAAAAATACTGACTGCACAGGAGACTCAGAATAAAAAAGTTATTAAGACCTGGTCAAGAAGGTCTACCATACTTCCGGAAATGGTTGGATTGACCCTTGCTGTTCATAATGGCAAAAAGTTCATCCCAGTTTTTATTACTGAAAACATGGTTGGCCATAAGTTAGGCGAATTTTCGCCTACCCGGACATATTATGGTCATGCGGCAGATAGGAAGTCAAAGGCTAAGTAATAGGAAAAAGGGTGGCGAAAATGGAAGTTAAAGCAATCGCAAGATATAAAAGAATTTCACCTCAAAAGGTGCGTCTTGTTTTAGGCCGAGTTAAGGGAAAGCCTATTGATTTCGGTTTGAATAGTTTAAGTTTTATGCCGCAGAAAGCTGCGGGGATATTGGAGAAGCTGGTTCGTTCTGCTGCTGCAAATGCAGAGCAGAAAGGATTGGATATAGATGAGCTCTATATTAAGAATATTTACGTTGATCAGGGCCCCGCTCTCAAAAGGTTCCGTCCAAGAGCTAGAGGTCGTGCAACCAGGATTCTGAAAAAAACCAGTCACATAACTGTCGTTTTGGCAGAAAAGGCTGTATAAGGAGGAGGAGTTTTGGGTCAGAAAGTTAATCCGATAAGCCTACGACTTGGAATTACCCAAACATGGGACTCCAGGTGGTTTGCTACTAAAAAAGAGTATGGACAGCGACTTCAGGAAGATTTTAAGGTTAGGAAATATCTTAAAAAAAGGTTGTTCCATGCGGGGATCTCAAAGATTGAAATTGAAAGATCTTCAAAAAGGATCAAGATAAGAATTTTTACTTCCCGCCCCGGTATTGTTATAGGGAAGAAAGGTTCTGAAATAGCACTTATTAAGAAAGAAGTTACTAAGCTTATATCCAAGCAAGAGATTGTGATTGATATTCAGGAGATAAGAAAGCCAGAGCTTGATGCACAGCTTATTTCAGAGAATGTAGCATCTCAGCTGGAAAAAAGAGTGGCCTTTAGAAGAGCTATGAAAAGAAGTGTTACCAGTGCCATGAGACTTGGTGCAGGTGGAGTTAAGATAATCTGTTCAGGTCGACTGGGTGGTGCTGAAATGGCAAGAACTGAGTGGTACAAGGAAGGAAGGGTTCCTCTTCACACTCTAAGAGCAGATATTGATTACGGTGTTACCAGGGCTCAGACAACCTATGGTGCAATCGGAATCAAAGTATTCCTTTTCAAGGGTGAAGTTCTTAAAAAGGATAAAAACCTAGTTGAAGTGGAAAAATAGGAGTTATTTTTAACCATGCTTAGTCCAAAGAGATTTAAATTCAGAAAGCAGCACAGAGGTCGTACAACTGGGCAGTCCACCAGAGGTTCTTCCCTGAATTTTGGTGAGTTCGGACTTCAGGCTGCTGAACCCGGTTATATTTCAGCCAGGCAGATTGAAGCTGCCAGGATTGCAATAAACCGTTATATAAAAAGAGGCGGAAAGATGTGGATCAGGATTTTCCCTGATATTCCCATAACAAAAAAGCCTGCAGAGGTCAGGATGGGTAAGGGTAAAGGTCCTACCGAAGCCTGGGTAGCAAGAATTAAACCCGGCAGAATCATGTATGAGCTTGAAGGAGTAGATAAAGAGCAGGCTATGGAAGCATTCAGACTTGCATCTAATAAGCTTTCTCTTAAAACCAAGTTTGTAGAAAGAGGCGATTGGTAATGATTAAAGCTGCGGAATTAAGAGAAAAAAGTGTTGAAGAACTCGTTAAGCAGGCAAAGGAACTCAAGCAGGAATTTTTTAATCTAAGATTTCAGCATCGTACAGGACGTTTAGAAAATACGGCTGCAATCCCAAAGGTTAAGAAAAACATTGCAAGAGTATTTACTGTGCTCAATGAACTAAAAAATAAGTAGAGTGAAAAAACATGAGTGAAAGAGGAATGAAAAGACAATTATCAGGTTATGTCGTCTCTGATAAAATGGATAAGTCGGTAACTGTAAAAGTTCAAAGAGTTGTAAGGCATCCATTATATAAAAAGTATATTAGACGCCATAAAAAGTATATGGCACATGACGAGAATAATGAATGTCAGGTCGGAGACCGTGTTCTAATTCTCGAGTCACGCCCTTTAAGTAAAAATAAAAGATGGCGTGTAAGCAGAATTATGGAAAAAGCTGTTTAATTTTTGTCAATCATAAAAGGTATTTAAAATGATTCAGCAAGAAACACGACTGGTAGTCGCAGATAACTCAGGTGCTAAAGAAGTGTTGTGCATTAAAGTTTTAGGCGGTTCCAGGAAAAGATACGCCAGAGTAGGCGATATAATTAAAGTTACGGTAAAGGTTGCAATACCGGGCAGCAAACTTAAGAAAGGTGATGTTGTCGAAGCGGTTGTTGTAAGAACTAAAAAACAGCTTCAGCGTCCCGACGGTTCAAGTGTTCGTTTTGACGATAATGCTGCTGTTTTAATTAACCCCAACAAAGAGCCGATGGGGACAAGGATTTTTGGTCCTATAGCAAGAGAACTCAGGGCCAAACGATTTATGAAAATAATTTCGCTTGCACCTGAAGTGCTTTAAGAGGAAAAAGGAAGATCCCATGCAAGTTAAAACAGGTCTTAAAAAAGATGATAAGGTAAAAGTAGTTGCCGGTAAGGATAAGGGCAAAATTGGGAAAATATTAAAGGTTGACCGTAAGGAAAACCGGGTAATAGTGGAGAATATTAATAAGGTGAAACGCCACGTCAAACCAAATATGCAAAACAGACAAGGCGGGATCATCGAAAAAGAAGCTCTGATCCATTCCTCAAATGTTATGATCCTTTGTTCTCAGTGCATGAAGCCGTCACGTATAGGTTTTAAAGTTTTAGAAGACGGTAAGAAAGTTCGCATCTGCAGCAAATGTAAGGAAGTAATGAGTTAGGATAAGGAAAAGGGGCATCCCGGAGGATTTTAATGGTGGATATGAGAAGTTTTTACAAATCGGAAGTTGTTCCACAGCTTATTGAGGTTTTTGGTTACAAGAACTTAATGGAAGTACCAAAAGTTGAAAAAGTTGTCCTTAACATGGGTGTGGGTGAAGCAGTTTCCAATAATAAGTTAATTGATTCAGCCGTAGAAGAGCTTACATTAATATCCGGCCAAAAACCGGTTGTTACAAAAGCTAAAAAGTCTATCGCGGCTTTTAAGTTGAGACAGGGAATGCCTATAGGATGCATGGTGACTTTAAGAAAAGAAAGAATGTATGATTTTCTTACCCGTCTGGTTAATATTGCTCTGCCTCGTGTAAAAGATTTTAAAGGTGTTTCGGGCAGGTCCTTTGACGGTGCAGGGAACTATACATTAGGCATCAGGGAGCAAATTATTTTTCCTGAAATAGTATATGATAAGATAGATAAGATAAAAGGTCTTAATATCTCTATAGTAACTACGGCTAAAACCGACAATGAAGCTAAAGAACTTTTAAAACAGCTCGGTATGCCGTTCAGAAATTAATTAAGGAGGAGAGGTTTTGGCAAGAAAAGCTTTAATAGAAAAGGCAAATAAAAAGCCAAAATATAATGTTCGTGCATATAACAGATGTCCTCTATGTGGTCGTTCGAGAGCTTTTATAAGATATTTTGGAGTGTGCAGAATTTGTTTTAGAGATCTTGCAGCAAACGGCAAGTTGCCGGGTGTTACTAAGTCAAGTTGGTAATATAAAATTAAAAGTACGGAGAAATAATTATGAGTGCAATCACAGATTCGATTGCAGATTTGCTAACAAGAATAAGAAACGCAGGAAATGCAAAGCTGGAAAGCGTTGATATCCCTAATTCAAAACTTAAGACTGAAATGGTGTCTATTCTAAAAGACCAGGGTTATATTCGCGATTATAAAGTTGTTGAAGACGACAAGCAGGGAATATTGCGTGTTTACCTTAAATTTATGGAAGGCAGAAAACACGTAATTTTCGGTATCGAAAGAGTTAGTAGGCCAAGCAGAAGGGTTTACTCGAATGCATCAGAAATTCCAAGGGTGAGAAATGGACTTGGAATATCAATTTTGTCTACATCAAAAGGCCTTTTGATTGATAAGGAAGCAAGAAATCAAAATGTAGGCGGAGAAATACTCTGTAATGTTTGGTAAGAATAGGAGATGAGATGTCACGTATAGGAAACAAGCCTGTTAAATTCTCTGGAAGTGTTAAGGCAGAGTATAAAGACAATATTATTTTTATAGAAGGAGCCAAGGGTAAACTTGAGCAGGAAGTTCATCCTGACGTTGAGCTTGAAGTATCCGATGGAGTTATCAATGTGAAAGCAAAGTCCCAGGCAAAGGAAGTAAGAGCCTTTCAAGGGATGATAAGATCGTTGGTGGCTAACATGGTTACTGGCGTAAGCGAGGGGTTTAAAAAAGTCCTTGAGGTTAACGGTGTGGGTTATAGAGCCGAATTAAAGGGAAGTGAACTTGTATTGAGCCTTGGTTATTCTAACCCTGTGGTTTACAAAGTGCCCCAGGGTATTGAAGTAGCAGTTGAGGGTAATAAAATTACCGTTTCAGGTATAGACAAACAAAAGGTTGGCCATGTAGCGGCTGAAATAAGAGAAAAAAGACCGCCTGAGCCTTACAAAGGCAAAGGTGTTAAATATGCTGATGAGCATATTATCAGAAAAGCCGGTAAAGCAGCCAAAGCTTAATTAATAAGAGGTGTTAAAATGGGTTTTAAAAAAGAACCTAAAGTCGTTTCCAGACGTAAAAGGAAGATAAGAATCAGAAAGAAGTTTTCTGGCAGTGCTGAATGTCCAAGGCTTTCGGTATTCAGAAGTTCAAGGCACATTTCTGCTCAGATAGTTGATGATTCAAAGGGACAGACTCTTGCTTCTGCATCCACTCTAGAAAAAGAACTCAGGGCTGGGGAATTTAAAAACAAAACTGAGGCAGCTGTTCAAATTGGAAAGCTTGTAGCTGAAAGAGCAAAAGATAAAGGTGTTCAAAAGGTTGTTTTTGACAGAAATGGCTATCTTTATCATGGAAGGGTTAAAGCTTTATCTGAGGGTGCCAGAGAAGCCGGTCTGAATTTTTAATTAGCTTAGGAGGCTGTTTTGTTTAAAAGAGAGACAGATGATAAACAACTTATAGATAAAGTTGTTCACATAAAAAGAGTCGCCAAGGTTGTTAAGGGCGGTCGTAAATTCAGCTTTGGAGCCTTGGTTGTAGTCGGAGATGGTCAAGGTAGAGTTGGATATGGTAGCGGCAAGGCAGGGGAAGTGCCTGAAGCGATAAGAAAAGCGGTTGAACAGGCAAAAAGAAACATGACTACAGTTTATTTAAGAAATGGAACTATCCCATATACTACCCATGGAAAATTTGGAGCAGGGGATGTATTGCTCAAGCCGGCAGCGCCTGGAACAGGTGTTATTGCTGGTGGTGCTGTTCGTTCTGTTCTTGAGGCTGCGGGAGTAACAGATATTTTGACCAAGTGTCTTGGGACTAATAATCCAAACAACGTAGTCAGGGCAACTATAAATGGTCTTGTCAATATTGAAAGTCCCGAGCAGGTTGCTCAAAGAAGAGGGATTGAAGTAAGCGATCTTTTCTAAGGCAACGCCTGCTTGAAATCATTTTATCGGGATTTGAAAGGTTTAAAAAGGTTTAAAATGGCAGAAAAACTTAAAATAACCATGATTAAAAGTATGATCAGCCGGCCTGAAAAACATAAAAAGACACTCAGGGCAATGGGGCTGACTAAAATTGGCAAACAGGTCGAAATGCAGGATATTCCATCAGTTAGAGGAATGATCCGTAAAGTTGAGCATTTGGTGAAGGTTGAGGAGATTTAGTTTATGAGACTTCATGAGCTTTCACCGGCTGAAAACAGCCGGAAAAAGAGAAAAAGAAAAGGTCGCGGACCTGGCTCAGGCAACGGAACAACAGCTGGTCGCGGAACAAAGGGACTTAAATCACGCTCTGGCGGAAAAGTTAAAAGAGGCTTTGAAGGCGGGCAGATGCCCCTTCATAGAAGACTTCCTAAAAGAGGTTTTACAAATATTTTTAAAAAAGATTATAGTGTTATAAATCTTGAGGCATTAGCATCTTTTGACGCTAATTCAGAAATAGATGAAAAAATTCTTTTGGCTTCAAGAAAAGTAAGCAGAATTGGCGATGGTGTTAAGGTTCTCGGGGGAGGAGAAATTAATATTCCTCTTAACATTAAAGTTACAAGTGCAAGTAAATCTGCGATAGAAAAAATTGAAGCGGCAGGCGGCCGAGTTGAGGTAAATATAAAATGATAACTGGCAGCGGATATCAGAACATATTCAAACAGGCTGAACTGAAGAAAAGACTACTTGTAACAGCACTTCTTTTAATAGTTTATAGAGTAGGTGTTCATGTTCCGACTCCCGGAATTGACAGACAGGCTCTTGTATCTTTGTTTGCATCGGCTAAAGGCACATTGTTTTCAATGTTTGACATGTTCGCCGGGGGTGCGTTAAGTCAGCTTTCAGTGTTTGCCCTTGGTATTATGCCTTATATCAGTGCTGCAATTATTTTTGAATTGCTCCAGGTTTCCATTCCCCATTTACAGCAGTTGAAAAAAGAAGGTGAGCAGGGAAGGCGCAGGCTTACTCAATATACAAGATATGCTACTGTGGGAATAAGTCTTATCCAGGGTATCGGAATCAGTATAGGGCTTGAAAATATGACTTCACCCGGAGGAGCTCCTATAGTTATCGAGCCGGGATGGAGTTTTAGAATTATGACAATGATTACCCTTACCGCAGGTACTGTTTTTATAATGTGGTTAGGTGAGCAGATTACAGAAAGGGGAATAGGCAATGGAATTTCCCTGATTATTTTTGCAGGTATAGTTGCTAGAATGCCTGTGGCAATAACAAATACATTCAGGCTTGTTTCCCAAGATGAGATGGGTGTTTTCGGACTTATTCTTCTCCTTGTTTTAATGGTTGGAGTTATAGCCTTTATTAATTTTATGGAGCAGGCTCAAAGAAGAATACCTGTGCATTATGCAAAAAGGGTAGTTGGAAGAAAAATGTTCGGTGGTCAAAATTCACATCTTCCATTAAAGATTAACAGTGCAGGAGTAATTCCACCGATTTTTGCATCTTCAATAATGATGTTTCCGGCAACTCTTGCAAATATAATTGATATACCGGCAATGGAAGCTTTTTCTAGGGTAATGTCCCCTCAAACAATTACTTACAATTTAATTTATGTAGCTTTTATTGTATTTTTTTGTTTCTTTTATACGGCCATTCAGTTTAATCCCGAAGATCTTGCAGAAAATCTTAAAAAAGGCGGAGGTTATGTTCCTGGAATAAGACCTGGAAAAAAGACAACTGAGTACATTGATAAGGTAATTACACGATTGACTTTGATTGGCTCAATTTATATTTCTGCTGTCTGTATTCTTCCGACTTTATTAATTGCAAAATACAATGTACCGTTTTATTTTGGCGGTACAGCTCTTTTGATTGTTGTTGGTGTTGCAATAGATTTTGTTGGTCAGGTTGAATCTCATCTAATTAACAGGAATTATCAGGGATTTTTAACAAATGATAATTCAGGTAACAAAAAGAAAAAAGCTGGACTTAGTATAAGGTAGGTGTTATTTTACAAAGTTTGCTTTTTTCCTGTTCTGTAAATTGAAAGGAGTAGAAATGGCAAAGGAAGAAGCCATTAAGGTTGAAGGCACGGTAACAGAAACCCTGCCTAATGCAATGTTTCATGTTGAACTAGAAAATGGACATGAAATACTTGCGCATATTTCGGGAAAAATGCGAATGCATTTTATAAAAATTTTACCTGGAGACCAGGTTACTGTTGAACTTTCTCCATACGATTTGACAAGGGGAAGAATAGTATACAGAGCTAAAAAATAGAATCTAACAGAGGTTAATTATGAAAGTCAGACCTTCAGTAAAAAAGATGTGCAGAAATTGTCGCATCATAAAGAGAAAAGGTGTGGTTAGGGTTATTTGTACAAACAAGCGTCATAAACAGAGGCAGGGTTAAAGGGGGGTATTTTGGCTAGGATAGCAGGTGTAGATTTACCCAAAAATAAAAGAGCGGATATAGCTCTGACATATATTTACGGTGTTGGTAAAACAACAGCTTCTAATATATTGAAGAGTTTGGATATTGACAACTCAGTGAAAATAATGGATCTCACTGACGATGAAGTCAATAAAATCAGACGCAAAATTGACGGCGAATATAAAGTTGAAGGCGAGCTGAGAAGTGAAAGAGCCATGAACATTAAACGCCTAATGGATTTAGGGTCTTACAGGGGGCTTAGACATAGAAGAGGTCTTCCTGTGAACGGGCAAAGGACAAAAACCAATGCCAGGACAAGAAAAGGTCCTAGACGAATAGCTGTTACAAAGAAAAAATAAAATTTTGGAGTATTTTTTAAAATGGCAAAAGTAAAAGTCAAGAAGAAAAAAAAGGTCAGAAAGAATATATCTACTGGAGTTGCCCATATACTTTCAACATTTAATAACTCAATTGTAAGTATAACAGATACTTCCGGTAATGTAATCTGCTGGTCGACTTCAGGTGCTATGAGTTTTAAAGGTTCCAGGAAAAGCACACCTTTTGCTGCTCAGATGGCAGCTGAGGATGCAGCAAAAAAAGCAGTAGAAAATGGAATGAAAACTGTTGAAGTATATGTTAAGGGTCCAGGGGCAGGAAGAGAGTCTGCAATAAGAGCTCTTCAGTCAACAGGTCTTAACGTTACATCTATTAAGGATGTCACGCCTGTTCCGCATAACGGATGCCGTCCGCCCAAACGCAGAAGAGTTTAATTATATTTTGATATAGAAAAGTAATTTTTTAATTAAGGAGGAGGCCTTGTCTCGATACAGGGGAGCGGTGTGCAGACATTGCAGACGTGAAAATATAAAATTATTTCTAAAAGGCGATAGGTGCTTTACAGATAAATGTGCATTTGAAAGACGTTCTTATGCTCCTGGTCAGCATGGACAGAGAAGAACAAAGCTTACTGAATATGGAATTCAGCTTAGAGAAAAACAAAAAGTAAGAAGGCTTTACGGGCTTTCTGAAAAGCAGTTTAAGCTGACTTTCCAGAAGTCATCAAGACTCCAGGGTGTAACAGGAGAAAATTTTCTGGCTTCACTTGAACGCAGGCTTGACAATGTGATTTATCGCCTTGGATTTGCACCTTCAAGAAACCAGGCAAGACAGCTTGTAAGGCATAATCATTTTAAAGTTAATGGTAAAAAAGTTAATATACCTTCAATATTGGTAAAGTCCGGCGATGTTGTTGAACTTGTTGAAAAGAGCAGGAACAATCAGAGTATAAATGACTCTCTTGCTGCTGTAGAAAGACGTGGAATTGCTCAGTGGCTTGAGCTTGAAAAAGATAATTTTAAAGGTTTTGTGAAGAATATGCCTGTAAGGGAAGACATTGCACTGCCTATCCAGGAGAATCTTATTGTTGAGTTTTACTCCAGGTAGCGATTAATTTTAAAGTTCAGGGATTTTCATGTTTAACAATAAAAACCTTCCTGGCGTAAGGGAGTAAATTAATGTCATCAAATTCACAATTAGATGAAATTGTATATATTAACTGGCGAGAGATGATCAAGCCTGAAAAAGTTCAGGTAGAAACAACTGATACCTATGGAAAGTTTGTTTTTGAACCTCTTGAAAAAGGGTATTCTACAACTATCGGTAATTCCCTGAGACGTATAATTCTTTCTTCAATTTACGGAGCAGGGATAGTCAGGGTATGGGTTGAGGGCGTTACCCACGAATACTCAACAGTGCCAAATGTAATAGAAGATGTGTCAGATATTATTCTGAATCTTAAAGAGGTAAGGCTCAAGGCTTTTGATCTTGAACCGCGTATTATTGAGCTTAAAACAGATACACCTGGGAAGGTTTATGCTTCTCAGATAGTATCAGCGGACGGTTCCATAGAAGTTCTTAACCCTGACCAATATATTGCTACGGTTTCTCAGGGGGGAAATCTTAATATAAAAATGGAAGTCAGAATAGGTAAGGGATATACTTTATCAACTCAGAATAATGACGAGCCTATCTTAGAGGATTCTATTGCAGTTGATACTATATTTTCACCTGTAAAAAAAGTAAGTTACCATGTGGGAAATGCACGTGTGGGGCAAAAAACAGATTATGATAAGCTTACAATTGAGATCAGAACTGACGGATGTGTAACGCCTGAAGATTGTTTGGCTTACGCAGCAAAAATTTTAAAAGAACAGATGAATCCTTTTATTACTTTTGATGAGCACCTTGAACCTGAACCTGAGCCAGAAAAGACTGAAGAGGATAAGCCGAAATTCAATGAAAATTTATATAGAAGTGTTGATGAACTTGAGCTTTCAGTAAGAAGCTCAAATTGTCTTAAAAATGCAAAAATAAGGGCAATTTACCAGCTCGTTCAGAAAACTGAAAGTGAAATGCTTAAAACAAAGAATTTTGGCCGAAAATCATTGAATGAAATTAAGGAAGTCCTTGGGGAGATGGGTTTATCACTTGGAACCAAGTTAGAAGGTTTTGTGCCTCCTGAGGAAGATGATGAGGAAGACAAAGAATAGGAGCAGGATATGAGACACAAAGTATCAGGAGTTAAACTGGGCAGAACTTCAAGTCATCGCAACGCTATGTTTAGAAACATGGTTACCTCGCTTTTGAAGCATGGTCAGATCAAGACAACAGTTGTGAAGGCAAAAGAGCTTAGAAAATGGGCTGATAAAATGGTAACTCTTGCAAAAAGAGGAGATCTTCATGCCAGAAGGCAGGCTCTTGCGGTTATAAGGGAAAAAGAAGTTGCTCATAAAGTTTTTGAAGAAGCAGATGAAAGATTCGGCTCAAGAAATGGTGGATATACACGTATAGTAAGACTTGGAAATCGCAAAAGCGATGGTGCTCCAATGTGCGTTATTTCTATGTGTGAACCCCTAGATGAAAATAAAGCAGAATAATTTAAGCTTGAATTAAAATAAGATTGAAATTTTTATATATTTGAGCTGTAAAAGCCTGTAATTTTAATTACAGGCTTTTCTTATTTAAAGTCCATAAAATAAAGTCAAATTTTGTTTTATTCTTTTATATCTGCAAGTCCCGTATGGGTAGTTTTTTCAAGGTCAAGCTGGAAAATCTTAAAAAACCATTTTTCCTCCGCTTATAGAATAGGGTCAAATTTTTTTTGCTGAGCAATCAATAACAGTTTTAAGTTTTTTTACCCAGGCAACAAGGCTTATCCTTCCAAGAGTGTATTTGTTATAATATAGGAACTGATAATTTGTTATTACTTAATTTAAAAGTTTTCTAATTAAATTTTTTTTGGCTTTTTTGTTTAATTGGTAAAAGATTTTAATTGAAATTAACCATGATAAAGATAAATTTAAAATATTTTTGAGGATAATTTTTTAAAAATAGATTAACAATAAACAAAGCTAATATAAGTTTTTCTAATAGCCAAAATTTGATAAGTTTCAGAAGTAGAAGGTTTGAAAATTTTAAAATGACGAGCATAAGGTCAATCTTGGAGTATAAAATTGGATATTGAATTTCTTAAAAGCAAATTCAGACACAAGGCGGAAGCTGATATAAAAGACATTAGGATTGCAATTAAAGCTACGCCTTTTCTTGTTAAGGAAGTGATCCGGCTTGAAGAAGAGCTGGAGCTTAAAAACAATATGATTGAAAAACTTAAGAAAAAAATAAAGCATCAGCCTCCCCTTGTCCAGAAAGGGAAAAAGGACAAATTCAGCTGGATTGTAAAGGTTAATGAAGAAACCAATACAATTTTATTTCAGTTTTATGGTACTCCTGATAAGAGCGGAGCCAAAATATGTTCTAATGTGATTATAAATATGACAGAAAATCTTGAACCTGGGTTTTCTGTTATAAGTGATTTAAGAAAATTAAACATTGAATTCATGAGTAAGAGGCTTGGGTTTTATCTTAGAAAAGTTCACTACATTTTTTCAGGAATGGATATTAAATATCTTATAAGGGTAGTTGAAGATTCTAAAGATCTAGAAGTGATTATGGAGCATTGCAACGATAATGTAAATTTTAAAATGTTTAGTGTAACTTCCATTGAAGAGGCAAAAAATGTAATAAGAAATTTTGGAAAATATTTGAAGGAGTAAATTTAATGCTCAAAACAAAGCCTGAAGAGCTTATACAAAAAATTATTGATAAAAAACATTTTAAGCCAAAAGAGCTGCTAACTATATTAAGAATAAAAAAAAAAGATTTTACTAAACTAATCTATATAACTGATAAAGTGAGACATTATTTTTTTAAAGATAAAATAGGGCTTTGCAAAATCATGAATGCAAAGTCAGGAAATTGCAGTGAAGATTGTATTTTTTGCACCCAGTCGAGTATTTCATCTGCCAAGATTGAAAAATATAATTTTAAAAGTTCTGAAGAAATTATCAATGCGTCACAAAACCTGTCATTAACTCAGATAAGCAGGTTTGGAATTGTAACAAGCGGAAAAAGGCCTTTAAAAAAAGATGTTGATGAGTTTAAAAAAGCTCTTTTAATTCAAAAAGGCAAAAATCCAACTCTTTGTGCTTCTTTTGGAATTGCAGATTACCAGACTTTGAAGGAGCTTAAAAAAAGCGGACTTGAAAGATATCATCACAATCTTGAAACCTCTGAATCTTTTTTCACTAATGTTTGTACTACCCATAGTTTTAGTAAAAGAGTTGAAACTGTAAAAAATGCGAAAAAAGCAGGTTTAAAAGTTTGTTGTGGAGGACTTTTAGGTCTTGGAGAAACTGATGAGCAAATAGTAGAATTTGCACTTAGCCTTAAAGAACTTGATCCAGATTCAGTGCCTGTAAATTTTCTTGCTCCGACTAAAGGAACCAAAGTGTTTGGCTTTAATCACCTAACACCTTTTAAAAGCCTTTTAATAGTTGCTTTGCTCAGATTAGTGCTTCCTGACAAGGAAATAATAATTTGCGGAGGGAGAAAAGAGAATCTTAAATCACTTTTCCCTTTTGTTTTCCATGCCGGAGCCTCCAATTTAATGACAGGCGATTATCTTACAACCGCAGGTGAAGAAATGGAAAATGACCTTGAACTTTTAAGGGAGCTTGGGTTTAATCCACTTGACTCTTGATTTGTTAAAAAACAGTCAAATCAGCTGAAAATTAATTGGAAGACTATTGGCTGAAATTTATTAAGTTTGTTTTTTTAAGAATTAAATGTTTGTAAAATATTATTAAATCTGCAAAATAGTTTAGTTTTTATTATCTAAATTTATTAACTTAATTAAAAGGTCGAGAATAAAAAAATGAAACCTATAAGAGTTATTCTTACAGAAAAAGAAAAAAATCTTATACTTGAAAACACTTTTGCTCCTGATTACTTAGTCTTTCGTTTAAAAGAAGCAGAAGTAAAAGGCAAATACTTTAAAGTTGATTATAGTTATGATGAACTTGACGAGCTTGCAGGATTTATTGCCGCAGAGTTCAATCATACAATAGATGAAAAAATACGCAGAGATCTTGATAAGTTATCCGACAAAATCAATCTAATTATTGAGGACGAATACTAGGGGATTAAAATTTTTTTATACTTAGCGATTGGCCAAAAGTTAAGATTGATTAGAATTAAATTTAAAACACAAGTTTTAAGGAGGCTTTAATGAACGTTGAAAGAGGGGTAATGGCAATTGCAGGGTTATTTGTTTTTTTAAGTGTTCTTCTTGGCTGGCTTCATTCTCCTTATTGGTTTATTTTTACAGGATTTGTAGGTGTGAATCTTTTTCAGGCATCATTTACAAAGTTTTGTCCCATGGCTGTTCTTTTAAAAAAATTTGGTCTTAAAAACGGAGTTGTGTTTGATAAGTAAATTTTATTGAGCAGTGATAAATTTTTCGATGATTCGATTCTAGCTTGGGTGAAAACAATTAGAGTTAGTCTCAAAAAAAGATTTGCTTTATTTTGTTTTCCATATTTAATGGGGATTCAAGTTTGAAATCTAATCTTCAAAAGCAATTAAAAGTTGATTTAGCTTCATTCTATTATGGCTTTAAAATTTTTTTCAGGAGGTCTAAGATTCCAACTGAAATGAAGTTTTTAAAATAATTCATAGATTTGAAATTTGGTAAATACAAAGTAAGGGCTGAAGTAAATGGACGTTTTGGCAATCTTAATATTTCAAGGATAGAAGTTTTAATTGAAGATTTTTTAGAAGCTGAGAAAGATAAAGATTTGTCAACTTGTTTTATTTCAGCTCTTTTGTAGCTAAGGGCCTGGTGTTTTATTGAAAATGTTTGGGTTGAGCAAAAGGGTTTTGCAAATGAAAAGGCTTGTAAAAAAACTGTTTAATTCAAGGCAGGTTGTTTTTGATAAAGGTAGATTTGATAATTGGTGTGTTTATGTTGAGGAAGCTTCAGGATTTAAAAAAGCTCCTTTTGATTCAATGTATTTTTCAGATCTTCAAAAACTTTCTAAATTTTACCCAGACAAAAAAGTATACAATGATTTTGTCAGAATTTACAATGATACAAGTGAGAAAATCGATAAAAATGTATTGAACCTGATTGATGAAATTGTATCAACCTATGATAAAAAGCACCAGATAATAGTAGAGCAGTGGTTCACAGTTATTTACGCAGGTATGATAGCCGAAGAAAATAAAAAAAGGGCTATTTTAAAAAAAAGAGTTAAAAGACTTGGAATTTATCAAGTTCTAATTTAGGGAATGGCCCCTGAAGCTGCTGCAAAATTTAGTTATGGTAAAAAATGGTATGAGCTTGATAAAGTGATGAAAAATTCGGGCTTTTAATAACCGATATAAACTTAACCTGTGATGAATTGGCTGATTTTCAACCTTGCCGGATTTTCCGGCAAGATAGAAAAACAATAAATTTATTTTTTATAAAGTTTTAAAATTGAATCAACAAGCCCGTCTATTGTATATTCCTCTGCTGTAATTTCAGGGTTAATACCAAGTTTAATTGCTGTATCTGTTGTTATTGGGCCTATGGAAACCGACTGGAATTTATTTGTTGCAGATTTAAATTCATCTTCAGTAAAAAGAGCCTTGAAATTTTTTACAGTTGATGAACTTGTAAATGTAACTATGTCTATTTTACCGTTTAATATATCAGAAAGTATTTCATCTTTTTTATCTGATTGGGGAATTGTTTTGTAAGCTGTTACCTCATCAACAAGAGCTCCCATTTTTCTAAGCTCATCTGGAAGAACAGATCTTGCTTCCAAGGCTTTTGGAATAAGAATTTTCTTGTTTTTTACATTAATATTTTCAAAGGCTTCAATAATAGATTCTGCCCTATAACTTTTTGGAAAAACATCTGAATTTATTCCATATTTTTTAAGTTCATCTCTTGTTGCAGGGCCAATTACAGCAGTATTTAAGTTTCCTAAAATCCTTAGATCAAGATTTTTTTCAAACAAAGCATCAAAAAAATGTTTTACTCCGTTGACACTTGTGAAAATTAGCCAGGAATAATCTTTTATTTTTTCAATTGAATTGAAAAGGTCTGATTTATTGTCTGGTTCAATTATTTTTATTGTAGGATATTCAATGCAGTCAGCACCAAGAGCCAAAAGTTTTTCAACAAGTGAACTTGCCTGAGCCCTTGCTCTTGTGATCATTATTTTCTTTCCAAGAAGAGGGCGTTTTTCTTCAAACCATTTGAGTTTGTCCCTGTAGTTTACAACTTCTCCAACAACTATAATTGCCGGGGCTTTAAAGTTGCTTTTTTTTACTTTTTCAGCAATATTTTCAAGAGTTCCCCTAATAGTCTCTTGGGATGGGGTGGTTCCCCATCTTATAAGTCCAACAGGAGTTTGTGGATCTTTTCCGTTTTCAATCAGTTTTTTTGAAATATTTGGAAGGTTTTTTACTCCCATTAAAAAAACTATGGTTCCCATTCCTTTTGCAAGGCTCTCCCAATTTATGGAAGAAGTTTTTTTTGTTGGATTTTCATGGCCTGTCACAATTGCAAGTGTAGAGTTTGCACTTCTGTGGGTAAGGGGAATTCCTGCATAGGCAGGGGCTGAGATTGCAGATGTTACTCCAGGTACAATTTCAAATTCAATATTATTATCTTTCAAAACTTCAGCTTCTTCTCCCCCACGCCCGAAAATAAAAGGATCCCCTCCTTTGAGTCTGCATACAGTTTTTCCTTCAATTGCAAGTTTAACAAGTAGATTGTTGATTCCATCCTGGGAAAGGGTGTGATCCCCGCCTTTTTTTCCTACATAAATTTTTTCGGTATTTTCTTTTGCATGTCTTAAAAGGGTTTTGGACGCAAGATAGTCGTAAACAAGAACATCTGAATCTTCAATGCATTTTTTCCCTTTGATGGTAAGAAGCTCAGGGTCGCCAGGACCTGCTCCAACCAGATATACAAATCCTTTAAGATTGTTTCCCATTATAAAGAAAAGCCTTTCATATTTTTAAAATCATTACATTCCGCAGGAGGAACAATTGGTTGCTGGACATGTATTGCATGGGTTTGAGCCGGCAGAAGATTTGGTAGTTGGAGCCTCGCCTCCAAAAGACGCCCCCTTGCTGACAAATCCGCAGGCTGACATAAGCCTTGTAACCTCGGTAGTGCCGCATTTTGGGCATTCAGGAGTTTCTCCTGACATCACAAGAGCCTCAAAGTCTGTGTCGCATTTTTTGCAATGGTATTCATAGATTGGCATTTTATTACTCCTTGAAAATTTAGTTTTTAAATAATTTATGAGCTCTGTTTGTTTCATCTATGCTTTTTTCTTTTGAAACAAGCTCAAGTCTTTTTTTGAACAAAGGATTGTCTGGTTCCATTTTAAGACTTTCCTTTATAAAAGTTTTTGAAATTTCTCTATTTTCACCTTTTAGATAATAAATATAGCCAAGAGCTGAAAGTGCATAAGGGTTATCTGGATGAGATTTGAGAGATTTTTTATAAGCAAGAAAAGAGTTTTCCAAATCATTATCCAAAAGGTAGGTTTCCCCTAGATAATTTAAAACAACAGCACTTCCAGGCCTTATTGATTCAGCTTTTAAAAGATATTTAAGAGCCTTTGTATAGTTTTTTTTATCAAATTCAATTTTACCCAGATAAAATGGTATTTCATAAAAAGTCTCCGAAAGGCTTATTGCGTCCAAAAAAAATTTTTCAGCTGTTTTAAGCTTACCTTGAAGGTAATGAATCAAACCCTGATTGTAAAGAGGCATTATAAAATTATTACCTGAAGCGGAATATGCTTTTTCAAAGTATAAAAGAGATTTTTCAAAGTCTTTCTTTGCAGCAAAGCAGACCCCAAGGCTGTTTAGAATATTGTAATCTTTTTTATTCAGAAGAAGCCCTTTTTCAAGTTCTTTTATTGAGTTATCAATCTCTTTTTTCTGAAAAAAATCATCTGAGCTTATATTAAGACTCACAGAGTCAAATACAGCAGTTTTTTCTTCAAGCATTGAAGCATGAACAAGTGCTTTAAGGCAGTTTTCAGATAGATGTTTCTGTCTATAATTTATACATGGATGATAACTGATTCCTGCTATGGCTTCCATTTCTGTTTCTTTTTTAAAGCTTGATTTTATTTCAGAAGCAGTTTTTTTGAGAAAGACAATAGAGTTTGTGTTTATAAGGATTCCAGGAACTTTATTGTTCATGAAAACACATGGGTTTTTAGTTTTTTTACCAAATTTTTCGATAATAGTGCAAAGACTATCAAAAAGTTCGAGTGTATTTAAATCTTTTTCAAAAGGGGCAAGTGCAAATAAAATAAGTCCAAGGCTTTCATCGGAAGCAAAATGTGCAATTTCAGTGATATTGTTTGTATGGAAAAATGCAGAAAATCTTTTTTTAAGAATTTCTGCAATTATCTGATCTGAATAAATTATTTTGTGATTTTTTTCTCCTTCCTTGGCTGGATAGAGAAAATCGGGAATTTTATCAGGATTGAAATGTTTTTCCATTTTTAGCTTAGCTCATTTTTAAGATTTTTAAATGCCTTGGCAATTATTTCGGTTTCATTTTCTGATACTGTCCTGAGATCAAGAAGATATTTGTTGTTTTCAATTCTTCCCATTACCGGAGGGGTGTTTTTTCTCATCAGTTTTTCAAGTTGAGATGCGGACAATTTTGTTTCAATTCCAAGACAAATTGTTGGAATATTTGTTTCAGGAAGAGAGCCCCCTCCAGCCCTGGAGCTTGATTTAACAAAATTTGTTTTAAGATTTTTAATCTTAAGATTGTCTATAAGCTCTTTTAGTTCGTGTGCTTTTTGTTCAATTTCATTTAAAGTTTGGGAAATCATTTTAAGAGTTGGAATCTTTTTAACTGCTTGTTTTGGATCTCTATAAAGCCTCAAGGTGATTTCAAGAGCTGCCAGAGTCATTTTATCAATTCTTAAAGCTCTTGTAAGAGGGTTTTTTCTTATTTCTTCAATAAGCCCTTTTTTGCCTGCAATTATTCCAGCCTGGGGACCTCCCAAAAGTTTGTCTCCGCTAAAAGTTACAAGATCTGTTCCTGCCTTTACAGATTCTGTTACTGTAGGTTCCTTTGGAAGACCGAAATTTGAAAAATCAATAAATGTTCCACTTCCTAGATCTTCCATGAAGATTATATTTTTTTTCATGGAGAGTTTTGAAAGTTCTTCAAGAGATACTTTTGAAGTAAAGCCTATTATATCAAAATTGCTTGTATGAACCTTTAAAAACATTGCTGTTTTTGTTTCCTCATAAGCATTTTCATAATCTTTTAAATGAGTTCTATTGGTTGTTCCAACCTCTTTTAAAATAGCTCCGCTTTTTTCCATTACTTCAGGGATTCTGAAAGACCCTCCGATTTCTACAAGCTCTCCTCTTGAAACCACAACTTCTTTTCCCTTTGCAAAAGTATCCAGGCATAAAAGAACAGCAGCAGCATTGTTATTTACAACCATTGCAGCTTCACACCCTGAAATTTCGCATACAAGATCTTCTACAAGAGAGTATCTTAAGCCTCTTTTTCCTGTTTTAAGGTCAAGTTCAAGATTGGAAAAACCTGTTGCCCTTTCAAACACAAATTCAGCTGCTTCCTTTGCAAGAAGGGAACGGCCAAGATTGGTATGAACAACCACTCCTGTTGCATTTATTACCCTTTTAAAATTGGGTTCATGGGCTTTTAATATTTTTTTGTATACTTTTTCTGCTATTTCATCAGAATTTACTTGTTCTTTACAATTGTATTTTTCTGAGACAATGTCTTGTCTTAAATCATCGACAACTTCTTTTGTTTTTCTTGAAATAAGAGATTTGGGAATACTTTTCACTGAGTATTTGTTGTTTATTTTTAAAATCAGTTTGTCTATTCCTGGAATTTCCTTTAACCTATTTTTTTTTTCATCGTTTAATGGCATAAAACTCCCCCAGCAACTTTTATACAATCTTTTTTACCTGAAATTTCATTCAACTTCAATGGGAAGAGTGCTGAAAACTCTTTTAAAGGGAGTTGGTGGGTGAATTCAAGTATTTTTTTTGGAGAAAGGGAGACTTTTTCAAGAAGATCAAGTGTAATATCCATTCTTGATGTTTCAGGAAGAACTCCTGTCATATACCATGAGCTTAAAATATCAGCTATATGAGTCAGTATGATTATATTTTTATTTCTCTTGGCTTCTTTTGGGCGGTGATGAAGACTTATTATATCCTGAATAACTTCAGGTAGATTCCATTTTTTTGCAAGAAGAATCCCTGCCTCAGCATGGTCAAGCCCGAAAAGCTCTTTTTCCACATCAATAATATTTTTTGTTTTGTTGAGAAGTTCCCTGTAAAATAAGGGTTTGGATTTTGATACATATTGATCAAGAATTATTTTACCAATATCGTGGAGAAGTCCTGCTGTATATCCAGCTTGAGGAGGCTCTATCCTAGTATACTTACACAGCTTTTCGTTTATTAGTGCTGTTGAGAGACTGTGATGGAAAAGTCCTCCTTTACATAGGGAATAGCCTCTGTCTGAGGATGAAAACAATTCTTTAATATAATGATTTAAAATATGTTTTGCTAAGTTTTCTTCCCCGATTTGTAAAATAGCTTCATCGATTGTGTCTATAGGATAAGTTCTGTCAAAGAATGCAGAGTTTGACAGCTGAAGAACTTTTGCTGAAATTACTTGATCTTTTTTTATTTCTTTTCCAATATCCTTGAGCCCTGCTGATTTGGAATTTATCATTGAAATAATTTTGATGACAATTTGGGGAATAGGTTTTATTTGGTCTACTTTTTTTTCTATCTGTTTTTTTTCAGGTTTTTTAAACACATAATCTTTGGTTGAAATGCTGCATTCGTCTATCATAGGTAGAATGGATACTTCAAAGTTATTAAGATTTAAGCTCAGACAGGAAGAAAAAAAACCGCCTGTTTCCCATTGGCGGATATTTAATTTATAAAATTTTAGTATATTGGAAACTTTTTCAGCTGTTTTACCCCCTACATTTATGTAGAAATCCAAGTCAGTTGATTTTCCTTGAAAAGCCCCTCCTGCAACACTTACTTCCAGACAGCTTATCTCTGCTCCTTCTTTTATAAGCTCGTCAATGAATTTTGGAAGTCCTGTTGATGCATATTTTTCTTCAATATCGACAAAATTTGAATATGGCTCAGGTAAAAGGGTGTGGAGAATCCCCCCAACTTTATTTACTCTGTCAACAATTGCTATTCCTATACATGAGCCAAGACTTGCTTTAAGCTTTTTTTTCTGCTGCTTTGAAATGCACGATGTTCCGCTTTGGACTATTATATTTGGATAAAGCATTTTATTCCTGTTTTTTAATTTAAATTATTTTAATTTTGTTGAGAACCCTTTTTATTAACACCATATCAGTTTTGAATTCAACATAAATTTGATTGGTATTTGTTTTATCTGTTGCTGTTGTTTCTTTGATTTTGGAAATTGTTTTAAAGTCTGTACAAAAAAGATGAAAGTTTTCAAAATTGATTGGTTTAATAAATTTATCCTTTCCATATCTTTAATCTTAAATTATAAGTTTTGTAAAATTTCTATTCAGGAGATAAAAAAAAATGATAGACTTAAGTCTTTTATGGAAGCATAAGATTTTTATGTTGTCTGGAGCCGTGGTAACTTTAAAATTGACTCTGGGGGCAGTTTTAATAGGGCTTGTGCTGGGGATTCTTCTTGGAATGGGAAGAGTGTCAAGAATAATTCTTTTAAAGTGGTTCAGCGGATTTTATGTTCAGATTTTCAGAGGAACTCCAATGCTTTTGCAGATTTTTTTCATTTATTTTGGTGTTCCCCAGCTGTTTAATATAATTACTGGTCAGTCAATGTCTCCGGATCCTCTTATGGTTGGCATAGTAGCTCTTGGGCTTAACAGCGGTGCCTATGTTGCAGAAATTGTCAGGGCAGGTATCCAGGCTGTGGGTCAGGGGCAGATGGAAGCAGGAAGATCAATAGGGCTTTCATATAATCAGACAATGCGTCATATAATTCTTCCCCAGGCAATGAAAAAAATTATTCCCCCCCTTGGCAATGAAGCAATTGTTCTTTTAAAGGACTCTTCTCTTGTGTCTGTTATAGGAACTCAGGAGCTTATGTATTCTGCAAAAGTAATGGGAGCAAGGTATTATGATTATGTTCAGTTTCTTGTAGGAGCGGGAATTGTTTATCTTTTTTTCACCTTTGTAATAGCAAGGCTTCTTGCCAAGGTTGAAAAAAAACTTGATTACTCATAAACCATTGGATTTCAAAATGATAAAAATTGAAAATGTATTCAAGTCTTTTGGAGAGAATGAAGTTTTAAAAGGGATTAATCTTCAGATCAGCCCGGGTGAAGTTGTTGTGATAATCGGGCCCAGCGGATCTGGTAAATCAACTCTTTTAAGGTGTATGAACAGACTTGAAGAAGTTAGTTCAGGAAAAGTTGTTGTTGACGGTTTTGACCTTTGTTCAAAAGATGTAAATATTAATTTTATAAGAACTGAAATAGGAATGGTTTTTCAACAGTTCAACCTTTTTCCCCATAAGACTGTAATGCAAAATATTTGCCTTGGTCCAGTTGAAGTAAGAAAGGTCAGTAAAAAAGAGGCTGAAAAAATTGCATTTATTCTTTTGGAAAAGGTAGGGCTCAAAGAAAAGGCCTATGCTTATCCCGATCAATTAAGCGGAGGGCAGCAGCAAAGAATTGCCATTGCAAGATCCCTTTCTCTTAATCCAAAAGCTTTGCTTTTTGATGAACCTACTAGTTCTCTTGATCCAGAACTTGTCGGAGATGTTCTTGACGTAATGAAACAGCTTGCAAAAGAAGGGATGACCATGGTGGTTGTTACTCATGAAATGGGGTTTGCAAGAGAAATGGCCGATCGGGTGGTTTTTATGGATGAGGGAAAACTTGTGGAAGAGGCTTCCCCTGAAAAAATGTTTACTTCTCCTGAAAATGAAAGAACCAGAAGTTTTCTTGATAAGGTTTTGTAGGTTGATTTACCAGGAATAGGAAATACTTATTGTTCCGTAGCGTTGTTTGTCCTTTTGATCCTTGTAGAGTTTTGAATCAAATACATGGCCGTAAACAATGTTGAATCTGTGGACTATTATCCCAAGACCCAGTATTGTTGTTCCTGTGACAGGGTACCTTTTAACGCTGTGGCTGCTTTTAAATGTGTTTCCGTCCAGGAGAATATTTCTTGGTACAAACTTGGCGTCCATATTGCAAAAAAAATAAATTCCAAATCTTTCAAATTTAGGATAAAATCTTGGGTCTGCTTCATCAAGGGGAAAGTTTGTGTCTGTTGCAGGTCTTATTCTTGGGGTTCCGAAATCATTTGGGATATTATACCCCACCCTTAAGCCTATCCCTGACTGAAGGTAGATAAAAGCATTCCCAAAGGTTGCACTCATTTCCGGAATTATATCAAATCCAAATCCTTGATTGCTTTTTTGTTTTATCTTCCATCGCTTGGAATATACAAGTCCTAAAAATGGTTCGTTGGAAAGCTGATTGTCCCATCCCATAACTTCTTTCCAGTTGAAAGCATTATGGAGAGTTGTCTGGGTTTTTTCTGCTAAAGACAAGGGGCCTACTATCCCAGCTGAAAGTTCAATGGTTTGCATTTGTGTACTTGTTGTTGAAATTATTCCTGCACTTATATATGTCAGTCCTGCATAAGGTCTTTCGGTTTTGACAATTTCAGTTGCTTCGGTGTTTTCAGGGGTATAGATGTTTTGTCCCATGCTGAGAGAAAACGCTTGTTTTTTGCTTTTTTCTGAAAATTGAGTTAATTTTCCTATATTTTCTAGCAAATTTTGTACAGATAAATACCTGGGAGGAAGGTTGGCGTATGTCATGGAAAGCCTGATTCCATTGGTGTACTCTTTATCTGTATCAAAAAAAGTGTCATTTTCAAAAAAAAATGAAAAGGTTTTTGATGGAAGTGGACTTTTCTTATAGTTTAAGTCTTCAGCCCAAGAAGCAGTTGAAAATAAGATAAGGAAAATTAAAAAAAAGTTTTTTTTCATTGAACTTAAACTTAGATTGAATTAATTTATGGCAAAAATAAAATAAATACAGAAAAACCTAACAAACAACAAGTACATTTTTTTCAAGAAGATAATAAATGGAAATCAAATTAGTAAGTCTTTTTTTTCTTGTTTTTTTGTCTGCCTTTTTTTCATCAGCTGAAATAGCCCTTTTTTCACTGAACGAAGCAAAAACAAGACATATCTCAAAAAACCAGGATAGATTCAGTCAGCTAATCAGGAGGATGAAGGAAAATCCCCACAGGCTTCTGACAACAATTCTTATTGGCAACAACCTTGTAAATATTGCAGCATCATCACTTGCAACAGCTGCGGCCATTGAGCTTTACGGTAACACTGGAGTTGGAATAGCTACTGGTGGAATGACCCTTCTTATTCTTGTGTTTGGTGAGATTCTACCCAAATCAATAGCAACTCGCAACAACCTTATCATAGCTAAGATTGTTATTTACCCTTTATTTTGGCTTTACTGGTTTTTTTATCCTTTTATAAAAGTCATGGATTTTATTCCCCTGCTTTTAGGCGGAATTGAAAAGCTTCCCACAGTAACTGAAGAAGAACTTTTAACTTATGTGGAAGTAGGTGAAGAAGAAGGTGAAATAAGGCGGGAGGAAAGGGAGCTGATAAGAAATATTTTTGAATTTGATGATATTTCAGCTTCTGAAATAATGAGGCCAAGAAGGGATATGTTTGTAATAAATATTGATAATGTTCCAGAAATGAGGGAACTTTTGGATGCAGGTTTTTCAAGGTTTCCAGTTAAAGAAGGGAATATAGATAATATTATAGGAACTGTTCATATAAAAGATATTTTCAGATATTATTCTGAACATAATTCATGGCCAAGTATAAGAGAAGTGATGAGGGAACCTTATTTTATTCCTGAGCACAAAAGAATCAATACTCTTCTTCATCAGTTTAAGTATAGAAAAAATCATATGGCTATTGTGGTTGATGAGCATGGCGGAGTATCAGGTCTTATCACTCTTGAAGATGTACTTGAAGAAATTGTTGGTGAGATAAGCGATGAAACTGATTATGTTGAACCCCATATAGTAAAGATAAAAACCAATGAATGGATAATTCTTGGTAAGGCTGAAATTGAAGATGTTAATAGAAAGCTGAAGCAAAATCTTCCTGAATCTCCCAATTACGATACCTTTTCAGGTTATATCTTAGAGTACATAGGAAGAATCCCTGAGGAAAAGGAAGTTCTAGAGCTTGGCAACCTTTCTGTAACAGTTAAGGAAATGGAGAAAAACAGAATAGGAGAACTTATTGTAAGGCTTGGAAAGAAACCTTACAATAAACCCCAGGTATGATCAGATTGTTTTTTTTGATTTATTAAACTTTTATTCAATTTTACCAATAACAAGGTTCATTTCTATCCCTCCGTGAACAAAAGGAATACAATCAAAGTTTTTGCCTGTAAAATATTGATCTTGAAAAGATTTTGGTATTGTAAGCACAAGGGTGAATTTGTAAAAATCTTTTCTTAGTTTTAGTCTTAGTTTTTTTAAAAAGTTTTTTTCTTTTTCAACTCTTATTCCATAGGGCGGGTTGATTGCAATTGTTCCCGGGCTTGTCTGTTTTTTTAAATCAAAAAAATTTGAACAGAAAAATCTGATGTTTTTTCCAGGCTCTGTGTTTGTAAAGTTTTTTTTGGCAATCAGGACATTATTATAATTAATGTCCGAAGCAAAGATTGTTTCTTTTTTTCTGATAATTTTTCTTTTTTCTTCAGAAATTATCTTTTTATAGAGTTCTATGTCAAATAAGGGCCAGTTTTCAAAAGCAAAATTTCTAAATATTCCAGGAGGAGTATTTGAGGAAATTATTGATGCTTCCCCTGAAAAAGTTCCGCTACCGCACATGGGATCGAAAAACATAGAACTTCCATTATAGCCGCTGTTGAACAGTCCTGCAAAAGCCAGGTTTTCTCTTATGGGAGCATGGCAGGAAAGAGTTTTTAAGCCTCTTTTGTAAAGATGTTCCCCTGAAGAATCCATTGAAATAACAGCGTTATCTCTTGAGATTCGTATCTGAATTTTTATTTCAGTTGGATTGGGAGACTCAAGGGGCTGGTTAATTTCAAGCCTTTGTTTTATACCTTTAACCATTGCTTCTTCAATTGCTTTAGTATGAATAAGTTTTGATTTTCTGGAGGAGGCAGAAATTTTGATTTTTGAATTTTTAAACAAAAAGATTTCAAAAGGTATTTTTTTAACTTGATTTTCCAGGGTATTGAAATTAAAGACTCTGAATTTGGCAAGTCTTAATAGAATTTTGGAAGGTATTCCAAGCAAGACATTTGCTTTTATTATATCTTCAAAATTTGAATTAAATGATACCCCTCCTTTTGTGATATGAAGATTTTCTAAAGATGGGATTTTAAGTTTTGCTTCCTTGAATGCGGAGTGTGAAAAACCAGGGGCAACTGAGGCAAAAACAGGGAATTTTTTGTTTTTTGTTTTTTTTATTTTTTTACCAAGAGGTGTTCGTCTAATTGATAAAATCTGTGTCGTAATTTGATTTTTAAAGTTAATTGACAATTTTTAAACCTTTTTTGAGGTGATAAGTTTTTTGTTTTTACGAGTTTATCGTTCAATTAAAGAACTTTTAATCTTGTCAAACAAATATATTATGTTGTAATTGAGCTTATTGATAAAGACTTTGAATTGAAATATTAAGTCTTTAGTCTAGAGTTATCAAATGAAAAATTGTTTTATTGAAAAATAAATTTGGTATGATAGAATTTGATTCTACAAGTTTTTATTCAGGCCTTCCTTGGCTGAGTTTTACTCAAATGTTTTAATAGTCAAATATGTTAATTATGTCTTTGCTCTGTTTCAAATATTGTGGTAGGTAAATTAATTAATCTTTCTTTTAGAGTCTTTATAATCTTTTTAATCCAAAAACCGAAAGGGCTTTATATTATATGAGCGGAGTTAACAAGGCTATACTTTTGGGAAATTTGGGACAAGATCCCGAAATGAGGTATACCCAGGATGGTAATCCTGTGTGCAACTTTTCAATAGCTACAAACGAGGCCTGGAAAGACAGAAACACCGGCGAAAAAAGAGAAAAGACAGAATGGCATAGAATAGTAGTTTTTAGAGGCCTTGCAGAGGTTTGTGCCAGATATCTCAAGAAAGGCAGTAAAGTTTATATTGAAGGTAAGATTCAGACAAGAACCTATGAAAAAAATGGTGCTACCCATTATATTACAGAAATTGTAGGTAATGAGCTTAGGATGCTTGATTCTGCTCCAAGAAGAGAGGGAGAGGTCTCTTCACAACCAGTAGGATACAATCCACCTCATCCTGGCGGCAACTACGGCCAATCTCAGGCAGTTCAAGATAATAATGAATTTAACAGTTTCCCCGGCGGAAAATCCAGTGAAGAAGACGATGACATACCTTTTTAGAAATCATATAAATTTTGAATTTTAATGATTGCGGTTAAATTTTCTTTGCCCGTAGTACTTGATTTTTCTTGGGATTTGTTTGTTTTATGTAAAATTGTTTTTTGTTATTTTGGAGGAAAGAAAGGTTATGAATGAAGTTATTGCAGATGCTGATAAAAATCGATTAGTCATAGAATATGGCGAAATAACAATTGATGGCTATATCAGTTTTGCTGGGGATATTCTTAAGGAGGCAGGAAAACTTAAAAAAGGTTTTACAGTTTTTTCTGATTTGAGAAACTTTAAAATGAAAAATAGTGAAGAGATTGTTTCAGCCAATGTTTCTGAAATAATAAAAATTCAAAAAGAGCTCTATGAAATGGGAGCGAGTGAGGTTGTCAGAGTTGTTGATCCTCAGGTCTGGCTTCTTGCAGCTATGCAGGAAGCTGAAAAAGAAGTAGGTTATAATGCTATTATTTTCGATGATATTGATGAGGCAAATGCAGCTCTTAACGATATAGAATTGGAAATATCGGAAATGATAGAAGAAAACAGATAATAGATTTTTAAAAATAAATGTTTAGAAGAAGGTATTTAGAGTAGGAAATTTTGATATAAGTCATTGAAAGTAAGAGACTTTTCTTTTATTTTAGTCAAGACTAAAATTAATTGAATTTAGCTTGACACTTAAATAATCTCTTTGTTAATGACAATAAAGATTTAATTTTATATCTAGTTTCCCGTTGTTTAACATTCATATATTTTTTAGGAGGTAAAAATTATGACCAGGAAAATCCGGAAGGCCGCTGTAATCGGTTCTGGTATCATGGGTGGCGGAATTGCTGCTTTGCTAGCAAGTGCAGGAGTTCCTACATTGCTTCTTGATATCGTTCCTTTCGACCTTAAAGATGAAGAAAAAAATGATCCTGCAGCAAGAAACAGGATTGTTGAAGCAGGGCTGCAGGCTACTTTAGCTAACAAGCCTTCTCTTATCATGACTAAGAAAGATGCGGCACTTATTTCTACCGGTAACCTTGAAGATGATTTTGACAAGCTTGCAGACTGTGACTGGATTTGTGAAGTTGTTGTTGAAAATCTTGAGATTAAAAAACAGCTTTTTGAAAGAATCGACGGTATAAGAAAAGCAGACTCAATCATTTCTTCAAACACTTCAGGTATTCCTCTTGCGAAAATCAGCGAAGGAAGAAGCCAGGGTTTTAAAGAGCATTTCCTTGGAACTCATTTCTTCAACCCTGTACGTTATATGCATCTTCTTGAGCTTATTCCCGATGCATCTACAAAGCAGGAAGTTCTTGATTATGTAGCATGGTTTGGTGAAGTAGTTCTTGGTAAAGGTATTGTTTGGGCAAAAGATACACCTAACTTTATCGGTAACCGTATTGGTATCCAGGGTATTGGTAAGGTTTTTCAGGCAATTGCAGATGGTAAAATTTCTGTATCCCAGGCTGACGCTCTTTTCGGACCAGCAATGGGTCGTCCTAGAACAGCGATTTTTGGTACTGCAGACCTTGTTGGTCTTGACACTGTGGTTCATGTTGCAAATAACTCTTATGACCTATGCCCTGATGATGAAATGAGGGACATAGTTAAGGTGCCTGCTTACGTTGAAAAACTTGTTGCTGATGGTAAACTTGGAAATAAAACCAAGCAAGGTTTTTACAAAAGAGGCAAAGACGAAAGTGGAAAAAGATTCAAGCATCAGCTTAATGTTGTTACAGGTGAATATGAAGCTTTTGAAAAAGCTTCTTTTCCATGCCTTGAAGAAGCAAAGAAAAAAGAGACCCTTGAAGAAAAAGTTAAAGCAATTATTTGGGGTGATGATGAAGGTGCAAAGTTTGCATGGGATTGTACTGCAAACGCTTTTACATACTCAGCAAACAGAATCCCTGAAATAGCAGACAGCCTTGTTGAAATTGATAACGCCATGAAATGGGGTTATGGCTGGGAAGTTGGACCTTTTGAGTGCTGGGACGCAATAGGTGTTAAAGAATCTGTTGAAAGAATGGAAAAAGAAGGTCTTCCTGTATCAGAAAACGTTAAGAAAATGCTTGCAGCCGGAAATGATACTTTCTACAAGATGGTAGACGGAAAACGTCAGTATTATGATTTTGCATCAGGTTCATATAAAGACGTACCTGGAAATAAAAACGCTATATCTCTTCCAGCAGCTAAAGCAGATAATAAAGTTGTTAAAACCTGTGCTTCTGCTTCTCTTATTGACCTTGGCGATGACATCTTTTGTGTTGAATTCCATACAAAAATGAACGCTCTTAACCGTGAAATTATTGAGTTCATGAATGGTTGCCAAGAGTACCTTGATGCAAACGCAAGAGGTGTTGTAATTGGAAACCAGGCTGGCGGTATGCCAGGTGCTTTTTCAGCTGGTGCCGACCTTGCTTATGTATCAGGTCTTATCCATGATAAAAAGTGGACTGAAATTGAAGATTTCCTTAAGCTTGCCCATGACACAACTCTTGCTTCAAAATATTCATCAGTTCCAGTAGTTGCTGCTCCTTTTGGATTGGCTCTAGGTGGCGGATGTGAAACATGTCTTGGTGCAAACAAAATAGTTTCTCACTCAGAACTTTACATGGGTCTTGTTGAAATAGGTGTAGGTCTTCTTCCTGCAGGTGGCGGATGTACTAACCTTTATAGAAAAATGGTTGAAGCTCTTCCAGCTGGAACAGCTAAAACTCTTGACCTTACAAAAATTTATATTGATACCTTCATGGCTATTGGGATGGCAAAAGTTTCAATGTCAGCTGCTCAGGCTGTAGGTATTGGTTTTCTTCACCCATGGAAAGACAGAATAGTGTTTAACCGTGATCTTCTTATTGGTGAAGCAAAGAAAGAAGCTCTTGCAATGGCAGAAGCAGGTTGGACACCACCAATGAAGACAGACCTTCCTGTTGTTGGTAATTCAGGTTCAGGTATGGTTACTGCTGAACTTTACAATATGGCTAATGGTCTGTTCCTGAGCGAATACGATGCATTCCTTGCAACACGTATTGCTTATGTTATTGCTGGCGGTGACGTTAATTACGGAACAAAGGTTTCTGAAGAGCACGTGCTTAGGCTTGAGCGTGAGGCATTTGTTGACTTCTGTAAAGAAGAAAAGACTCTTGCACGTATTGATCACATGCTTAAGACAAACAAGCCTCTACGTAACTAATACTGGCTTAATAATTAAAGAAAGAATATTAAACGTTTTTTAGGAGGATATAAATGAGAGACGCATATATAGTATCATCCGTTAGAACCCCTGGTTGCAAGAACCGCAGGGGTGCTTTCAGGGAAACAAGACCTGAAGATCTTCTTTCCCACATCATGAAGGCATGTGTTGATAAGGTGAAAGTTGATCCAAAAGAGATCGACGACTGCATGATCGGCTGTGCTTTTCCTGAAGGTGAGCAGGGACTTAATATTGGACGTATTGCAGCAATGAAGGCTGGTTTTCCAATTGAAGTATCTGGTGCCACAGTTAACCGTTTCTGCTCTTCTGGTCTTGAAGCTATTGCTCTTGCATCGCTAAGAGTTCAGGCTGGTTGGTCAGAAATGACAATGGGCGGTGGTCTTGAGTCTATGACTTTTGTTCCAATGGGTGGAAACAGCCCACGTCCTCATCCAGAACTTGCAAAAACAATGCCAGAGATGTACGTTTCAATGGGTGTTACTGCTGAAAACGTTGCTGAGTGGTACAAGGTTGACCGCAGAACAATGGATGAATTTGCTGCAGCTTCAAATGCAAAAGCTGCTGAGGCTCAGAAAAACGGATATTTTACTGAAATAGTTCCTACTCCTGCAACATATTATATTAAGGACGGGGATTCCTATAAAGTAGAAACCAAGATGATTGATGCTGACGACGGTGTTCGTCCAGGTACAACTGCTGATGGAATTGCAAGGCTTGGCTCCCCTTTTAAGGCAGGTGGTCAGGTTACAGCTGCTAACTCTTCTCAGACAACTGACGGTGCTGCTGCAACTCTTATTGCTTCAAAAGAAGCATGTGATCGTCTTGGCCTTAAGCCAATTGCAAAATTAGTAAGCTATGCAGTTGCAGGTTGTAGATCAGAAGAAATGGGCGTTGGTCCTAAATATGCTATTCCAAAAGTTCTTAAGCAAGCTGGTATGAAGATTGAAGATATAGATCTTTTTGAAATCAACGAAGCTTTTGCTTCCCAGGCAATTCACTGCTGCCAGGAACTTGGTCTTTGGGGAACCCCAATGATGGATAAAGTAAACATATGTGGTGGAGCTATTGCTCTTGGCCATCCACTTGGATGTACTGGTGCAAAACTTACTGCTACCCTTCTTGCACAGCTTGAGCGTACCGGTGGAAAATACGGTATAGTTTCAATGTGTATTGGTGGTGGTATGGGTGCTGCTGCAATATTTGAAATGGTTTAATCTTTAAAGGATTACTGTTTAAATAAAATTAGTATTTAAGGCCGCAATCAAATAATGGTTGCGGTCTTTTTTTTTATGTAGGGTTCGTTTTGCCATTAATAAAAGAGTTTAATTTAAAAAAACAATTGACATCTTGCTGAATAGTTGATTTAAAAACTGAAATTATTTTTTATACTGACTTTTCAGGCTTGCAAAATTTGTAAATAATTGCCTACATTCAAGATCTTTTGTGTAAAATCAGGGTTTGCTGAACGTTGTTTCTTAACAATGAAGCCTATCTTGAAGGATGTTTTTTTTAAATTAGAGGGAAAAAAAGAAAGTTAAACGCTTTATAATTGAATGTGGCGAAATAAGTGATATTGATCCATCGGGTTGACTAGCTCTTATTGTTATTGGTTTATATTGAATTTTTCAGAGTTCAACCCAATAAAAGCGCTTAACATGAAAGTAAGTTCTAATTTTAGAGAAAGTTTAAAAAGGAAAATTTGAATGGAAGGTTTTTATAGTTTAAATAAGTTTAGTCCTCCTGCAATTGAGAATCAAATAAAGCTGACGACAAGCCCTTGTTTTTTAGGGTTTTACCAGATGCAAAAATTAAATTAATACGCAAAAAACCGACAGAAATAATTTTCTGCCGGTTTTTTGCGTATTAATAAGGAATAAATGTGAAAAAGGAGTTAATATGGTTGGGCAAAAAGTTATGAATAGATGGCTGGTGGTTTTTGGGGCTGTGCTTGTCCAGATGTGTTTAGGGGCAATTTATGCATGGTCTGTTTTCACACCTGAATTGATTACAGCAGGCTGGACAACTACCCAGACAATGGCTGCTTTTTCTGCAGGCCTTGTAGGGTATGCTGTTGTTATGGTGCTGTCAGGTTTTCAGCTTGAGAGATTTGGGCCACGGTTTCTTGCAATCTTGGGAGGTCTAGTTCTTGGAACCGGATATGTAATTGCCGGTCTATTTGGTGGAACAAATTTTTGGATGATTTTTTTATTTATTGGGGTAATGGGTGGTTCAGGCATAGGTATAGCCTATGTTGTTCCCATTTCGGTAGGGATGAAATGGTTTCCTGATAAAAAAGGAATGATAACAGGTCTTGCTGTAGCAGGCTTTGGTTTTGGTGCTACAATATGGGTGAAGCTAGCAGGCTCTGTTGGTAAGCTTATCCAAACTTTTGGCTTATCAACTACTTTTATAATTTTTGGGATAGCCTTTGCTGTGCTTGTAACTTTAGGAGGTCTTACCATGGTTGATCCTCCTGAGGGCTGGTGCCCTGAGGGCTGCGAGCTTGAAGAAGATGAGAGTGCTTGCTGTGATCCTGGTCCAGAGAATATAGATATTAGTGGAAAAGCACTTCTTTTAAAACCTCAGTATTATTTAATGTTTGTTACCTTTATCTTTGGTGCTGGTGCTGGTCTTATGACAATTGGGCTTATTAAGCCGTTTGGAATTCAGACCCTAAGTGGTGTAGGAATGACAGCTGTAAATGCCAGTGCTGTTGCGGGTACAGCTCTTGCGGTTTTAAGTGTTGCCAATGGTCTTGGAAGAATTATCTGGGGTATTATTTCAGACAAAACAGGAGCAAAGCCTGCTATCCTTGTAATGATAAGTGTTCAAGCGGCTATGCTTTTTCTTTTTAACTTTATGGCAAGTTCTGAGGTTCTTTTTTATATAGCAGCAGCTTTCATAGGGTTTAATTTTGGCGGTAATTTAGCCCTTTTCCCAACACTTACAGCTGAGATGTTTGGAGAAGCTAATGTTGGAAAGAATTACCCAATGGTTTTTCTTGCATACGGCATAGGCGGAATTTTATGTCCTATAGCAGGAGGAAAGCTTGGAGACATGGGTTTATTTCCAGTTGCCTTTACCTCCAGTGCCGTACTTTGTATTGTTGGCTTTGTTCTTATTTGGTTAATAAAAAAACCTAAAGTGCAGTAAAAAGAATGGTTTTTGCCGGCAGGGAAGGTGATTTTCCTGTCGGTTTTAATTTCACCCGATTACAAATTTGATTATTTTTTATAAATTGGTTTTTGTGAGTTTTTTTCGGGCTGGCTTTAAAACAAATTTTGATCCATAATGTATCTTTAGTCCTGATGATATTCTTTTTCTAATCTAAAACTTTATGGGGAGTAGATATGTCCTGTCTTTCAGATCTTAAAGTAGTAGGTATTTTAGGTGATAAAACAGAAGATGCGATTAGTCAGAATCTATCAGAAAAAAAATATTCTTTTTTAAAGAGAACCAGAAAAAAAATTTCAAAGAATATTAAAAATAGAATTTTTAAACTAGTCTTTGGCAATTTAATTTAGATCCTTTTATCTTGTTTCAGACAAATTGTTCCAGGAATTAGTGTACCTGTTATAACAAGATTTTACGCTTCATCTGCTGCTCAAGCTTTTTGTTTCTTCCCCATCAGATAATTTCAAAGCATTTCTTTTAAAGTTTTTATTTGTTTTATCAAATGTCTCCGTTAGAGTTTTTTATCTAGGGCAATGTTTTTAAAAAACCTCTGATTGGTTTATCTTTCCTAGAAATTTAGAGTCTGATTCAAATTTATCTATAGTTTAAAAAACTGTTAAAGACTTAGTTTTTAAATTTTATTTTCTAAACTTTAATCTTCCAATTAAAGAGTTTTTAGTGTTGTTTACCCGTACTTTTCAACAAGTTCTTTGTATTTTAGCTTAGTTCCTCCAAAAATATCAAGAGCACTTCCCACAGTAAAATCAATTGAGCCTTTTCCCATAATTTTAATTTTTTCAATATCTTCTTTTGAGCTTATTCCACCTGCGTAAGTAACAGGAATATTTGATGATTTTGCAAGAATCTTTATAAGTTCTGTTTCAATTCCGCTACATTTGCCTTCAAGATCAACAGCATGGACAAGGTATTCAAAGCAGTATTTTGAAAGATAATCAAGAAGATTTCTTGTTACTTTTTCTTTTGTAAAATTCTGCCATCTGTTTGTAACCACATAATAGTCGTTGCCTTTTTTTCTGCAGCTTAAATCAAGAACAAGGCGATTTTTTCCAGCTAGTTTTGAAATTTTTTTAAGCCTTTGTTCATCAATTACTCCGTCATGGAAAACATAGGAGGTAACAATAAGAGCCTGGGCTCCGTTTTCAAGCCAGTAAAGAGCATTGTCGCAATTTATTCCCCCTCCAACCTGAATTCCTCCAGGCCATTCCTGAAGAGCTCTTTTTGCAGCATCTTCGTTTCCTTTTCCAAGTTGGATTAGATGGCCACCTTTGAGATTGTCCTTTTTGTATAAATTTGCAAACCATTCAGAAGGTTTTTTTGAAACAAAATTGGTTTCAATTTTTTTATCTGGGTTATCCGAAAGAGATGAACCCACAATTTGTTTTACAACTCCGTCGTGGAGATCAATACAAGGTCTGAATTTCATAGTTTTGTCCTGTATGTATGAAATTAATTTAGTTTTTGGTTTAATCTTTGTTTTTATCTTCCTGAAACTCTATCCCCATGTTTTTGGCACGTTTTAACCATTCTTTTTTTGCAAGAACTCTCATATCAACAACTCTGTCAGTCTCATCAACTATTTCCATTCCCATGAGAGTTTCAATTATATCTTCAAGGGTTGCAATTCCCTGGGTGCTTCCATGTTCATTTACAACAACTGCAATATGGTGTCTTTCTTTTAAAAATTTTTCAAATAGTTCAGTAAGCGAGACTGTTTCAGGAACTGCTGTTATTTTTCTTTTTAAAATAGAAAGATTTTCTTTGCCTCTGTTTTCTGATGCTAAAACAAGAATATCATCTTTTAAAACAAATCCTGTAATATCATCAATACCTGAGTTGAAAAGGGGAATTCTTGAAAAAGACTGTTTTGATACTTTTGAAGCTGCTTCTGAAATTTTTATATTTTCATTTAAAACAAAGAGCACTGTCCTTGGAGTCATTATGTAAGAAACTTTTATGGAGTCAAAGCAAAAGAGGTTTTTAATTATCCTGGATTTTTTTTTGTCAAGTTCTCCCGAGTATTCCGCAGCAGCGGCCATTGCAATAAATTCTTCTCTGTTGAAAATGTTTTTCTTTTTCCCCCCGGAAATAATCTTTGTAATTTTTTCACACATCCAGACAAGAGGGTATAAAATTGTGGTAAGGATTTTGATAAAAATGGAACTAGGCCAGATAAGTATTTTCCAATGTATAGCTCCTATGGTTTTTGGGATGATTTCAGAGACAAAAAGAAAGATAAAAGTGACTACAGCGGAAAAAACACCAAACCAAGTACTTCCAAAAACAGCTGTTGATTTTGCCCCTGCACCTAATGCACCTATAGTGTGAGCTATTGTTTTAAGGGTTAAAATTGAAGCAAGAGAGTTGTCAATCTTATCCAGTTTGATTTTTTTTAAAAGGAGAAACAGTTTTTTATTTGTTTCTTTTTTACCTTCAACATAAGAAGGGGGAATACTTAAAAGAACTGCTTCTGAAATAGAACAGAGAAAAGAAACTACAAGTGCAAGAAGTACATAGAATCCAAGCATTAAAATTTCTGTTTGAGAGTTTAGATTTGAGTCTAATTGTGATGCCTGGAGGAATTGAGGAGTGAAAACAGCAATCAGAAACAAATAGATTTTCATTGACTTCATATCACAGCTTTCGTTTTTTATATAATTTTGTTTAAAAAATTGTAAATGATTTTGGTCAGCCGAATCCCGTTTTTGCAAATTTTTCAGTTAGTAAGGAATAATCAGCTATAAAGATTTTTTAAGACAGTTTAGTAAATTTAAAATCAAGCTTTGTTATTCTTGATATAATTAAATTTACCTTTTCTTTTTTATAACATCAAGGCTTGAATTTTTATATAATTATAAGCCTTTTTTCAGCCGGTTATTTTAGTGGGTCAATTAAGTTGTGGCTTGAACACCAAATCACAGGCTAGAGGTAAGTTTAATTTTTTTCTTTTAGGTTTGGATTTTAAAAGTTTTTATGTCCATGGTCAAAGGAATTTCCTATGATTTTAGATTTTATATATTTATCTTTAAGTTTTGCTGTTTTCCCGACAATAAAGGCATTGTTAATTTCTTTTTTTATGCTTTCAAAGCTTTTTTCTGGGCAGGTGAAAAGAAGTTCATAATCTTCTCCTCCAGAAACAATATATTCAAGAGGATTTTTATTGAAATCCTGGCAGTATTTTTCAAGTTCAGGATGGACTAAAAGATCTTTTTCATAAATAATACTGCTGAGTTTTGAAGTTTTTGTTAGGTGAATTAAATCTCCGTAAAGCCCGTCACTAATGTCTATAACACAATTTACTTTGAATTTTTCAAGGATTTTAGATTCAAAAAATTTAGGAGTTGGTCTTTTAAATGCGTTTACTAGAAACTCATAGCCTTTTATGTTTTTTTCAACTATTTCAAGCCCTGCTTTGGAAAGCCCCAAAAAACCTGTTGAACAGATCAGCTCACCTTCTTTTGCGCCTGATCTTTTAGGAAAAATTTCGCTTCCTTCACCAATTGCAAAAAGGTCAATACAAAATTTTTCAGCTGCCGATACATTACCACCGCCTATTGAGCAATTGTGTAAGGAAAGATTTTCATCAATTCCTTTGTAAAGCTCAATAATATCCTGGTCTGAAACATAATCTGGCAGGCCTAGATTTATAAAAACAGACAAAGGCCTAGCATATGATGCAGCAAGATCACTTAAACATACAGAAACAGTTTTAAATCCAATTTCATAAAAGTTTTGCCATGAAAGTTTGAAATGAATGTCTTCCCTTTGGGTGTCAGTTGAAATCACAGGCTTTTTAATGCAGTATAAAAGAGCTGAATCATCCCCTGCACTTATTTTTATGTTTCTTTTAAATGACTTGAACTTGGTAAGTTTTTCTATAAGTTCAAATTCATTTCCCCACTTTTGGCTGATTTTTTCAGGATTGATGTTTAAGAGATTTGATAATAAAGTTGAAGCTTTATAAATGTTTTTTTCTTTTGTAAGAGCACTTATAACACAAATTCCAACAGCACCTGAATCAAGAACTGAACTTGCGTTTTCAAGATTTATTCCACCTATTCCAACTATAGGCAGGTTTGATTTGGCTGAAATTTGGGAAACAAAATCAAGTCCGCAGGCTTTTTTTGCATCTTTTTTTGTATCAGTTGGAAATACAGGGCCAAGGCCGATATAGTCACAAAAAGAAAAATCTGTATTTTTAAACTCATTTAAATCAGAAACAGAAATTCCAATTATTTTGTTTTTTCCAAGAACATTTCTGGCTTCAGAAGGTGAGAAGTCATTTTGTCCAAGATGGATTCCATCAGCATCCACTGCTTTGGCAAGTAAAATATTGTCATTTATTATAAAAGGAATTTTATTAAGTTTTAAAAAGTTTTTTATTTCATAGACTTCATTAATATGCTTGGGTAAGAATGTTTTGTTTCTATACTGAACAATTGTTGCTCCGCCCAAAACAGCCTCTTTTACCTGATAGAGCATAGAAAAATTTATATTTTGAGAGTCTGTGATAAAATAAAATTTTAAATATTTTTTTAAGTTTTTTTTATACATTGAATTTTAGATGCCAATTCCTGAATTTTTTAAGATGATTCCCTCCGTATCCCGAAAGTGTTTTTTCAATTTCTTCCAGAGTTTTTTCTTTTTCAAGGTTTTTGAGACCCTTTGAAAAAAATTTGTCTGCATAGCAGATTATTTGTTCCTCAAGAGAAACAGGAACCATATCTTTTAAGGGAAGGGGGAGGTTTTTTTTAATTATTTCTTCTTTGGTAATTCCTGTTCCTGTATGCCTTTCACAAATCAGTGCATGTTTTACAAGGCCTTCTTTTTCAAGTATTTGTCTTCCTAATATTCCATGGCAGATATATGGATGCTTTCCATTGCATCCAATCTCTGGAGCATTGGTGAAAATCATTCCTATATCATGAAGAATTGAGCCCTCGTACACTAGTTTCTTGTCTATGGGCTCTTTAAGATTCTCCGCTATTTTCAGGGCTTTTTTGGCAACAAGTTCACTATGGGTTAAAAGCACTTTTTTTGCTTTTTCATTGGTTTTGTAATATTTATCTATAATTTTAAATACATCCATTACTTATCCTGTCAACTGTCAAGATGAAGAAAAAAGAGCAGCTTCAATAAAATTATCCAGATCTCCATCAAGGACTGCCTGGGTGTTTCCGGTTTCACTTCCTGTTCTATGGTCTTTTATCATCTGATAAGGGTGGAGAATATAAGAACGAATCTGGCTGCCCCATCCAATATCGTCTTTTCCGTCGTGGAGCTCCTGAATCTTTTCATCCTGCTTTTCTTTTTCAAGCTGATACAGCCTTGATCTTATAACTCTCATACAGATTTCTTTATTTCTGTGCTGGGATTTTTCTTGCTGGCATTGGGCAACTATTCCTGTGGGTAAGTGGGTAATCCTTACAGCAGAACTTGTTTTGTTAACATGCTGTCCCCCTGCACCGCTTGCTCTGAACACGTCGATTCTTAAGTCTTTTTCTTCAATTTCTATATTGATTTCCCTTTCAATTTCAGGGTAGACAAAAACTGAAGCAAAAGATGTTTGTCTTTTTCCATTGGCATTAAATGGTGAAATTCTTACAAGCCTGTGAACCCCATTTTCAGTTTTGAGATACCCAAATGCATAATCACCTTTCACAGAAAAGGTAACACTTTTTATTCCAGCCTCATCTCCGGGCTGAAGATCAATTATTTCTGTTTTATATCCCCTTGACTCGCACCATCTTAGATACATTCTGAAAATCATCTCGGACCAGTCCTGGGCTTCTGTTCCTCCTGCACCGGCATTAATGGATAAAATTGCATTGTAGGAGTCGTCCTCTCCATTAAGCATTATTTGAATTGAAAATTTGTAAACTTTCTTTTCAAGGCCTAACAATTCTTTTTCAATATCTTTTATAACAGCATCATCATTTTCTTCTGAAGCAAGATCAAGAAGGTCGTCGTTTTCAAGGAGAGTGTTTTCAAGGTTGTCAAAATGGTTGATTTTATCTGTAAGTACAGTTCTTTCTTTTAACACAGGAGCTGCAGAATCAGGATTGTCCCAAAAGTCAGGTCTTGAAATCTGGGCTTCTATTTCTTCAAGTCGAAATTTAATGGAAGCAGGGTCAAAGGCACTCCTTGATCTGGTTTAGTCTTTTTTTGCAATCAGCAATAATTTGTTTAAGTTCTCCACTCATCTTAATTCTCCTTTTTACGTTTAAAGTAAAATAAAAAACCATAAAATAATAGCACAAAGGTGCAAGTATATGCAAAAAAATCTCCATATTTTGTGTACATAGTTTTTTCTTCAATCAGGGGAAGATTTTCTACAATGGATTTTGTTTCAAAAAGTAAGGTTCTAGAAATTATTTCGCCTGTGGGAAGTATGTGTGCAGAAATCCCTGTATTTGCACACCTTGCAATGGCTCTTTTGTTTTCAACAGCTCTTATTGCTGAGATTGCAAGATGCTGATGAGGACCAGCGGTTTTTCCAAACCAGGCGTCATTTGTAAGGTTTATAATTATATTAGCCCCGTTTTTTACCTGCTTTCTTACAAGATTTGGAAAAATTATTTCAAAACAGATTTTAATCCCTGCTTTTATTTCGCCCATAACAAGGGGTAGGTTTTTTTCACCAGCTTTAAATTCCCCGCTGGGAACTATAAATTTTGATAAAAAGGGGAAATGTTTTTTTAAAGGAATATACTCTCCAAAAGGAACCAGGTGAATCTTGTCATAAAATTGAAGTTCTTTTTTGTAAGGGAAAAGGGCGGCTCTGTTTTTTAGCAGGTATTCAGAGTTGTTTTTTTTCAGATCTAAAAATCCAACTAAAAAATTACCTTTTTTTTCAGTAAATTTATTTATTGATGAAAGAATCTTTTTATCAAGAACAATAGGGTAGGGAAGGGCGGTTTCAGGCCATACTCCCAGGTCAAATTCTTCTTTAATTAAATTTGAAGTTTCAATATGTTTTTCAAGTGTGGTTTTAATATCTTTTCCCTTTTTGGTTTCAGGGGGAATGTTGGGTTGAACAATTGCTATTTTTTTATTTAAAGATTTATCCATTATAGCTTTTGTTTTATCTAAATTATAACTTCCGAAAATTCCTGCAGCCGATGTAGCTCCTGCAAGCAAAACGCAAAGAGTAATATTGGCAGGAGTATAAAAGTTTCTTCTTCTAAAAATTGATTTAAATAAAATAAACATTCCTGTGTTTATAAAAACTATATAAAAAGTGATTCCGTAAACTCCAAATATAGATGAAATTTGAATAAGGTAGGAGTTTTTGTATTGGGAATATCCTGCAAATACCCAGGGAAACCCGGAAAAAAGAAAAGATGAAATAAAATCAAGCCCTGTCCATAAGGCAGGTATTAAAAAAACTGAAATAAGAGGTTTTTTTGTTATATCAGGGAATAAAAAGGCAAAAATTCCTGTATAAATTCCAAGATAAAATCCAAGAAGAACTATTGCTGCAAAAGATGAAATAAAGGGAAGTCCACCATAGTTTGAAATTGTGGGAACCAGCCAGACAAGAGAGGAGGTGTAAATTATGGTTCCAGCACAAAGTCCGGTTGTAAATTTCTTTTCAGAAGCCGTTATTATTGTAAATAAAGGTATAAGTGAAAACCAGATTAGGAAATCATAGCCGTATCCGGGAAATGAAAGTGTGAAAAGAAGGGCCGAAAAAACACAATAAAATAAAGTTTTTATAGTTATATTCATTAGAACTCAAACCTTTGTTGGGGGCAATTAATCTTGAAATTTAAAGATTGATTGTGATATATATAAAAAGATAATTTAGCACAATAAAATTTATTTTGCATTGAATTGAATTTCCTTTTTTCAGATATTAATAGATATGGAGAAAACCATGAGTGAGATAATAAAAAATGATGACCATATTCTTGTCAGGCCAAACAAAGATATTGTTGAATCAATGGCCGGTAACTTTAGAAGTGAATTGCAAAAAGTAATTGCAGACGAGAAAAAGGACATTATCATAGATATGGATGGTATTGAAATGGTTGATTCCATAGGAATAACAAGTATCATTGCAACTTTTAACACCCTTGAAAAAATTGAGAAAAAACTCAAAGTGATAAATATAATGAAAGATGTCTACATTCTTTTTACTGCAATGAAGTTAGACAGGTGTTTTGTTGTAGAAAGTAAATAAGTTTAAAATCCTGAAAACAAAAAAAGCAGACTTTTAAAAGTCTGCTTTTTTTTGGTCTTTTGGTCGGGGCGGCAGGATTCGAACCTGCGACTCCTTGGTCCCAAACCAAGTGCGCTGCCAGACTGCGCCACGCCCCGTTTCAAAACAACGTCAATCTATTAACACTCTTTTTTTTTTATTACAAGAGAAAAGTTGCAAAATATATAAAAAATATCAGGGAACTTGTTTTTGGCGAAAATAAAATCAAAAGATCTTATCATTTAAGTCTTTTAAGACTTTGATTTTTTGTTCTTTTTTATAAAGGTTCAGCCGCCTGTGCAATTTGCTCGCTGAAAAAAGTTATTATTGTTTCAGCTATTGTCTCGGCTGTTTTATCAATAAAGTCAGGACTTTTCATCTCTATTGATTCAGAAGGTGAATTTAGATTTCCTAACTCAATATGGATAAAAGGCATTGTCAGTCGCATCCCTTTGTTAAAAGGAGCTTGTATCACAAAGACTTTTGAGCGGTTTTTTTTAAAAGCCTCTCCAAGGTCTGCTGCAAGAGTTTTTGGATCTATAAAAGAAGCTGATTCTTTTGGTAAATAACCTATGAAAACATTTTTCATTCCCTGCTGGGTAAAAAGAGAGCCGGCATGAATTGAAATAAATAAAGCAGTGTTTTTGGAGTTGGCAATGTCTGCCCTCTGGGTATCTGTCATTGAATAATCAGAGGCTCTTGTAAGGGTGATATGAAAGTGATTCTCCAGTTTATTTTTTAAGGCAAAAGCTAAATAAAGTGAAAAGTCTTTTTCCATAAGTTTTGAAACTGAATGGGCTCCAAGATCATTGCCCCCGTGGCCGGGATCAAGTACTATCTGTGTTTTTAAATCAAGAAAACTGGTTTCAAGGGAGTAAGAGTGGAAAGGCGTTAGGAGTAAAAAAATAAAAAAAACTAGCAATTTCGGTATATTCAACGATTTATTTAAATTCATTTTTCTTGACACCAAGTAGTTTAGGTATTAATTTCACCTAATTTTGTAGTATTGATAAAGATTATGTATAATTTGTATAAAATGTTCATTTATGATATTTTTTTTTTATAGTCAAACAATATTGACTTTTTTGGCTTTATGGTTTTAATTTAATGGTTTGCCCAGGCATAAGGCTTTGGGCTTTTTAATTTAGATTATAATTTTTTAAGTAAAATTTTTAAGGAAGGAAGAATATGCAGGTAACAGTGGAAGACCACAGCTCGGTAAAAAAGACCCTCCACATTGAAATATCGGAAGATGAAGTCAAAAAGGAGATGGACAGTGCTTATGGGGATTTGCGCAAAAATGTCAAATTAAACGGGTTCAGATCGGGCAAGGCTCCCCGCTCTGTTCTTGAAGCTAAGTTTGGCAATGATGTCAAGGAAGACGTTATTTCAACTCTTGTGCAAAGAGGTTTTCTTGAAGCAGCTCAAAATAATGATTTTGCAATAATAGGTCAGCCTGAGTTTAAAGATATTGAAAGTTTTGACGGAAAAAGTGCGTATAAATTTGATATAGTTATAGATGTTAAGCCCGAAATTAAGGATATTGATTATAAAGGGCTTGAACTTAAGAAACCCAAATATGAATTTAGCGAAGAAGAAGTTGATCTTCAGCTTGAAATGCTTCGTAAAAATCTTTCTAAAAAAATTCCGGTTGAAGAGGCAAGGGAATCAGTAGAAGGAGATCTTATAGAAGTAAATGTTCACGGAACAATTGACGGTGAAGCTGTTCCTCCTTTTGACGGAATAAAAGGAAGAAGGTACAGACTTGGAAACAAGCTTTTCTCAGAAGGCTTTGACAAGGAAGTTTTAGGAATGAAAGCAGGAGAAACAAAAACTTTTGACCTTGAATTTCCTGAAGATTATCATACAGATTCTGTTAAAGGTAAAACTCTTTCAATGACAGTTGAGCTTGGGGTTATACTTGAAGAGCAACTGCCTGAACTAGACGATGAATTTGCAAAGGATCTTGGTAATTTTGAAACCCTTGAAGATGCAAAAAAAGAAATTAGGTCAAACCTGAAGCAGGGATATGATAAACGAAGCGAGCAGGAATTAAATGAGCAGATTTTTGAGCAGCTGATCAAAAGAGCTGATTTTGAGCTTCCTGAAAACCTTGTGAATATGGAGCTTGATCAGATAATTAATGAAGCAGAAAGATCCTTTGAAGCAAATGGAACAAGCCTTGAAATGATAGGTAAAACCAGAGAGAGTCTGAAAGAAGATTACAAGGGTATTGCTGAAGATCAGGTGAGAAGACATCTTCTTCTAGACGCTGTTGTTAATCAGGAAAAACTTGAAATTTCAGATCAGGAGCTTGAAGAAGGATTTGAGGAGCTGGCATTAAATTTTAATCAGCAGGCAGAGTTTATCAGAGGATTTTACAATGAAAATCCTGACAAGCTAGATCTTTTTAAACATACCCTCCTTGAAAAAAAGGCTCTTAAGCTTATAATTGATAGTAATGATGTTTCCGAGTATATTCCATCGGAAGTAGAAGAAAGTAAAGAATCAGAAGAAAAGACAGACGATTCTGAAGAATAATTAAACTTAAGGAGGCTTTTATTGTGCTGATACCTATGGTGGTTGAGCAGGGCAGCAGAGGAGAGCGAGCGTATGATATTTATTCTCGCCTTTTAAAGGATAGGATAATATTTTTGGGTTCTGCAATAAATGAAGAAGTAGCTAATCTTGTGGTGGCTCAGCTTCTTTTTCTTGAGTCTGAAGATCCTGAAAAAGACATAAATATTTATATCAATTCACCAGGAGGAATGGTTACTGCAGGTATGGCAATTTATGATACAATGCAGTATATTAAATCTGATGTGGTGACTGTGTGTGTAGGTCAGGCGGCCAGCATGGGGGCTTTGATCCTTTCAGCAGGTGCAGCAGAGAAAAGATATGCCCTGCCTAATTCAAGAATTATGATTCACCAGCCTCTTGGAGGAGCCCAAGGGCAGGCCTCTGATATAAGAATTCAGGCAGAGGAAATTATAAGAATAAAACAAAATCTCAATGAAATTCTGGCTTATCACACGGGCCAGGAAATAGGTCAGGTCGAAATTGACACTGACCGTGATAAATTCATGGGAGCAAAGGAAGCAAAGGCATACGGTCTGATAGATCATGTGGTGGCAACAAGAGATGATATTTCCGCCATAGCCGAAGCAAAGGAGTAAGAATGACAGACCTAAGCGACAATAATGAAAGGCTTTTTTGTTCATTTTGCGGGAAAAGTCAAAAAGAGGTAAAAAAACTCATTGCAGGCCCTTCAGTATATATTTGTGATGAATGCATTCAGCTATGCAGTGAAATAATTGAAGAGGACGGGGTAAAAGAGGAGGAAGATGATTCTTCTGACAGTTATCTACTTACTCCCAAAGAAATTAATGAGAAATTTAATGAATATGTTATTGAACAGGATAATGCCAAAAAGGTTCTTTCTGTTGCAGTGAGAAATCATTATAAAAGAATTCTAGCTGCAGAGCAGTCAGAAGACGATGTTGAAATCCAGAAAAGCAATATTCTTCTTATAGGGCCTACTGGTAGCGGGAAGACTCTTTTAGCTCAAACACTTGCAAGGTTTTTGGACGTTCCTTTTACAATAGCCGATGCAACAACTCTTACAGAGGCAGGTTATGTTGGCGAAGATGTGGAAAATATTATCTTGTCCCTTCTTCAAAATGCTGACTATGACGTGGAAAGAGCTGAAAAGGGTATAGTTTATATTGATGAAATAGATAAAATTACCCAAAAGTCAGATAATCCATCAATAACAAGGGACGTATCTGGAGAAGGCGTTCAGCAGGCCTTACTTAAAATTATTGAAGGAACAATTGCAAGTGTTCCTCCAAAAGGGGGGCGTAAACATCCTCAGCAGGATTTTGTTAAAGTTGATACCTCAAATATTCTTGTTATTTGCGGTGGTACTTTTAATGGTCTTGAAAAAGTAATCCAACAAAGAATTTCCAGTAAATCTATTGGATTTGGAGCTTCTGTTGAACGTCTTGATAAAAAAGAGAAAAATGAGCTGCTTAAGATGGTAGAGGCAGAGGATTTGGTTAAGTTTGGTTTGATTCCTGAGTTTCTTGGAAGACTTCCTGTGGTTACTACGCTTGAAGAACTTTCTGAAGAATCTCTTGTCAAAATTTTAACTGAGCCTAAAAATGCTCTTATAAAGCAGTTTCAAAAGCTTTTTGTCTATGAAGGCGTTACCTTGAGATTTACCGATTCAGCACTTAAGGCAATTGCAAAAGAAGCTGTAAGAAGAAAGTCTGGGGCTAGAGGCTTACGAGCCATACTCGAAGGCATTATGCTTGATATCATGTATGAAATACCCTCGCTTGATAATGTCAAGGAGTGTATTATAGGCGAAGAAGTTGTTGTTAATAATGAAGAGCCTATCCTGATTTATGAACCTTCAAAAAAACAGGCATAGTTTGATTTAATTAAAAACAAGGGTTTTGGTATTTGATTTTGCCAGGCCCTTTTTTTATGGTTGGAAAGCAAGTTTGTAAATTTAATTTATTTTAAACTAAAACACGGATTTTTCAGATAAAATGATAAGTTTTTCAAAGCTGTTTAAATCAGGAGTAAATAATAGCGGCAGGCTTGTTCTTCCTGTTCTGCCCTTAAGAGATACTGTAGTATTTCCCGGGATGGTGGCGCCTTTATTTGTGGGGAGAAAAAAATCAATAGAAGCTTTGTCAAAGGCAATGGAAACTTCAAGAAGTATTTTTCTTGCATTACAGGAAAATCCTAGGGCGGATGAACCTGAAATTGATGAGTTTTATGAAACAGGGGTGGTGGGTAAAGTTCTTCAGCTTTTAAAACTTCCGGACAATAGTGTGAAAGTTCTTGTTGAGGGGCAGATAAGGGCTAAAGTTTATAATTATATTGAAGAAGAAAATTGTTTAAACGCAGAACTTGGACAAGTTTTTGAAGAAAGTCCTGCAGAAGCAGAGTTTGAAGCAGTAAAAAGGCAGTTGCTTTTAAAACTTGACAGTTATTTGTTGTACAATAAAAAAATTTCAAAGGAAATTTTAGAAAATATTTCAAAAGTTGAAGATCCTTTTAGTTTTTCAGATGTCCTTGCTTCAAAACTTCCTTTAAAACTTCAAAGTAAGCATCTTCTTTTAGAAGAAAGAGATTCAGGTAAAAGGCTTTATTTTCTTCTTGACTATCTTGCAAAGGAACTTGAAGTTGCAAAAGTTGAGGAAAAAATAAAGGGAAGGGTTAAAAAGCAGATAGATAAAACCCAGAAAAACTATTATTTGAATGAACAAATCCGTGCCATCAAAAAGGAAATGGGTGCAGGAGACGAGGGTAATGATGAAATAGAGGAGCTTAAAAAAAAGATTGGCGAGAAAAGTCTTCCAGAAGAAGTTGAAGCTAAGGTTGAAAAGGAATTGAAAAAGTTTGCCCTTATGTCTCCAATGTCTGCTGAAGCCAATGTAGTAAGAACATATATTGATTGGATTATTGAACTTCCTTGGTCAAAAAAGTCAGAAGTAAACAATGATTTGAAAAAAGCAGAGTCAATTTTAGAAGAAGATCATTATGGGCTTGATAAGCCTAAAGAACGGATTTTAGAGTATCTTGCTGTTCAAGGTCTTTCTAAAAGCACCAAAGGTCCAATCCTTTGTTTTGTTGGGCCTCCTGGAGTTGGAAAAACTTCCCTTGCAAAATCCATTGCACGGGCAACAGGACGTGAATATGTAAGAATTTCCCTTGGTGGAGTAAGAGATGAAGCTGAAATAAGAGGGCATAGAAGAACCTATGTGGGTGCAATGCCGGGAAAAATTATTCAGGCAATTAAAAAGTCAGGGAAAGTTAACCCTTTAATCTGTCTTGATGAAGTAGATAAAATGAGTATGGATTTCAGGGGAGATCCTTCATCCGCTCTTCTTGAAGTTCTTGATCCTGAGCAAAATTTTTCTTTTAATGATCATTATCTTGATCTTGATTATGATCTGTCCCAGGTTTTTTTTCTGACAACAGCAAATTTTTTAAATGATATTCCAGTGCCTCTTCAGGACAGGATGGAAATAATTCAGATCTCAGGATACACTGAGCTTGAAAAACTTGAAATTGCTAAAAACCACCTTTTTGCCAAGCAGTTGGAAGCCAATGGTTTCTCTGAAGAAGATATTACTTTGAGCGACAATTCTCTTCTCATGCTCATAAGAAATTATACAAGAGAAGCAGGGGTGAGAAATCTGGAAAGAAAAATAGCCGGTGTTTTAAGGAAAACAGCCAAAATAATGCTTCTTGAGGATAAAGTTCCTCCTTTCAATATAACTAAAAATACAATAAAAAAATATTTTGGGTCAGAAAAATTCACCTATTCTCTTGCAGAGAAAAAAGATCTTGTAGGAGTTGCAACAGGGCTTGCCTGGACCCAGACAGGCGGAGATATTTTATCCATTGAAACAGCTGTAATGCCTGGAAAAGGGAATGTTACTGTAACAGGGAAGCTTGGGGAAGTTATGCAGGAATCTGCAAAAGCAGCAATGAGCTATGCAAGATCTAAAAGCTCTGTGCTTGGTATAAATTCAGAGTTTTATTCTGATAATGACATCCATATTCATGTTCCTGAAGGAGCTACTCCAAAGGATGGCCCCTCAGCTGGAATAACAATTTGTACATCAATTGTTTCAGCAATTACAGGAAAGCCTGTAAAAAGAGATTTGGGAATGACAGGGGAAATTACTTTAAGGGGAAGGGTTTTGTCCATTGGCGGGTTAAGGGAAAAATCCATAGCAGCCCATAGAAGCGGAATAAAAACAATTCTATTCCCAAAGGAAAACGAAAAAGATCTTAAAGATATTCCTAAAAGTGTTTTAAGCGGGATAAAGTTTTTTCCTGTTTCCCATATGGATGAAGTTTTGAGTCATTCTCTTTTGGAAATAGAAAAAGATTAACCTACAGGATTATTTAGTTTGCCCAGCTAAAAAGTAAACTGGGTAAAATTCAGTTCAGATATTGGCAAACTTGGAAAAAAGCTAATATTTGTATTGACTTATTAGTTAAACAAGAGTAAATATATCTTCGTTTGTTTGAGGGCGAATAGCTCAGTTGGGAGAGCATCGGCCTTACAAGCCGAGGGTCACAGGTTCAAGCCCTGTTTCGCCCACCATCAAACAAGCCCTTTTTTAAGCGGGGGCGTAGTTCAGTTGGTTAGAACGCCGGCCTGTCACGCCGGAGGTCGCGAGTTCGAGTCTCGTCGCTCCCGCCAAATAAGTAGTCAAGCCTCCAAGATCAAATCCTGGGGGTTTTTTTATTTTAATATGCTTTTTTCGCCTTTTCCCTTAAAAGAATCTTAGTTTAATCAATAGAATAACTCAGTAGATAATAATGAAAAAATATTTTCATAGTAATGGTATTTCCAGGTTTTTTTAAGATCCAGATTATTAGATCATATAGTTTTTTATGGATTTAAAATAAATAGGAGAAGATTTTCTGGGTTAAGCTTGCTTAAAATTTATTTAAAAGTTTAAATTACTTGTTTTCCCTGAACATAAAGTTTTTCAACTTTAATATTTTTTATTTTATCCTGATCACATTGAAAAATATCATCAGATAAAATAACAAAATCAGCATCAAGTCCTTTTTTTATCATCCCTCTTTTGTTTTCTTCAAAACCACTTTTAGCAGCATTTGCTGTGTACATTTTCAAGGCTTCAAACACACTTATTCTTTGAGATTTTTCAGGATGATTCACACTTGCCCAGATTCCGTAAATCGGGTCTGGTATAGTGCAAGGAGCATCGGATCCTCCTGTAAGAAGAATACCTGATTGAATAAGAGAGCGAAGAGGGATAAGGTTTTTTGAACGCTCACCTAAAATTTTATTTATATAAGACATTGGTTCTTCATTCCAGTATAGAAAAGAGGGTTGAACAGCAAAAATTAGGTTTAGGTTTGCAGCTTTTTCCATAGTTTCATCACTTACAAGATCTCCATGGATTAAAATATTTCTTCTGTCCGGTGCTGGATATTTTCCATCTGCCTTAAAAAAAGAATTGACACATTGGTCAACTGCCCTGTCTCCAATGGCATGGATAGCAGTCTGAAGGTTTTTTTTATGGGTTTTATACAAAAATTCTTCAATTTCTTTGTCTTTATAAAATAAAATTCCTTTGTTTGAGCTGTTATTTGAATAGGGTTTATTTAATGCGGCATCAAGTGAACCAAAGCATCCGTCTAAAGCTGTGTCAAAACATCCTCCGATTTGTTTTAATCTTCTAAATTTTACTTTGTTTAAATTCATGGTTTGGAAAAAAACTTTAAAATCTTGAATTAAAAATTTTGAGGCAATCCTTACAAGATCAACATCAAGATCAAAGGGATAGCCAACGCCTTCAGCTGAATGAACAAAGGAAATTCCATATTTGGCAAGCTTTGTTGAAGCCTTTGACATCCTTTTAATCATTTCAAAAATTGAAACAGATTTTGCTGTAAAGTCAGCTGCAGGAAAAAAGGAATCATTGAAAAACCAGCCCAAATCTTTATCAAAACCCCTGAGACTAAGTATTTTTTTAGGAAGTTTATTTATAAAAGCAGAGTTGCCCACTCCGGCATGGCCGTCGTATTTTATTATAAATACTGGTTTTTTACTTTCTGCCTTGTCAAGAGTTTGCCTTGTGAGAAGAGGGGCGTCTTTAAAAAAATATTTGGAATATCCAAATCCCGTAATTAAAGAGTTCTTTTTCCGGGATTTGGAAAAATCTATTAATCCGGAAACAGCATTGTCAAGGTTGGAAAAATTCCTAAAATCAAATCCCCCCAAAAAATAGGCATATGATGTAAAATGCATATGGGTATCACCAAAAGAAGGAACAATGGTTTTTCCATTTAAATCATTAAACTTGATTTTTTTGTACTTTCTAGGAATGAAGTCTTCAGTAAAAACAATTTTTCCTTTATCAACTCCAATATATTTAAAAAAACTATTGGAGCTGTCTGCACTATAAATCTTGCCGTTTCCAAATATTTTCAAAATTAATCCTGAATAAAAAGTTTTAAAGATTCAATCACTGGAGGATCTTCTTTATCAATTGTATTTATTATTTCTTTGTGAAGTCTTTTTTTATGCTCTGCAAAAATTCCTCTTTTTTTGTCAAAGGTTTTCGCAAACTCAATGGCTTCTTTCAAAAGTTCTTCTGGGTTTTCGCAAGCCTTTTCAAGAACATGGGATTCTTCAAGCTCTACTGCACCAGCTCTTCTTCCTGTGAGTTTCATTTCATTAAATTTATAATGAGGAAAAGCTTTTTTTACAAAAGCAATCATTCCCGGAAGAAAAGGGATTCCAAGATCAACTTCAGGAAAACAAAAATATCCCCTGTCTTTTCTCATCATTCTAAAATCGCAGGCACAGGACAAAATTGCACCGTTTCCAAAGGCATGGCCGTTTATAGCAGCAATTACAGGAACAGGAAGTAAAAGAAGCTTTTTGAAGACTTCATTCATTTGATACATAAAATCTTTAATTGCTTGAAAGTCTTTTTCACCAAATTTTCCTAAAATCCATTCAACATCAATTCCAAGGCTCCATGATTTTGAATCTGATGAAGTTAAAACAATAGATTTCACCTCTTTGTCATCTACTACCTCGTCAAGAACCTTGAGCATTTCTCTTGCAAAAACATCATTGTGCCTGTTTTCTCCTTTGCTCATTGTAACAATGGCCACATTTCCATTTTTTTCCCATTTTACTGCTGTCATAATTTATTCTCTCCTTATTAATTATTTGATTTTATATGATCATCAAACAAGTTTAACTCCCACTTGCCTTTCATTCTGTTTTTTGAAGTTTGAAGCCCGGGAGCAGTTTTTATATTTAAAAATATTTTTTTAAGCTTTTTTTTCCATATTTTATCCATGATTGCTTTTTCCCTGAAAAGACTACCTTTTTCCACATAATTTTCAAGGATTTTCCATCCTCTTTCATAATCAAAACTTTCCCACTTTTGGCCGCTTAAAAAAATATATTTAAGGTTTTTTGTCATTAAAATTGCTTCAATTCCCTTGTCAAAGTCAAATTGAATCCAATGAGAGCCTGCATAAAAAATAAATTCAGGATTTTGTAGCTCTATTAATGCATCAAGGCCTTTTTGAAAATCAAACCTTTTCCAATTGGCTCCTGAATAATAAATAAGTCTTGGATCTTTACTTTTAATAAGAAAATTAAGAGCTTTTTCATAGTTGTTTTTCATCCAGGTTCTTCCGCTTTTATAAACTCTTTGGGCATCGTTTAGGCTTATTAAAGCATCAAGACCTTTTTCATGGTCAAATTTTTTCCAGTAAATTCCAGCCCTGTAAATAAGTTCATTTTCCTTTTGTTCAATTAAAAAAGAAAGCCCTCCTAGATGATCAAATTTAGGGTCATTTTTTCCTTTTTTATAAATTGTCTGTGAAAGCATATTCATATTTACTCGTTTTCAATAAAAAAAGTTTTTCCAAAAGGTGGAAGAAACTTCTGGTTTCCTCCTTTTCCTATTAACCAGATGGTGTTTTTATAGGGTTTTAATTTACCGATATCATGGATAAATCCATCTGTAATTACAATTAGAGTTTCATTTCTTTTTTTTAAATATTTATTAAAAAGAGGGGAGAAAAAAGTAGTACCTCCAGATCCTGATTTGATTTTTTTCCAGTCGCCGGGTTTATAAAAGAATTTTTTGTTTAAATTGGTTTCTTTTTTTAAAATACCATTTTCCTCTTTTGGGAAAAAAAGGGTTTCGTCCATTAAAACAAGTTCTGTTTTATATTTTTTTACCAGGTTTTCAATAACTCCGAATGCTTTTTCAAGCTCTCCTGGATTTGAAGTAACAGAAGCTGAAACATCAACTGCAGTAATTATTCTTTCCTTGTCTTTCATTATTTTACCGGGAGCATAAATTCCTTTGGAAAAATATCTTCTATTGAATTTTTTATAGGTAAATTCTGTTTTATCTGAAGGTGAATTTAAATCCACCAGGCTTTTAACCTTTTTTTCCCAGGAAGAAATCTTTGTTTTTTGGGGGCCACTCATTATTTTTGTCATTAATGCGAAAAATCTGTCCTGGTTTGCCCCTGGATCATTGGAAGCCATTGCAGTAATTTTTTTTGCATTTGTATTCATTCTGTTTGATACAGAAGTTTCTTTGAATATATGGGATCCTGTTTTTAGGGGTTTTCCTTTGGAATCTGTAAAAATAAACCCAAGGGATTTGTTGTCTTTTTTTGAGTTTTTATTTTGAAAAAGAGGATCATTAACAGGACTTTGGCCTTTTTGTTTTTTTGAGGTATCTGGCATAAGTGATTTGAACATTTTGTCCACTTCATCAATAAATTCAGATAGCTTGGTTTTGCCGCCTTTTAAAAGCCAATCATATACATCTTCCCATTTGGGATCTTTTATCCCTGTTTCCCTGTGAAAATAAGTTGGAATAAGGGGAAGATCTTCAGGAAGTTCAAGGATTGGTTCTCCATGATTTTCACCTGAAAAAAAAGTTTTAATATTTTCCTTTATAAAACTGTTTACCACCATATCCTGAGCCATATTTTGAAGATAGGGGTTTTTCATTGAAAAAGCTCTGTGATCGTGACGGAAAATTACATGGAGCATTTCATGGACTAAAAGAGCTGTAATATTTTTAACCTCAAGATTTTCAATAAATTCTTCATTATAATACAAAGCAGGTCTCATTTCAGACTCATCCATGGCAATTGTAGGGATTTCATCTGACTTGATAAAAGTGCAGAGCTGATAAAAATAAGAGGTGAACCTGCTTTTTTTCCATAGGGTTTTTAAACTTGATTCAAGTTTTTTATTCATTGATTATTCACCGTTAAAAATATCTGAAAATTTTTCAATTATTGATTGTTTTTCTTCTTCAGATTCTGCAAATTCAAGAGCTTCAGGTATTTTTGTGAGAAGTCCGCATTCTCTTAAAAGAATTTGGAAAAAGGCAATTCTGCTGTCAGCCCTTGAAAGGGAAATAAAACTTAAAACATTGTAAAGTTTTTTTAAAGAGTCTTTGGTGAGGTTTCCCCTTGTTGCTGAGGCATCAGATTTGAGGTTGGTTATTGAGCTTGTAATTGCCCATAAAATATCTTCTGAGGAGATTTTGTTGTTCTTAAACTCCTCCTTTTTGCTTTTGTTTCCCAAAAGAATGTCTTCGGTTGAAATTTGTCTTGGGCTTAAGATTTCCTTTACAAAATCATCTGCTGCAGACTGCCCTGAAAGTGAAGCAATGATTTTTTCTATAATTATTTTTTGTTCACTTTTCAAGGTGTTTTCAAGATCTTTTTTTGTTTCAAGCCCGTAGGCAAATTTTAATGCATTTGAAACCTGATGCCATCCCCTTGGATTTGGGTTTATTTCTGTTTCATTCCAGAGTCTTTCAGGAAAAAGGGTGATATATTCAACTATTGTTGGATGAATTTCATTTTGTATTGCCCAGGAAAGCCAGTTTGAAGCGTTGGGCTTAAGGTGAAACAGAGCAAGTCTTCCGTCAAGAGCTGAATCCTCAAAGTCAGTGATAGTTGTCATATCGTCTTCGCCAAGGTTGCCTGCAAGAATTATTGTTGTTTTTTCAGGAAGGGAATGTTCTCCGCATCTTGATTCAGTAATTATTTGGAAAAGGGTTTGAATTACTGTGGGATGTGCTCTGTTTGCCTCATCAAGAAACCAGACTATTCCATTATATCCCTTTGGAATCGTTTCAGGAGGAATGAAGTTTGGCCTGAAATAAATCATTTTTTTTTCATTGTGATCAGGAACCGGATATCCTCCAAGGTCTATATTTTCTTTGAAGGCAAGCCTTGTATCAATAAAGTAAAAGTTTTTTCTCTCTGCTGTTTGCTTTACAATTGATGATTTTCCTATTCCGGGATGGCCTACAATTTTGATTGCATAATTTAATTTCTTTTTTGAATCCAGATGGGCTCCAATTATATCTTCAAGCTCTTTTGCTGTTGTTTCTACGGGTATTTTTTGCATTTTAACTCCTGTTTATTAAAACTTTGTATACAAACAATTTGGTCACAATATAAATACAAAATTTCTATATTTCAAACTAAAATTAATTAAAACTGGCGATTTTTCAGCTTTTTTATTTGAAAGGATTTAGATTTGTTTGTAAATTTAAAAAAAAAGAGGTTAAAAATTGTAAAATTTTCAACCTCTTTGTCAGTTTATGTATTTGGGGATTTACGAAAACACCTTTTCAATTCTTTCCATGGCTTCAATTACGTTTTCATGGCTGTTAAAAGCACTGATTCTTATATAACCTTCACCGCAGGTTCCAAAACCTGAGCCTGGAGTGCAGACAACTCCGGCTTTTTCAAGGAGAAGATCGAAAAACTCAAAAGATTTTTGTTTTGATTCTACCCAGATATAAGGGGAGTTGTCTCCTCCTGTGCATTCAAATCCAAGCTCAGTCATTTTTTTTCTTATAATCGATGCGTTTTTCATATAATAGTCAATAAGTTCTTTTACCTGTTTTTGACCTTCTTCTGAATATACTGCCTCTGCAGCTTTTTGAATGGGGTAGGAAACTCCATTGAATTTTGTTGAGTGTCTTCTATTCCACATTGGATGGATTAAAACTTTTTCTCCCTGGGAGTCAAAAGCCCTGCATTCTTTTGGTACAATGGTAAAAGCACATCTTGTTCCTGTAAATCCTGCATTTTTAGAAAAGCTTCTAAATTCTACAGCAACGTCTTTTGCACCTTCAATTTCATAAATTGACTTTGGAATTGAATCATCTCTTATAAAAGATTCATAAGCAGCATCAAAAAGGATAAGAGCCTTGTTTTCTTTTGCATAGTCAACCCATTTTTTAAGTTCTTCTCTTGAAGCTGTACTTCCTGTTGGATTATTTGGAAAGCATAGATAGATAAGATCTGGAGTTTCTCCTGGAAGTTCAGGAACAAATCCGTTTTCTTTTAAAGCATCAAGATAAATTATTTTTTCATATCTTCCGTTTTTATTTTCTCCGGTTCTTCCTGCCATTACATTGGTGTCAAGATAAACAGGATAGACAGGGTCAGGAATAGCAACTTTTATATCTTTAGAAAAAAGTTCCTGAAAGTTTCCTGTATCGCATTTTGCTCCATCACTTATGAAAATTTCATCTGGTGAAATATCTGCTCCCCTTGACTGGAAATCATTTTTTGCAATTGCTTCTCTTAAAAACAAATATCCCTGTTCAGGGCCGTATCCTCTGAAAGTTGAGTCATTTGCCATTTCATCAACAGCTTTATGCATTGCTTCAATACATGCTTTTGGAAGAGCCTTTGTAACATCTCCTATCCCAAGTCTGATTATTTGTTTTTCAGAATTTTCAGCCTGAAAAGCAGTCACTCTTTTTGCAATTTCAGAAAAAAGATAAGAGGTTTTAAGTTTTTTATAGTTTTCATTTATCGTTATCATTAAACAATCTCCAAATTTAAATTTATTTTTTAATTTTTGTACTCAATAAACCAAAATAAAAGGCGTTTTTCAACCTTATTTAATTTAGGATTGAAAATTTGAGCTAATTTAATTGAATTTGATTAATCCATATTAATATATAAATTATAAATAAATTGACCAGCTGAGTAAAAATTTTCCTTTTCCTGAGTTTTTGGGTCAGATTGAAAAATTTAATCCTTAAAAATATCCTTGGGGTTAATTTTTTTTATTCTTAGAATTGAAGTGAAAATTCTAGCTTTGGGCCAATGATTATTGAATTTTTGAATTGATTTAAGGTTTGCTATTGACAGTTTTGTCTTAATGGGACAAAAAGAATAGTATCTGTTTAAATTAGGCTTTTATTATTAATCTAGATTAAAAGAGTTCGTATAAATTTTTATTTATGCGGTTTTATAAAAGAAGATACGGAGGAACTTTAGGTTATGACGGAAGAAGCAGTAAAGATAAGCAAAAAGAAGGAGAGCTTCTTCATAGACAAAGTGAAGGAGTTGCTTCCAGAAGGCGGCAATCTTAACGCATGCCTTACCTGCGGTCTTTGTTCTTCCGGGTGTCCCGCTACCGGCTTGAGAGATATGGATCCAAGAAAATTCTTGAGAATGGCGGCACTTGGAATGGATGAAGAGATCAAGGAGCATCCATGGGTATGGATGTGCAGCATGTGCCAACGCTGCGTTTATGTTTGTCCAATGGTGATAAATATTCCCCAGCTGATTTTTTATGCACGTCAGCTTACTCCAAGAGAAGAAAGGCCAAGAGGTATTCTTGGTTCTTGTGATATGGCTCTTAGAGTTGATACCTGCAGTGCCATGGGAGCTGGACAGGAAGACTTTGAGTTTGTTGTGGAAGATATTCTTGAAGAAGTTAGAGAAGAACAACCTCTTTGGGCAGAGAGAGATCTTCAGGCACCAATAGATAAAAAAGGTGCTAAGTTTTTCCTTAACCAAAACTCAAGAGAGCCTGTAACAGAACCTGAAGAAATGGTTCCGTTATGGAAAATTCTTAATATGGTAGGTGCTGACTGGACTTACGGAAGTAAGGGCTGGGCTGCTGAAAATTATTGTATGTTTCTTTCTGATGATGAAGGTTGGGAGCATATTACAAGAACATCTGTTGAAAAGGCAGATGAGTTGGGGTGTGAAGTTTTTCTCAACACCGAATGAGGACACATTACATATGCAGTCCTGGCAGGACTGAAAAAATATAATATTCCTCATAACGTTAAAGTGGAAACCATCTATAATTATTATGCAAAATGGATACGCGAAGGACTTCTTCCTGTTAATTCTGACTGGAATAAGGAACTTGGAATTAAGTTTACTCTCCAGGATCCATGTCAGATAGTCAGAAAAACTTTTGGAGACGAGGCAGCTGACAATGCTCGCTACGTTATCAAAGCCTGTGTCGGAGAAGAAAACTTTGTTGATATGTATCCTAATAAGTCAAACAACTTCTGCTGCGGAGGCGGAGGCGGTTATCTTCAGTCAGGATACAAAGATGAAAGACTGGAGTACGGAAGAATTAAAGATGTGCAGATCAAGGCTACTGGAGCAGATTATGTTATCACAGGATGTCATAACTGCCACGCTCAGATTCATGAGTTAAGTGAGCATTACGGAAGTAATTATCCTGTTCTTCACATGTGGACTCTTATTTGTCTTGCAATGGGAGTTCTTGGTGAAAATGAAAGGACTTACCTTGGCGAAGATCTTGCCGAAGTAAATATGCCTGAGTAATTTACGCCTGACAAATTAAGATATTCAAAGGGGAAATTTAATTTCCCCTTTTTTTTAAGTGATAAAAAAATTCATTAATGAAACAAAGCTAGCTTGAGTTGTGATTTTATTTTTTTGTAAAAGAAAGCCCTTCCTGGGTGAAAAGGCCGGCACCAAAGATTGAAGTTATTTCGTCAGCTGCTTGTTTAATATTAATGGGTTTTTTTCTTTTATAAGGGCCGAAATAATAGGAGGATGTTCTAAGAATTGCCCCTGCTATAAGGGTGGAGATAAATTCAGTGTCAATCTCTTTTTTTATAAAGCCTGATTTTATTCCCTTTTCAAGTTCATCAATAATTACAGCTAAAATACTTTCTTCAAAATGTTTTACAGGTTTGTCAATGTCTTTTGGTATTCCTATTCCCACTCTTAAAACAATATTGCTGATATATCTGTCCCCAGCAAAATATTTAAGTGTTTTTCTTACCTGATATGAAAAGTATTCTGCCGGGGTAAGCTTTGAAACATCTATTTCATTTTGCTTCATCATTTCTTTCCACTTTGTAAGCTGCTCTGAAAGAAGGGTCATATAGATTTCATCTTTATTGTTGAAATACTGATAAACTGTTGCTCTTGAAATATTTGCAGCTTTTGCAATGTCAGCTATCTGGGTTTTATAGAACCCGTTTTTGGAAAATTCTTTTTTAGAACATTCAAGTATTTTTTTCTTTCTTAAACTTGCTTTCATTTCATCTTTCGCTGATTGTTTTTTTATTGGGTTTGGTAATATAATTAGTTGGAAAACAGTTGTTTTTGTTAATTAAGAGGTCGGGTTTAAAGTTTATGACCAATGAAAGGGCATTTTTGCAAAAAATAAGATCAAACTCAAGTTAAATTTGGAAATTGATAAAAGCCAATTTCCAGCTTAAGTTTTACAATCAAAATACTTATTTGTTTTTAAATGTTTTTACTTTTAAATTTGCCAGACTATAAATAATTTTGTGGGCGTTTTTTTTATCGAAATTTGGATAGTTTTTGTAAACCAACATTCCCCCGGCTATTGTTCCAAGAAGTGAGTGAACAAGCATAAGGGGATCCTCTTCAATTTCAAGGCTTTTAAAACCATCTTCAATTATTGGAAGAAATTTAGAAATAGTTTTTTTTGTTTTTTTCAAAACTTCAATGGAAACATTATCCTTGACCAGGAAATAAGTGATAATTTTAAAACCTCCCTGGTTTTTAATAAAATAATTGACCAAATGTTTTGTAATTGCTTCAAGGGAGTTTTCGTTTTCAGCCTTCATTTTTTTGTCAATATATTTAACAATACCAAGGATTTCCTGGTTAAATATTCCCATAAACAAGTCATCTCTACTTTCAAAGTATTGATAAATGGTTGGCACTGAAATACCTAGTTCCTCTGCAATATCTTTTAAATGGATTTCCTCCGCTGTTTTTTTTCCGAAAATAGAAATTGCTGCATCTATTATAAGATTTTTTTTCTTTTGTTTTTCTTCCTCCTTTAATTGCTGAAGAATATTTTTTTTTGACTTTACCATGTTTTTCTCCGAAAACTTAAAATAAAGAGTTGATAAAACAGCTTGAACTTCCGCTTGATGATTTCATAGGTTTTGGATCTGGGACATTGTAATATTCACTTGTGATGGCTATTCCTCCTTCTGATTCAGCAGAAAAAAGAAGGGAATCGCTTAAGGTGACTTTCAAAACTTTTCCTCTTGAAGGTAATTCTTTTTTTAGAGTTCTATTAAAACTATAGATATTTATTCCTTTATCGGTTCCCGCATAAATAAAATCTTTACTTGCTGAAATTGTATTTACCTTTGTTTTGGCATCAATTCTATTTGTTTGTATAAGGTCTGTGCTGTTTAATGTATAAATAAGCTTTCCTGCTGCTACAAAAAGAGTTGAATTTTTACAATAAATATCTGTAATTTCATTTTCGGGATTAAATTCTTCTGCTTTGAAAAGAAGGTAAGGGGCTTCAGAATTATCAAGACTTAAACTTTTAAGAGTTTTATCAGAGCCTGTAAAAAGAGTTTTTGAATTTTTATCAATAAATAATGACTGAAATTTTTGGTCCTTTTTAAAAGTTTCTCCAACCGACAAAATTTCAGAATTTTCATATTTATAAATTTCAATTCCTTTTTCAGTCCCAAGATAAATGTATGGTTCATTAACTGCCAATGAAAGAGGCGTTGAGGTAATATCAAATGATTTTTCAATTTTAGGGTCTGATTCAATATTTCCAAAAAGTAAAATTTTGTTTTCACTTACACCAACAAAACTTTCTGAGAATTTTTTAATGAAAAGAGGGTTATCTTTTTTAATCAATTTAATCAGTTTTAATTGTGTGTCATCAGATAAATCAAAAAATAAAAACCCTGAGTTGCCAGATTTAGAGCTGATTGCGGATAAAATGTTTTTGTTTTTTTCGATTTGGGAAAATGAGTAAAAAGGATTTGTTGATTTTACTGTGCTGGGCTCTGAATTGACTGGGACATTAATTTTTGAAATACCCTTTGAAATATCAGAGATAAAAACTGAGGCGTTTTCATGTGTTAATGAATCATATTTTAATGAATAAGAATAGCTGAACCCGTTTTTATATTCTGTAGTTTTATAAATATTTACCCCTTCACCATCTTTGTCTGAAGTTGTGTTTGATATCACTGAGTAGTCGACAATTTGCAAGCCTTTTTCACCATCTGCAATAAAAGCCAATGAGCCGGATTCATTTAGATCTAAAGAGTTCCCTGCTAAAATATCCTGGCTTCTTCCTAGATTCTCAGGCCTTTTTTCCCCTTGATTTTCAAGTAAATTCCCTTTATCATCAAACACTTTAAACTTAAACAAAGCTGTTTTTTGATTATTCTGGTAGTCATAGGGACTTGTAATAAAAATAAAAATATTCGACTCAATTTCTTTAGCTTTTATATCTTTAGCAAGACTTATTGTGTTAAAATTAACTATTCTTAGATCCCTTTTAGATACTGGTTCAGGTTGGTCTTGAATTTTTTTTAATTCTTCAATTTTTTCAGGAGAATCAGGAAGAGGAGTGTTAATCGGCAACTGAGTATTTATAAGAGCTGTTTTTTTCTTATCCGATTGTTTGTAGTCTTTTGTTAGATCAAAAATTTTTAATCCATAATTACGATCAAGAATTGCTAAATAATCTTTTCCACCAAAGGAGAAAAAATCAATGTCAAAATATCCCCCTGTTGTTAATTCTTTTTCTGATAAGCCGTTTTGCCTATAACCGCCTAAATATTCGAATTCCAGGTTGTTAGCTCCTTTATCTACTTTAACTATTCTGAAACCATAGTTATAATCTGCAATATAAAGATAGTCTCCGTTAAGAGCAAGGCCATGAGCGTCTATTTCAGCTAAGCCCTCCAAGGTCTTTCTTGGTTTACCTTTGAGGAAGCCTGGATCAACACCAATGCTTTTAATGTTTTTTATTTCATCTTCGTTAATGTTTTTAATATCTTTGTCGTTGTAATCATAAACAAAAACCCCTGATTTACCCGCAGCTAAATATAAGATTTTATTTGTATTATCAGTAATAACAGCGGTAATGGAATTGGAAGGACTTATATCAAAAGAACTTTTGAGGTTTAATTCTTTGTCATAAATTTTCAATATGGTTCCAAGGCCATGGAAAACATAATTGTCATCTATTGCCACAGCGTCATCTGAAAAATGAGGCCAACTATTAGTGTTTAATAGTTCAAATGAATGAATGGAAAAACTGGAAAATCCCATGAATAAAACAAGTAAAACTATTTTTTTAAAATTTAATTTGAGCTTCAAAACTTACCCCCTCTTCATCTCCAATACGCTTTTGGATTGCGAGTGAATATCTGTCTTTGGCAAAAAAACTGATTCCAAAAATCCACCCAATATTTTTTGAGGTTTTAATTTTTTCTTCATATAAAAAGTCTTCTTTTTCAATATAAAGTTTTTCATCTCCTGTTATACTTGAAACTCTTGGTCCCAAAAAAACTTTTATATGATCAGTCGAGCCAGTCAGTACCACCCCTGCTTGAAGTTCATCAAGATCTGCTTCATAAGTTAGATTGTTTCTTCCCTGTTTTTTAGCATCTATGGTTATTTTATTGTATTTAAAATCAAGATGGGCATTTAGATGTTTGAAAATTGAATTAACTTCTTTTTCAAACATTTTAAAGGCCAATCCTCCTCCAAAGCTGACCATTGAATCATCTTTTACATGAAATTTACTTGGAGAGGTATACAAACCACTTATTGTTTCGTCCAGTATCATTAAGTCTGATTCAAATTTCCCAAAACCTGCTTTACCGTAAATTAAAAAATTGTCAAAAAATAAAAAACCTGCCTCAACTTCATTGAGATCAAAGGTATTATTGGAGCTCCTTGTTCTGGAATAATGCCTGTGATCATCTGTAGAGTTCTTGGGTTTGTGCAAGAATGTTTTTATTTGTTTTGGAAAATCGTTTTCTTGGTGATCTCTTCTGATAAGGATCTGAAACCCCGATAAAAATTTACTATCCTTGTTTTCAGTGTAAGAAAAAGAATTGATTCCTGAAACAGGGGCAGATAAAACTGAAACAGAACTTAATGGATATAATAATATAGAAATGAGTAACCATATTTTTTTCAAAAAAAGAACCTCCTTGATGTAAAAATTTGTTTGGAGGCAAAAAACTTAATCATTGAAAGATGATATTCTTATATTGCCTGAAATTTCGGCTTTAAACCCTTCCACAGTGATGCTGCCAAAACTCTTCCCGTCATTCATGAATTTGACACCGTCTTCCCCTTGAATTGTTATTGATCCAATATGGTATCTGTCTATTTGGACCAAAGACTTGTCCAGTTCCACATTTATTCCACTGGTCAATCTACCTGTATAAGGATCAATTGAAGTGGTTTGATTTATGGAAACTGGATTGTCGAGGAAGGTCTTTCCTGAATACACAATTCCTTTAATCAGCAAAGACGCAGGATTCCCGTCGGTGCCGTCGTCATCCCTGAAAATTAAGTTCTCTGCAGTCCAGTCAATTCCAAGAATATTGTCACTGCTAATTCTAATTCCTGACTGTCCTGTCAAGGTCTTCATTTTTTCAGGAGAAACCGGCGAAAGAGCAATGGCTTGTCCAGCGGTAAGGATTATTATAGATACCATTATTGTTGCTATGTATGAAAACTTGGTCATAGCTGACCTCCTATCTGTAAGATCAAATCTCACAGGCAACCCGGCTAGCCTTAAATTAATAAGGTCCCGCAGCTTTCCGTCCCGGAATTACTTCCGGTTTGGCTAAAGAGGGCGGCCCGGCTGACCATAAATTCTGGCCCCGTGGCTTTCCGTCCCATGGTCACCCAGTGGTTTGGCTAGTTATTCTGACTCTCTTGGCAACTCGGCTGACCTGAAAAATTCAGGCCCCGTAGCTTTCCGTCCCGGGATTACTCCCGGTTTGGTTTTTACAAAGTGTACAGGTGGCTAGGCTGACCTTGAGTAAACAAGGTCCCTTGGCTTTCCGTCCCGGAGTTACCTCCGGTTTGGCTCTGGTATCCTTTGGTTTGAATTTCACCCTTAATCGTTTTTTGCCTCCATGCAGATTTTTTTATTTTCATAAAAAGATCTGCATGGCAGTTTTTTTCAAAGAACAGTTCTTACCTGAACATTGCTTTTACAGCAATTGGCCTGAAGCCGGAACAAAGACCTGATAATTTAATCAGGCTAAGTCTTTATCTAACAAGCTAAATCTTAACTTTTATAGATAATAAGAAAAAGAGCCTTAATTGATTAATTATCTGATTTATTTAATTATACATTGATATTTAACAAAATCCAATCCATTTACACCAAGAGAATGAAATTTGTTTTCAGATTCAAAAATTATTGGAAATTTTGATATAAAATTGTCTATTGGTGTTTTTGTTTCAATACCGTCAATATTTAAGATCCATTTTTTATCATCATGGCTTGCACAATAAGCAAGGCGATTTCCTTTGGGACTGAACTTGGGCAGGCCGGTGATAGCCTTGTATTTTCTTCCCTCATTTTCATTTTTTACCATTACAACGTTTTTTCCATCAAATGCCATATAGGCAATTTCATTTTTTACAGGATTAAATATTGGCTGTTTTACATCAAAATAGGCTTTGCCTTCTTTTTTATCCCAAACTACAAACCATCCCTTTTGTTTTAAAAAAGCTCTATAAGCGTAGTTTCTACCATCGGTTGAAAACTTAATAAGACCTGAAGAGTCGTACTCTTTTTCTTTTTTACCGTTTATCACAATTGTGGGTTTGTCTTTTTTTATTCCCGGATATCCGTATGAATTTCCAGTATCAGAATATGCAATAGGACCAAGAGTATCGAATTTGAATTCTTTTTTTCCGTTTACAACCATCTGCCAGTCTTTTCCTGTGTTTGCAGGATAGGAAAGAATTGTTCCTTGCGGGTTGTAAAAAGGTTCGCCAATGGTCTTGTAGGGCGGGTGTTCATTAAAGTTTTCTAGCAAAATGAGGTTGTCTTTATCATTTTGAACCACACAGGCGAAATTGCCCAATTTGGAAAATTTTAAAAGTATGGCATTTTTATAAGGTTTTGATTCTTTTTCATCAATAAAGACCTGCCAGCCATTGTCCTTAAAAGCTATGAACCCTAGCTTTGAAGAATCAGGGCTGAAAACAAGTTCATTTATATTTTTGAAAGGCCCATATTTTTTGTCCTGGCAAATTACATATCCTTTGTGTCTGCCTTCAAAGGCAATATAGGCCAGTCTTTTTCCGTCAGGACTGAAAACAGGGTCATTTTTAAATCCGTCAAAACTTTTGCCTTCTCTTCCATTTATTACAACAAATTGTTTGTCACCTTTTTGGGCTATATAGGCAAAGTTTTTACCATCATTACTTGTTACAAGATTGCCTGTACCATCATATTTTTTTTGTTCCTCCCCATTGATTACTGCAAAATAATTGGAGTTAGAAATTGCTGTAAAAGCAGAGATTCCTGAAAAAGGAGCAAAAAATGGGGTGCCTTTCCCAAGGCTTTGATAGGGTCCATAGACTTTTGAATTTATCTGGGCAAACATTTTTTTATCTTTTAAAAGGGTTATTCCTAGTTTGTCGTAATCAGGAAAGTTTGAGGAAATATCAAGAATATTTGATTGCTCTGGAGGTGTTGATAAGCTTATTATTTTTTCATTTATTTCAAGGATTTCGGCATTAATCAGGGGGGAATAAATTAATGACAGGGCAAAGACAATGGTTGGAACATTAAATCTGATTTTCATGGTTTATCTGATCCTTTTCTACTTTTTTATCTTTTTTAAATGGATTTAATTTTTTTAAAAATTTTTTTACTTTACCTGCAGCGTGGTGGAGCATTTCCTGCTGATGATGCAGCATTTCCATTTGAACAGAAAGGGGCATGGTAACTCCAAAAAGTGCAATATAAAGATAGGTTTCCTGCTCATAATCCAGCCCTGCATAGGGATTGTAAACTATTTTGGTAAAATCTGTTGAGTTCATATTGGTGCTTGAGTTGTTTGGAACTTTAAGTGAATCATTAAACAAATAGCCAAAGCCAAAATCCAGGGTAACATTTTTAGGCAGATGAAGGGAAAATCCAGCAGCATAAAAAGTCATATCAGGGAGAAAATAAAGTGCATCAATTTTATCTTTTGGAAGAGATGCAGGTCGAAATTCATAACCGCATCTTAAAGTAAGCCAGTCTTTTGGATAAACTTCAAGACCAACTCCCCAATGCCAGGTATCTTCCATTTCCCTTTTAACAATAAGATTATTATCTCCGCCTGTATATCCAAGAAGTTTAGCTATCCTGAAAAGCTGAATTCTTTGATCAAAAGTAAATTTATCTTCTTTTAAAGCAGCCCAGTTTGACCAGTGGAGATCTGCTGTGATCTGAATTTTTGACCAGGGTTTTAGTTTTATACCCATATCAATTCTTCTTGGAAAAAGCTGGGTTGCTGTCACTCTTCCAGTTTGAGAAGGCACTGCTTTGTAGGGCATATCAAGCATCCCTGCTGTTGTCATTGTATATTCTGTGCTTCCGTTCCAGGCAATCTGTCGCTGCCATTGTTCACTATAGGTAAATTTGTATTTTCCTGAAAGTTTTGCTTTTGCCTGACTCTGGTAAGAAAGGCCAAATCCAAACCAATGGGTTGGTTCCCATAAAAGACCAAGATTTACCGAAGGGGTAAAGTCATCTCTTAGGTCCATTTCCATGCTTGTGTTGTGCTCATAGGGACCAAGTCCGCCTCCAAGCCAGGGGGCTGGAAGAGTCAATTGTGAAACAACAGGTATTTCAAGATCTCTTGTTGCATCACCAATAACCCTTGTAAGTCCGACAAGCTCGTTTGGGGTTCTTTGATCAAGGGATATTCCCATTGCTGTTTGTCCAAATCCCACTGAAATTCCAAGTGAGAGTTGGTCTGAGGCTTTATAGCTCAAAGTTGGAGCAGCATAAATAAGATGCTGAAGGTAAAGAGATTTACATCCAAAACGAAGAGGATCCCCTGGATCATTATGGGTCATCCCTCCTCCGTAGGGAGCGTAGTTTGTGTATGCAAAAGTCCACTTTGAGTCAGGCTTTCTATGGGATAGTCCAAGGCTCACAGCAGCAAGAAAATCTATTGGACCAAGAAAAGGGATGTACATTTTGGTTGAGGAGTTTGTGCCTTTTGTATTCCTTAATGGATCAGGGCCTCCATGGTTTGAATCCGGGTCATTTATATTAGGTTCAGCATTTGGCCCCCATTTGTCGCCCATAAAACCTTTAAAGTCTTTATTTTCTTTAAAGCTCCCTTTTCTTTTAATTATAGGTATACCAAAACCGTTGGAAAACATTGCTCCTTCATCAATTTTTGATAATCCTGCAGGATTGAAATGAGCAGACATATGACCAGGAGGAGAGGCTGTGCATGCATTTGCAAGACCTAAAGCTCTTGCATCAATTGCAGGGTTTTCATTGAAGGTTGCCAATGTTTCTTTTGATAAAAACAAAACAAGAACAATTGTAATTAAAAGTTTTTTTATTCTCATGTTTTTTGTTTTTGGGCTAAGGAGTTTCATTTCAAATCTTTAAATTAGAGTTTAAAATCAAAGGGTATGCTTAAACTAAAACTTACATCTGAGTTACTATTGAAAAGTCCTATATTTAAACTTGTATTAACTGAGCGGGTGCTTGAAATTCTCCAATTTGTGCCTATGGAAAGTGAAGATGAATAAGATGTGGGAGAAGTGCTTTTTCCTATGTTCCTCCAATAGTAATCCGTTGAGTAGCTATATGTATACTGAAACCCCACACTAACTGAAACAAGATATGATAGGGAATAACCCATCCCAAGATTGGCACTTATTTGGTTTCCCGGACTTACTTTTTCAATATAAATTCCCTGTTCTTTTTGTTCTTTGTCGGTATTGTACTTTGCATCGTCCACATCCATATTTTTGTAAAAAGAAATTCCGCCAAAGGCAATAACCGGGTCAATTGATTTGCTGAAATTTGCACCGGCAAAGACAGTGTAGTATCCATTTCCTATTGCAACCTCATCATCACCGTCCATTTTATAGGGATTGTCTCCAAGGGGGACAATTATCCCTGCATTGAGAATTGTTGTTGGAATTCCTTCTCTTGGCTTGAAGGGTTGGTATTGGATGTTAAAGCTTGGGTCTCCTATTCCACTTCCGTTTTTTGAACCTTTTTGACTGTCTATATATTCATAGGAAAAGGGGATATTTGAAGAAAGGGTGAGGTTTTTTAAAATCGGTACTTTAAATGAAAGAGAATTGGAAAGTTTATGGGAGTTTAAATGCTTTACCATGGTGCTTGTTCTTCCGTTTTCATCTTCAACTGATTGCAATTGGTCATAGGTGTCTCCTGTATAGCTTATTGAATAGGAAATGTTTAAAAGACCTGGAGTTGCAAGAGTGTATTCACGGCCGGCAGCATCAAGAATATCTTCGTCTTTTTGTTTTTTTTCTTCATCAGTTTGTTTAAGCTCGCTCATTACTTCCGAAGCTTTTTGTTTTTTTTCAATCTCAAGTAAGAGCTGTTCAAGCTTTTCCAGTCTTTCTTTTATTTCTGGAGAATTTTTACGATCGATTTCATCTGCATTGAGGTTTGAATAAACTGGTAAAAGAATAAATAATAAAATTATTAAATAGAAAAAAGGAAGTTTTTTGGTTGCTAATTGAAGTTTTGTAGCCATTTGCCTTTGCTTTCCAATCAAAGAATAAAATTAAAAGGTATTCTGAATTTAAAACTAAAATCTTCGTCATTATTTGTGAGCCCAATACCCAGTTCCATATAAATTTTTCTTTTTTCTGTGATTTGCCAGGCAGTTCCTAGCAAGAAAAGCGAGCTGGTGGTTGAAGAAGAAGAAAGTTTTCCTCTTCCTCTCCAAGTATAATCAGTTGGGAATTGATAAATAAATTTACATCCAAAGCTTATGGATACATTTTCTGAAATAACATAGCCCATTCCAGCATTAAAACCAGCCTCATCTCCAGGGTTTATTTTTTTTAAATATTCACCTGTTTCGCCAAGGTAAATTGAGTTTTTAAAATCCAGTCTTGAGTTTTTAAATTTGTATGAGTAAAAAAAGCTTCCATAAACAAGGGTAGGGGAGACTTTTTTACTCATCCCAAGTCCTAGGTTGAATGTATAAACACCTTCTCCTGTTGGGAATTCTGTTTGGGGGTTTATTTCATAGGGGCTTCTTCCCATGGGAAAGGTAAAACCAGAACTTATTGTAAACCCGGGTTTGTTGTCTTGTTTTTTGAAGGGCTGGAATAAAATTCCCATATAGGGGTCTCCAAAATCATCCATATCAGCAGTTTCCCCCTGAATATCATCATAGATTGATACAAAAGGCAGATCAATTAGAAAGGAAAGATTGTTTTTTAAAGGATATTCAATTGAAACAGTATTTACCATTCTGTGAGTTGCTTCACGCTCAAATGAAGTCCCTGATTCTTCTGCTGAACTTATTTGGTCATAGGTTTTTCCATAATATGAAAAACTATAATCTACTCCGACTACTCCTTTGGGTCTCAGTGTATATTCACGGCCCGCAGCAGATAAAAGTTTTGAATACTCGTCTTGTTCAGATAAAAAATCTTTTTTGGTTTTTTCGGTCAGAGTTTTTTTGTTTAGTTCTTCTGCACGTTTTTCAAGCTCTATGATTTGTTTATCAAGAAGGTCTTGGTTGATATCTATTTCATCTGCAAAACAGGCAACAAAGGGCAGGGTTAAAAAACACAAGAAATAAAAAACATATAATTTGCTGAATTTATTGGCCTTGATCATTTTTTGTAAGTCTTCCATGGTCCTGTTTCATCCAGCCTGTAGGTTTCAATTTTATGGGTTGGATCTATTGAGGGAGTCATCAGGGTTTCCTGAAATTCTTTGTCAATATATCTTAAATCTCTTCTTGAAAGCTTAAGGTTTGAGATTGTTTTTTCTTTATCTGCCCAGATGATGAACATTATATTGTCATCCCAGATTTTTTTAAATTTATCCATTGAGTAGCTGGAATTCCCCAGGAAAGGATCAGCAAGAAAAACATGATCTTTATAAATTCCTTTTAAAACAACAAAATGTTTATAATTGTATACCTTGATTGGAAGGATACAAGGCCAGTACTCATTGTTATTCAAGTCTTCCAGTTTAGCTTTGTAGCCCCCGCTTTTATAGCCTATGGCGTCGAGAAACTGCTGCATATCCCATAAAGAAAAAGCTCTGAGTTGTCTAATCTGCTCTTTATCGCCAAATTCCATGAGACCTCTTATAACTTGTTTTTCGCTTAAGTTTTCGTTGAGATAAAAGTTTAAAAGAGTTGCAAGAGCAGCAGAACCGCAGCTGAAATCATGCTCCTGCTTTACTATATGTCTGAAGTTTTCTTCAGTAAAAGGGATGATATCTTCTCTGATGCGAATTTCACCTTTATAGCCTGAAGAAAAAATAGCAATTTTTTTATCTGCTCCTGCTTCAGGAAAAAAATTTGGGATTAAAGCAATTAAAATTGCAAAACCTATGGCAAAGTGCATTTTTTTAATTAATCTTTTTTTAAAGTTTTTATGTTCTCATATCCTAAACACAATTTATCTTTCGGGCAACAAAAATCTGCATTGAATCCTTGTTAATACAAAAAGTTTTTTATATAAATTTAAGGCTGATCCCACCAATGGTTTGGAGCAAAAGCGTTTTGAATATTTCCTTCACTAAAACCAAGAACAGAATGAATTCCCTGATTTCCTGCCTGGGGATTTAGAATAAGAAAAAAACCCTGTCTTTCTGAACTTGAGTCAAAAGAAAAGTTTTTGGAGCCCAGGTTTTCTCTTGAATATTCCAGCGGAGGAGAGTTCCCACCTTCAAGAGCTGGGTGAAATGTTCCTGTAAATGAGTTGAAATTACCGGAAATGTTTCCATTGAGCATATTGGAACCTATTATAAGTCTTTTAAGGGTTGGATTGGCAGAGTTTAAATCGTCAAAATCCGCTTTTATAATAAGTCCGTCAATTGTTAAATTTGCAGTATTTGTTCCAATACTTATATTTGTCCAGTTTTGATCCCAGCCGTTTGCACCTTCTTTTGCATAATAGCCAAGCTTGATGGATTCAATTTCTGTAAAGGTTTCAATATGGGTATTTAAAAATATTCTTGTTGTTGTGTTAGTGGTGGTAAAATCTGAAAAAGAAATTTGTCCTGTGGTTGTTTTCATTTTTTCTTTTGAAAGTTCCTCAAGGGCAAAAGAAAAATTTACAAAAATACTGAAGAAAACAATTAGAATAAAAAGAAAGAATAGTTTAGTTTTAATCATAGATTACCCAAGTTTCTTCCAGGCACTTCAATTGTTAGTCTATGTATATTTATTCCGTCAATTGCAACGGCACCAAAATCTTTATTTCCCAAGTGGATATTTTCAATTCTTAGAGAGCCAGTGATTGGGGCTGAAACATAAATAACTGGTTCTGTATCAGATCCTGTTGGATCATTGGTTGCTCTTTGTCCTATATCAAAGGTGGCAGGAGAGTTGGTTTTAAAATTACCTAATTTAAATTTCCCTGAAGGCTGCCAGGTTGAAGGGTTTTCAGGAATGCCTGAAAACGAATCTGCAATAAATAGGTTTTGAAATCCAAGCCAGTTTCCATTGGCTTCCGGTCCGTAGTCAAATTTAAATGAATCTACCTTAAGCTGGAATCCTGTCTCAAAATCTATGCCTGAACCATGACCTCCAAAGTAAAGATTCCATTTTGGAAAACCTGTTCCTATGATCTCCATGCTTCCAATGGCTGATTGGTTAAATTCCAGTTCACCAATTTTAATAAAGGACTGAACCTCAAAATCATCAGATTCAATTGAAATATAGGGGTTTGGATATCCGCCTGAAGCTGGGTCAGAAGGGCTGGCTATATCAATGAGGATTTCTCCCATAATTCCGTCATTGTCAAAATCAACATTGCCTGTATTATAAGTGGTTAAGGTTTTTACGTTTTTAAAATTGAGATAACCCGGGGTTGGTTTATTTAAGTCATCAATTAATTTGATTTGTGAATCTTCATTGTAAAAAACTGCATTGTCAATGGCAATAGAAATACCTGCCTGGGCAGTTTGAGATTTTAACTCGTTTTCACTCATCAAGGATATTGCGAATAGACTTGAATTTGTCAGGCAGATAAAAATTATAATTGTAGTAAGGTTTTGTAAAAACATAAAGACTTCCTATTTTCTTTATTTGTTTGGACTTACTTCAACAGTGCCTCCAAAAATTACCTGGGTGGCAGGGCCCTTTTCAATTGTAAGAAGAGTCTGGTTGCTGTTCATTGCCTCAAAATCAGATCCAGTAAAAAAAACTATGCTTTTTGTTGAGTGTCCAGTTGTGGCTTCAATGGAAGGAAGTTTTGAAATAATTCCTCCTTTTATAAGGTTTGGTTCCACTGGGAGAATCCTTGAAATCTCTTTGAGGCCTGAATTTATAACACCCATTGCTGTAAGAAGAGGGCAAAAGTCTGTTGTTTCAATTATCAGGGGAGAAAAGTTAACTCCTTTTTCTTTTGTTGATTTCTTATTTTCTTCCCTGTGTATTTTATTAATTTCTGAATTATAATTTTTAATTAAATTTTTATTTAAACTAAGATTCCCGATTTGTTCACCAAAATCTTTTTTAAGTTTGGCATTGGAATATTTTCCAAAATCAGTTACAGGTTTGAAGTATAATCTAGAACCTTGATCATCTGAAATTATCTTTATTCCTGCTTTTTTAATTGAGCCGTATCCGTCGGTGTCAGTATAGATTATGGTACCATATTTAACTTTTACTATAATTTCTTCTAGCTCAATTGCTATTCCAGCCTGGCCTCTTATTTTTTTCAAATCATCCTGGTGAAGTATTTCTTTTGAGAAACAGGGAAAAATAAAAACAGAAAAAATAATTAATGTTGCAATTGTTTTTTTCATTTTTTTTTCTCCTTGGTTCAGGTTGAAAAAAACCCCGCCTTTATATTAAAGACGGGGTTAGTTTATGACTTACTTATTAATGAGGAGCTATTTCAAGGGTTCCACCTAGGATAGCCATTGTTGATGTACCTGATTTTTCAATTGTGATTAGGGCATGATTTGCGTTAAAGTGTTCCTGGTCAGCTGTTCCGTATGAATCTGTAACTATACCAGCAGCCGCATCCCAGGTACCGTTTCTTAATTTAATGGTTTTGAAATCTACTGTTGAATAGGTTTTGATTTCAACTGTAGGAAGACCGATTACAACACCACCAACTGCAAGAGCTGATGCAGGAAGAGTTGCTGCGTCCATTCCAGTTGTATTGTAGTTCCATCCAGCTGTAAGGGCCTTACATGTTCCAACATCAATTGTTAGTGGAGAAATACCTGTTGTAGTTCCTGCCATCTGGCCATTTGTAGGATCTAGAGTGCCACCGGCAATAGCTGCTGCAACACCAGCTGATTCGATAATACCAATGTCTTCTGTGTTACCAAATGTGGCTCTTAGTGCATCTACTCCATAAATATCTGCATTAAGTATTGCATTTATTGTTATAAGTTTTTGCATTTCTTCTGCCTGGTCTATCATGATACCGGCTGCACCAGTCATTCCGTTTACACCATCGGTATCCCAGAATGTGCTGTCTGCTAAACTTTTTTGATAAATTACAATACCATCAACTGCAATAGAAACCCCAGCCTGACCTGTTGCAGATCTAAGCTGTGAATTGTCCATTTTTTCAAGTGCTGATGCTGCCATTGGCATGGTGAGAATTGCTGCTACTGCTAAACCTACGATAAAACGTTTCATAAAAATCTCCTCCTAGACAGGTTAGTTAAAAAAAGTTTGTTCCAACCTACCAGAGGCAGCCTGGCCATCCTTAAAGTCTTTTCAAGTCAGTGCATTAAGGACCCGTTTGGCTTTCCGACCCCCGATTACCCGAGGTGTGGCTTTTTCTTGGCATTTTTAATTTTGTTTCCGTTTGTTAAATTTAAAGGTTAATTCCTTTTCAGTATATAATCTTTTTGGCGGAAGGTTATCCTACTGATTTTTATTTAGCTACGGAAACACTCTAAATTAAAAAGAACAGTGTTTACTGCTTGAGTGAAAGATTCTCATAACCAGGGTTTTGATGTCAATAAAAAAAATAATAAAAAGTGGATTTTTTTTAGTCTTATTTTTAAATATTTGAAATTAATAGGAATAACATTGTTTATATTTCACAGATTTTTAGTGTGAAAACTCTTTTTAAGAAATAAATTGGAACTTAGGGGTCATTTTGGAGGGGTGCTGTTAAATTTTTTAGTTTGGAGTTTGGGCTTTTATTAGGATAAGTTTCAACTGGATTTGTACAAAAAATTGTTTAGGGAATCTGAGGTTAAAATACAAATAAATTTAATTTAAAAAAACAATGTTTACTGCTTATGTTCAAAAGTTTTAAATTTAGAAATAATAAAAAGTTAGTTTGACTAACCTGATCCCAGGGTTAATTCCTGAAATCAGGTTGTTTATTGTGATGATTGTAAATTCAGTCAGTTTTTTTACTTAAAGATTATTTGACCATTGAAAAAGCTTTGATGAGATCTTTTCTTGTAACAATTCCAACAAGTTTTTTGTCTTTTACAACAGGAATCCTTTTCAGGTTCCTGTTGCCCATGAGTTCAACAAGGGCTGTTAAGCTTGAATCAGCACTGATTGTAACTGGATCTTTTGTCATAACTTTGTCAAGGGGGTGGTCTTTTACCTCTCTGTATATTTTCTCAATGTTTCCCCTGTATGCGGTTTTGCCAAAAAGCATTCTAATAGAAGCCATTGCACGGGGAATATTAGCGTCTTTTCCAACAAAATCAGATTCTGTCAAGATTCCCAGGAGCTTATTGTCTGAGTCAACAACAGGAAGAACGCTTATGTTTTTTTCCAGCATCAGGTCAGCAGCGTCTTTGAGAGTTTTATCAACGTTACAGCTAATGACATCAGTTGTCATAAATTCAGAAATTTTCATTCATCCTCCAAAAAGTTAAGCAAAATATTTTTATCTAAACACAAGATAATTTTTATTTATTAAATATTGCAAGGGAAAACTAAAATTATTAAAATAAAAAATATGACACGGTGTAGAAATTTGTCAAGACAAATACTTAAAAAATAAGACTGGAAGATTTAATCTATTTTGGAATTCTATTGACAGAGAAAACTTTTAATTACTATTTATTTTGTAATTACTTTGTCTAAACTGAAAGTTTCATGTATTTGAAAGAAAATATTTGAAGATTTTCAAAGTTTTTTGGTTTAACCGCAAGTTGTGGCAAATGTATAAATGGTTCAGTTCATTTTAGAATCTGAATAAAATATTATCAGGAATATAAGAGGAGGAATTAATGAGCCCCACATCGATTCAGGTAATAGGAACAGTTATTTTTAGTATAGCTGTTATTCACACTTTTTTGGCTAATCCCATTGTGGCCTATTCCCATAAGTTTAAAGAAGGTTCAATGGCTAACCGGCTTCTTCATTTTTTGGGGGAAGTTGAAGCTATCTTTGGTATTTGGTCAATTATATTTATAGTGTTTTATGCAGCGATCGAAGGATTTATGATAGTTGACGAAGCCAATCGTATAATTGGTGGGGCAATTCACTATATTGACAGCGTTAACTACACAGAGCCGGCTTTTGTTTTTGTAATTATGTGTATGGCAGGTACAAAGCCTATTTTAGGGTTTGCCGAAAAGTTAATTAAGTTTATTGCAAATCTTATCCCCGCCAATGGAAAAATGTCTTTTTATATTTCAGCTATGATTTTTGGTCCTCTTCTTGGTTCTTTTATTACAGAGCCTGCTGCAATGACAGTTACAGCTCTTCTTCTTCTCAAATTTTATTATTCTGAAGAAATGAGCCAGAAGTTTAAGTATGCAACAATAGGAACCTTGTTTGTAAATGTTTCTGTTGGAGGTACTCTTACACACTTTGCAGCACCTCCCGTTCTTATGGTTGCGGCGAAATGGGGTTGGGGAATGTCGCATATGATGACCAATTTCGGCTATAAGGCTGCTACTGGAGTTATTGTGGTAACCCTTGTTACTTCATTTTTATTCAGGAATGAGCTTCAAGGAGACCTTGCAGAAAGTGAAGACTCAAGTCAGGATTCAGTTCCTTTCTGGATTATTGCAATCCATATAGTTTTTATTGCTCTTGTTGTTGTAACTGCTCACCACCCAAAGTTTTTCCTTGGTCTTTTTCTCTTTTTTATTGGAATGACCCATATCACCCACGAACATCAGGATCAGCTTAAATTAAAAGAATCTTTACTTGTAGGTTTTTTTCTTGCAGGTCTTGTTACTCTTGGAGGAATGCAGGGATGGTGGCTTCAGGATCTGATTGCCAAACTTCCTGATCTAGCTTTATTTTATGGTACAACTGTACTTACAGGGGTAACAGATAATGCTGCTCTTACCTATCTTGGTACACTTGTTGAAGGTTTAACCGAATCTGCCAAGTACTATCTTGTTGCAGGTGCTGTTGCAGGCGGTGGTCTTACAGTAATTGCCAATGCTCCAAACCCAGCTGGATACGGAATTTTAAATGCTCAGTTTGATAAAGGAGGAATAAATCCCCTTTATCTTTTAATAAGTTCTCTTTTTCCTACAGCAATTATGCTTGTTTGCTATCAGTTTCTTCCAAGTTTATAAGATAATTAGCTAAAATAAAGGGCCGCTTCTTTTTGGCGGCCTTTTTGTTTTTTAATTCCCCTTTCTTGATTGTAAATAACCTCTTGAAGTTTTTTATCCAGATTTAAAAATTAAAATTTTTGACCATGATTTTTTCCCTAATTATAAAAGTATAGAATTTAATTTAATTCAAAGCTTGGTGCTTGGGTTTTTTATCATCTTTGTTGATTTATTAATATTTTTTTGGTTGTATAGTTGTTTACTCGAAAGGTTTAAGGAATAAAATTTGATGAAGAAACCTCGAATACTGTTTGTTTGTGAAAAAGATTTTAAAACTTTGAAGCTGGCAGTTCAAATAGCCTTGGATAAATATGGTGAACACGCTGGTTTTGAGGGATGTTTTACAGGAGAAGTTTCAAACAAATTATCTGATAAAAAACTTGAAGATTTTAATTTAAAAACTCCTTTTGCGTTCAATGGCAAATCCTTTGACATTATAATTTCACTTTGTAGTACAAAATCAGAAAAGTTTCGCCAGTTTGCAGGATTTCCTGTGATTGTTGACTGGTCTGATAAAATTGAGTCCGCGGTTAAAGAAAAAGCCCTTGGCCCAATACTTGAAAAAGAACTTCAATGCTTTTTTGACTCAGGTTATTTTTCCGGGATAAAAAATTATAAGTTCAATATGGATCTTATAATAAACTCTCTTGGAGATGCGGTAATAGCCCATGATTTGAATAGAAGGATTTATTATTTTAATAAAACAGCAGAACAGATTACAGGATACACTCAGGAAGAAGTTTTGGGTAATGATTGTCATGATGTTTTCCCTTCTCCAATTTGTGGGAAAAACTGTTCTTTTTGTGTAGGGCTATCTCCTGATCAAAGTTTTAAAAGCAAATCCTATAAAACAACATTTCATGATAAGTCAGGAACAAGAAAAGAGCTTAAGGTAAATATAATTCCAATCAGGGATTCTTTTAATATTCTAAGGGGAGTAACTGCTTCTATTAAAGACCTTACTGAACTTAATCTTGCCAAGGAGCAAATACTTAAAGAGCAGAATTTTAATGGAATTATAGGTAAAGATCCTGAAATGCTAAAAGTTTTTCAGCAGATAAAAGATCTTGCACTCTATGATACACCGGCTCATATCTATGGTGAAACAGGAACAGGAAAAGAGCTGGTGGCAAGGGCAATCCACAATGAAAGTATAAGAAGTTCTCTGCCTTTTGTTCCTATAAACTGTGGAGCACTTCCCGAGGGCTTAATTGAAAGTGAACTTTTCGGTCATGTAAAAGGTGCTTTTTCCGGAGCTATAAGAGATAAAAAAGGAAGATTTGAGCTTGCAGATAAAGGGACAATTTTTCTTGATGAAGTTGGTGAACTCCCTAAAAATATTCAGGTAAAGCTTTTAAGGGTTTTGCAGGAAGGGACATTTGAAAAGGTCGGTGGAGAATCAACTATCAAGGTTGACGTAAGAGTTTTAAGTGCAACAAATAGAAATTTGAAACAGGCTGTTCAAAAAGGTGAGTTTAGAGATGATCTTTATTATCGTCTTAATGTTGTTCCTATTTACCTTGTGCCCCTTAAAAAAAGAAAAAACGATATCCCGGTTTTGTGTGCCCATTTTCTCAAAAAAATTGCCAGCCGCCATAAACAGGAAAAACTTGATATTTCCAAAAGAGCCTTAAGTGCACTAATGGACTATGACTGGCCTGGAAATGTAAGAGAGCTTGAAAATATTATTGAATATTCAATTATCCATTCTTTAGGTTCTGTGATTGATTTAGAAAGTCTTCCTGAAGAAATTCAAGAAGTTGCCAAAAATAGAGATAAAACCCTTAGAACCAATAAATCAAGGGGAAAACTTAACCGGGCTGCTGTTATTTATGCTCTTGAAAAAACCGGAGGAAATAAAACCAAAGCCGCCAAGATTTTAGGTGTTGGGCGGGCTACTCTTTATAGATATTTGAATAACAATTCTGTTGATTTTGAAATCGATTGATTTTTTAAATCCAGCAATTCTCTCCAATGGGCACAACCATCAAAACTAACAATTTTATACAAACCAACAACTGATCTAAGTTTTTTGGTTTATCTGGATGTACTATGTTTACTTATCTGCATGGCTTTTGTTTGATTAATAAGGTTTGATTTGCTTAAGTTTTGTTAAATTTAAGTAAAGACTGAACCTTGTTTTATAAAAACCATGGAAAATAAAATTCTTGGTTTAGTCTTATGCCTAAAGCTTCTTAGGGTGTTGCTATTTAGACGGCTGTCAATTAAATGGCCTGAGTTCAAAGGCTTTTAAAAGATTTTACGGATGAATTTACTTGTAATTTTTCAATAAGAAATTAGACTCAAATAATATAAAGGCATTTAATGTGAGTGCTCGTTAGAGAAAATAATTATTGATCACGGAGGCGGTAAATGAGGAAAACAATTTTTAAGATTTTTACTATTGTATTTTTGGTAGCGACTATTTCAATTCCTTCTTCAGTAGTGGCAGATCAGGGTAAGTTTTATTTGGGTCCGGCCATGGGTTATAATATGGATGCTTTTAATGGAGAAATGGACAGAGATAATGCCTTTGGGTTTAATTTTGCAGTTGGTTATGATTTTACTGAACGTTTAACTCTAGAAGCACAATTTGATAAGATAAGAGAAATTGGTACAAAAAACCCAGCTTCACATGATGAGGTTGACCTTCAGGCTTATTCATTAAATTTAAAGTTTTATCCAGCCCAGACCAAAGAAAAAATTAACGGCTATGTAACTTTTGGTCTTGGATGGATGGAAGCAAAAGCTCCAGGAAAATGTTCTGATTCAATCAAAAAAGGCAGGGGAAAAGAGGAAGACTTTTGGGGTAAGTTTGGAGTAGGAAGTGATTTTATTGTATCAGATAAAATATCTTTTTTTATTGAAGCTGACTATTCCCAGGGTTTTAAGGACTTGAATCCCATTGATTTTTTCTCAGCTAAAATAGGTTTTAAAATATATCCTTGAAATTAAGATGTTTAAAGTTGAAGTTTTGTCCGGTTTATTAAAAGAATTTACCCTTCCAAACATATTATGTTTGGAAGGGTAGTTTTTATTTAAAGCTAAAAAAAAGAGTTGATAAAGCAGGAGCTTGATGAATTGTTGCTTTTTGAAGAAGACTCTTCCTTTGTTTCAGCCTCAAGGTTACTTCCAAGCCCTGAGACAGTTCTTATAATTTTTTTGTTCGGATTAAGATCGTAAATCCCGTTATCTTCAATGTTTATAAAAACTTGGTCTTTTGAATGGTTGAAGTAGGCTCCGTTTGTTAAGGGAGTATTGGAGTCAGTCATTTCTTGCCATCCTTTTGCACTATTTTCCTGATACCATTTCTGATTGTCCAAAGCTCGCTCAGGCAAATGAATTATTAATTGAGCTGCTGTTTCATCATCTTCAAGATGTTTTTCAATATCTAAAAGGTTATAGAAGATTTTATGGGGCCTGTTTCTTGGATCTGAGCCCGGAGTCTTTATCTTTACTTGTGAAAGACCCTCAATATATTTAATTCCGTAAAAATTGGATTTTTCTCCTGATTCAACAGGTATAATTCCCAAAGAGTCAAACTGATCATTTTTTTCCCTGATTATAAAATCAAATATATGTTTTGACTCAGCTTGATCTATATTTTTTATTTTAAGTATAGCAGTGTATTTTTCATTTCCTTTGACAGGGGGAGCAACAAATTTTGCTTTTTTAGAATTCTTTCTTGAAAGATATACAGGAGGATTTCCGTTTATCACCTCCCAGTGCCAGGAAATTATTCCTTTGTCATCATTAGATTCAGAAGCGTCGAGAACAAGATTGTCTCCTTCGTAAGCCAGGTTTGTTTTAAGATTATTTTTTGTCATAAATCCTTTTGCATGGGGAAAAGAAATATTGTTATCAAAAACTTTTGCTATAATAGAGAAAGTGTTTATTGTGTTTTTGTCTGTAACAAAGATTTCACTTTCACCTTTTAGTTTTCCTGTAACAGTTACTGTTCTTCCAAGAACCGAGGTTGAAGCTATATCCGCCCTTCTTGAGGAGGTTTTGAAAGGAGGGATTCCACCGTATATTTCAAAAACATCAGTTGAACCTTTTCTTATATAAATCAGATTTTTATCAGGAAACATTTCCTTGATAATTATTTTTACCTCATCTTTTCCCTTTGAGTTTCCTGAATCTTTTACGGTAAGTTTTATTAAATGGGTTCCGCTTTTTAAATTATTTAATTTAAAAGAGTTCCCATTCCCAAGCTTTGTTATTTCTCCGTTAAGGTCTGAACTCCAGAAAAGATTTTCCGGAGGAAGATCTCCGTCTTCCATGTCTATTCCTATTCCATGAAAAACAACATCCTCCCCTCTTTCATATTCAGGATAGTCAGGGAAATCAGGTAGTGATTTGTCTGGTTTGAGTATTTTGGCAATAGGAGGCGTATTTCCGTATATTATTGTTGTTTCAGTGGTTGCTGAGGCACCGTATGAATCTGTGGCTTTTAAGCTTATTGTATGGATTCCAGCACTTAGATTCGGATTGAAAATTACTTCTCCAGTTCCTAAATAGCCGTCTCTGCTTGAGTTCCATTCAAGAGCTGTTCCCGGAATCATACCGTCTTCATAATCTTTTGCCTTTCCTGAAAGTTCAACCAGTTCCTTCTCGTCAAAAACAGTATTGTTTTTAGGAGAAATAATTTCAGGTACAGGGTACTTATTCCCAGTAACAATTGTAATTGAGGTGGAATTTTCAAATCCGTCACTATCTGTTGCTTTAAGGGTTATTGTGTGGTTTCCTGGGCTGAGATTTCGTGGTTTAATTTCTGTCCCTGTTCCAATGAACCCGCCAATATCTGAAAACCATTCAAGCCCGGCTCCTGTTATATAACCGTCCTCTTTGTCTGAAGCATTACCTGAAAAAACAATGGATTCATTTTCATTGAAAATTTTATTGTTTAAAGGGGAGCTTATTATAGGGAGAGGTCCTTCATTAGTTATTTCAATTGTGATTTGTGTTGGGTCACTCAAAAAACCGCTTGAATCTTTTACTGTAAGTGAAATTTTGTGTGTTCCTGGAGAAAGCTTGTCTGTATATACAAGAGGGCCGATTCCAAACTTACCGTCAAGATTTGAAACCCAAATTAATGTTTCATTTTGGATATCGGGTTCTTCAGCATCTTCTCCCCAGCCCTGAAAAAGGATTGTGTCCTGGGAAGTAAATTCAGAGTTATCATCAGGAGACTTTATTATTGCAACTGGTTTTGTGTTTATTACTTCTATAGTAACAGATTCCTGGGTTGTTTCACCGCCCGGGTCTGTTACAGTTAATGTGATTTTGTGGCTTCCCGGAGAAAGGGTGGAGACTTGAAAGTTTGCCCCGGTTCCAATGCTTCCGTCAATATCTGAAGTCCATTTCAGATACTTGTCTGGCAGACTGGTGTCACCATCTGAAGCATTTCCCTGAAACGTTATTTTGTTGTTAGCATTATACTTTTCCTCTTTCTCTGGAGAAAGGATGTTTACTGTGGGGGGAGTATTGACTATTGTTATTTTTATTTGAGCACTGGCTGTTTCTCCAGCTTCGTTTTTTACAGTAAGTGTAATAGTGTGAGTACCAACGCCAAGGTCAGATCTTGTCAGATTTTGACCGTTGCCAAGAGCTCCTTTTTCACTTGAGTTCCAGGTAAGAGAGTTTTCTATAATAGGAATTTCCTGTGCATCTGGGTCATGTGCATTTCCTTCAAAATATATAAATTGTCCCAGCTCAAAAGTTTTACTGTCTGCTGGTTTTGTTATTGTTACTATAGGAGGGGCTGTAAAACCAAGACGGGATAAAGCATTTAAAAAAAACAATATAAATAACAAATACTTAAGTTTATTCATTTTGTATCCGCAAATCAGTTTATTGTGATGGTTATATCATCAGTATCAACTGCACCATTTTTGTCAGTAACAGTGAGGGTGATAGTATGAGTGTCGATTGGAAGAAAATTTATTGCAAGATCTCTTCCTTGACCAAAATTACCGTAAACATTTGATCGCCATTTAAGTTCTGAACCGTAAAGCTCCCCGTCTTCATTATCCCAGCCTTCTCCGTTGAAAGTTATTGTATCTTTCAGATTAAAAGAAGAACCGTCCTGAGGATAGGTTATTTTGGCTTCAGGTCTTGTGTTTTTAATTGTTATTGTAACAGGGTCTGCAAAAGCCTGTAAACCTTTTGAGTCTTCTGCAATAAGGGTTATGGTGTGGGTTCCTCCGGAAAGATCGTCCCTGATTAAGGTTCCACCTTCTCCAAGTTCTTTATCTATATTTGAAAACCATTTTAGCCTTTTCCCTGAAAGATTACCATCCTCTAGATCTTCTGCGGTCCCTTCAAATAAAATCAGGTCTCCTGAATTGTATTCAGCATTTTGATAAGGCAATCTTAAAAAAACAGAATGGGGCGGAGTGTTTTGGTCGTCTTCTTGGAGAGAAAATTTGATTTTTGCCATGCCAAGATTCCCTTGAGCATCATTAGCTATGAGTGTTATTTCGTGAGTTCCATCACTTAAATATTTTGGATTAAGCAGATTCCCATTACCAAGATGATCATCTTGACTTGAAGTCCATATCAGGTTTGAGCCTGAAATGGGCAGCCCTTTATGATCATAGGCATTTCCAAAAAAAGTTATAAATGATCCTGAATTGTAAACAGCTCCGTCACTTGGAGATATTATTGAAACTGCAGGGGTAACTTCTGTATTTTCAGGAGATTCAGAGTCTTCTGTTTTGTTCTCCTTGGTAACACTGCTTGAACTGCTGCCCCCTCCGCTGGCAATTATGGTAAAAAGCCCGAAAAGAGTTATTAAAATTAAAATAATTTTTTTTGTTATGTCTTTATTTTTTTCTGACATAAGTTCTCACCTTTGTAAAATAAAAAACAATTGATCTTGATAAAATCAGAAATATCAGTCCTGATAACCCACCTGCAACAGCCATGCCAATATCCATGGGATCATAGGTACCCTTTTTAAAGTAGTTGTTTAAAGGCAAAAATATACCAGCAGAAAAAACTTTATTGAAAAAATCAGGATATTTTTGGCCGATTTCAAAAAATATTTGAATTGCTATCCATGAAAAACTTAAAAAAAACAAGGAACTTATCTTTTTTTTTATAAAAGGTGAAGAAATTAGAATCATTGAAAAAGTGTGAAAAAAAACAGGTGATGAAAACTTTATAAGACCAGGTAGATTAAATGAAAGTTCCTTTGGAAGAATAAAAAAAAGAGAATTTTGCCTTCCAAACCAATACACTGAGCATCCCCCAAGAAAGAAGATTATACCTATGGTAAAGTTTAGCCGGTTTTGCATTTGTTTTTCCTTAAACAATTTTTAAAAAAACTGTTAACTTTTTATTTTATGCTTTATCAAATCTCATGCTTTATCAGGAGTTTGTCTTTATAAAGTTTTGAAATAAAAGTCTTATTCTTTGGGTTTCAATCTTTTTTTAGCCTCAATAAATATTTATATCGGAAAAAGTTTTTTAAAATTTAGGTAATTTTTTGTTTTTTACCCGGGCAACTTTTTCCGTTGTTTATTTCAATCAGGGAAAAAGTTTCTGTTTTTTTGACGGATGAATTGGCTTTTCAAACCTAACTACCTGAAAATATAGCAAAAGAATTAATGTCAAAAAATTGGCACATAGATTGCTTTATTGTAGTTAATAAAAAATTATTCAGGAGCTTAAGTTATGTATACAAATATATTTTTTTCAGGCTTTAAGAGTTTAGAAACATTTGAAGTCTCATCTAAAAGTTCATTTAACTCAGAAAAAAATTCAGGGTTTGATGCTTTTTTAAATAAATATCAAAACTCTGATTTTGAGTTTATAAAAGGTTCTTCATCAGAGGCTGTATCAGAAATAAAAGATTTAACAAAACTAGAAGACCCTAATGAAAAAGTTATTGGTTTGATAGTTGAGAGAATGAAGGAAGTTTTGAGAAATGCTTCTAAAGGCTCGTCTTTTGTAAGTTTTTCCTATACAGAAATTTCTTCATTAAGGCAGGTGCTTATTTCCTCGGAAAATTTGTCAATGGAAGAAATCGACAATGCTCTAAGCTCTGATAAAAACACAAAATCTTATCTCCCTGATCTGTTTTCATCCATAGATAGTTTAGATAAAGAGAAAATTGATTCAAAAGAGGTTTATTTTCCTTTTTCATTTGTTCCCTATTTTGCCACTGCTCTTGAAAGTATAGGGGTAAACTCAGCTGATATAAGATCAACAATTGAGTCAAGTTTGGACATGGAAAAAGGGTTTTCTTTAAAAGGCCTTCTTGATTCAATTGATGAAATCAAGTCAAAAGCAATAAAAACCATGGAAACTCTTGGTAGAGACAATAAAGATCTTAGTTTTGAAAATGCTTGCCACTATGAGCTTCTTTCTAATTTGGTAAAAGGAATTGAGACAATTGAGTCTGTTTTTGAACTTCCCCAGGACAAAAATTCTTTTATAGAGATAGATAAAAACTCTATCAATAATTTCATGGCTGCCATTGAGAAAAGATTGAACCAGTCCTTTTCAGATTTGGAATTGTATAAAAAATCATTGGATAATTCTTCTAAAAACAAAGAAGCAGAGTTTGTGAAAAATCTTTTTAATGAAGAAGGTCAATTGTTTGTAAAAAGAGATTTTAATGAAGAAGGTCAATTGTTTGTAAAAAGAGATTTTAATGAAGAAGGTCAATTGTTTGTAAAAAGAGATTTTAATGAAGAAGGTCAGTTGTCTGTAAAAAGTTATTTTAATGAAGAAGGTCAATTGTTTGTAAAAAGAGATTTTAATGAAGAAGGTCAGTTGTCTGTAAAAAGAGATTTTCATGAAGAAGACCAGTTGTTTGTAAAAAGTCATTTTAATGAAAAAGATCTGGGAAAAGAAAGTTTTGAGCTGACCAGAAATATTTTTGAAGACTCATTTGCCTCCTGGAAAAGAAATCAAAGAGTTTTGTCAGAAGAAAATTTAAAATCAATCCAGGCAGATTACCAGTTAAAAGTTTTTGAAAAATCCCATGAGTATTCTTTTTTTGCAAACTCTCCAATTGATCAGCCAGAAATAAAAGCCCTAAATCTTTCAACAGTTTTGGGTCTGAATTCCTCTTTTAATGAATTAATTCAGGCATCAGTCAGAAATGATAAATTAAATTTTACTTTAGAAGGCTCTGGGGGAGAAGAAATAGATATTAATATTAAAAGTCTTTTGGAAATGAATCTGAAAAATTTAAAAAAAGAAAAGCTTAATGATTTTTCAGAAGATAGATCAGATTTTATGAAGAACTCTTTGACAAGAAACTCAGGTGGAGTGTCTAAGGCTGCCCAGCCTGGCTCAGGAGCAAGTCTTTCAAAACAAATAATGGAACAAATTGAAAAACAGATTTTAAGAACAGTAAGGCTTGGTGAAAAAGAGGTCTCATTTAGGTTAAATCCGCCTGATTTGGGAAGGCTTCACTTAAGAATAGAAAGTGTAAGAAATGGGCTTAATATAAAAATAATTGCTGAAAAAAATTCAACCCATGAACTTATGGTTCAGCAGGCTCAGGAGTTTAAAAATCAGCTTCAGTCTCAGGGAATGCAGGTTGCAGAGGTAAATGTTGAGCTTGCTCATAATTTTGATCAGGCAATGGCAAGAGAAAGAAAAAACAGTTTTGAAAACCAGTCGAAAAATAAAGGCATTTCAGGGGTTAAAGCTAAAAACAATTCAAAAGAAAATGCCGGGCTTGTTAAAAAGAAAATGTTTTTTTCTGACAAAGCCGTTGATTTGATTGCTTAAAGGGAGAAGATTATGACTATTGTATCAGATTCACTAAGTAGCATTACCGGCTATACAGACCATATGGCTGAAAAAATTAAGTCTGACGATGATCTTGGGATGAATGATTTTCTTACCATGCTCATTGCCCAGCTTCAGCATCAGGACCCTTTAAACCCAATGGAATCCCAGGATTTTACTGCTCAGTTGACCCAGTTTTCACAACTTGAAGCTCAGTTCAAGTCAAACAAAATCCTTGAAGATATTTCCAAATCCTTAAATCTTCAGACAGGAAAAAATGCAGAAGATTATCTTGACAAGTATATAACAGCCACAGTTGACACAATAGATCTGACAAATTCTAAAGCAGCCGGAGGTTTTTATACTCTTGAGGAAGCTGCCCAGGTTTCAATAACTGTTTTTGATAAAAACGGCAAAGTTGTTCAAACAATTGATTCAGGACAAAAAGAACCAGGCTCTTATTCTATAAACTGGGATGGAAAAGATCTAGAGGGAAATCCTTGTGAAGACGGAACTTATAATTTTTATGTTGAGGCTCTTACATCTTCAGGATATTCGCCGGTTACTACTTCTGTAAGCGGAAAAGTTGATTCAATAATCTATCAGGGAGAAAAACAGTATCTTGTTGTTGAAGGAGTTCTTGTATCACCCAAGTCTGTAGTTGAAGCAAGAACTGAAAAATCCTCTGAATTTGAACCAGGCTCAACTTTTGATTATCTTGGAAAAACAATTGAAGCTTCAACAGGGGCAATTTCCCTTGAATCTGGCAAGGTTAAAAGTTCTCTTCCATCGTTTATAATTGAAAGTGAAGCATCTACAAGGGTGAATATATTAAATTCAACAGGACAGATTGTTTATTCATATCACAATGGAAATACTAAAGGAGGGAAACCCGTAGAAATTGAATGGGATGGAAAGGATCAAAACGGCAATAAATTATCAGACGGATATTATTATTATGAAGTTGTAGCCTCAGGTAATCTAAAGGCTGATACTTCTGTCAAAGGAGAGGTTACAGGAGTGTTTTATGAAAATGGAAGGCATTTTCTTGATATTAATGGAGTGCGGGTTGCTCCTGAATATATAGAAGCGGTTAAAGGTTAGTCACCTGGAAATTCTGGTTAATTGGAAGCGGGTTAGAAACTGAAATTTTCAGCTTATTTTAAAATATGGAAATGGTTAAAAAAAACAGTTTCTGCTCAGAATAAATAAAAAATAAGGAGGGTTAGGCAATGTCCCTTACAAGTTCATTATATGCAGGTACAAGCGGATTGACAAACATGGGTAATTCCATGCAGGTTATAGGCGATAATATTTCAAACGTAAACACGGTGGGTTTTAAAGGAAACAGGTCTTTATTTGCAGACCTTTTGAACCAGAGTATGGCAACTCAGTCAGGCTCATCCCAGGTTGGTAGGGGTACTGCAATTCAAATTGTGGATACTTCTTTTCAGCAGGGCTCCTTTGAATCAACAGGAAATACAACTGATCTTTCCATAGGCGGAAATGGTTTTTTCCAGATTAGGGATAACAATTCTCAACAAATCTATTATACAAGAGCAGGTAATTTTAGTTTTGACAAGGACGGCCGTCTTATAAATCCGGAAGGCTATGTAGTTCAGGGGTGGCAGCTTCACGAAGAAACAGGCAATGATATAGGAGCTATCAGGGATATAGTTTTAGAATCCTTTACCTCTCCTCCAAAGAAAACAGATACTATAAACATGGTTACCAATCTTGATGCAGATGCTAAAAGTCAGTCGATTGTTCTTGCCAACACCTGGGATGGAACAAAAGATGAATTTATAGCCCCTAATAATTACGAGTATCAAAGTGTTGTAAAGGCTTATGATTCACTTGGAAGCACCCATGATCTTACAATTTATTATGATAAAAAATCAGGCTCAACCTGGGAATATCTTATCACATGTAATCCTGATGAGGATTTGAGAAACCTTGTTCAGGGTACTTCTGCCAAAGGTCTTTTAGCAAGAGGTGAAATAAAGTTCAATGAAAGTGATGGTTCTGTTCGTGATATGACCATGGAAAAGTTTACCGGGATAATAGGCAATGTAAGATCTTACGGGGTTAATAAATCAGAAGACATAACTTTCAGAGTAGATAATTATGATAAACTTGCCCATGATGGATTTAATTTTCATATGGAATTTGACGGGAATAGCTGGAAGTTTCAGGATACCTCAGGTCTTCTTGGAGTTGCCGATGGAACAATTGACAGTTTTGACAAGCCAAAAAATTATCCCAATGCAGAAATAATGACAACAAGTAATGAAAAGAAAATTGATATCAGATTTGATCCTGATCTTACAGACCCCAGGCCTGAACCTGATATGACTATTTATTTAAATAGTGATGCTGCTGCTACAGATTCGCTTCATTTTGATATAAACAGAACCCTTGATATTCATAAGCAAGATGTAACAAATTTAAGATATCAAGGAGATACAGGAAATGATAATTCAACTCTTATGATAAATGATCCCAGTGCTATGATAAGAGATGTTGAAGATTTAAATCTTGTTTGGGATCCAGTCAATGAATCCTGGTATCTTTCATTTCCTACTGAAGATGGTATAATTGAAAAAAATACAGGTGTTTTTGAAATAAGTTCTGGTACTGCTCTTGATCCTGAAGCTTCAATTACTGTAGATAATCCCGATGTTCTTACATACAGGACAGGAAATATTGACGTTGTCTATGGGGCGTCAGGAGACTGGTATTTTAAAGAGCCTGTAAAGTTTGTAAGAGGAACAGGAGAAATTGTTTCAGAGCCCTCTCTTTACTATGATAATCCCGAAGTTTTCACCAGGGCTTCAACTGTAAACTATGCTCTTAATTATGATGGTAACGGGAACTGGAGTTTTGCAAATATTGATGCAGTCAGAACAGACTATCCGGCTGTTCAGGTTTTAACAGGGGCAGATTCAAGTAACAAAAATCAGGTACAGATAGATTTCAATGGAGACGGCAATGCTGATATTACATACAGTTTTACAACCGCACTGGATGCAACAGGAGTTATTCCAAGTACAATGGCTTTTAAAATAGATCCGTTTCAAAACCTTGAATACCCGGGTGCAAGAATTATTTCAACGACAGACAGCTTCAATTTTACAATAGATTTTAATGGCAATGGTTCTGATGACATGACTTTTTCACTTAATGACGGAACTAATCCTGTTGAAGCAAACTCTGGAGATACCCTTACTTTTAATATAGATCCAAGATCAGCTCCCAAAGATTATTCCAAGGCAATTGTAAAAGGTGATAAAGACAGTGTTTATATAGATCTTGACGGTTCAGGCGGAGAAAATGATACTAAAGATATAGTTTTTACCTTTACAGAGTCCCTTGGAACCGGAACAGACGCTAAAAACAGCTTGATTAATTTTGATCTTATCGGCGGAACCTCATGGACTGAAATAAAAAAACAAGATATTGCAACCGAGGGTTATTTTTCTTTTATGGCAGACTTTCTTGGAGCCACAGGAGAGTTTGGTGCAAAAGGAACCTTTGAAACCACAGAGCAGAAAATGAAGTTTGACATAGGGGCTGTGTTTGACGGGATAAGTTTTAAAAAGAGTTCTTTAGCAACAACCCAGTATGCCAAATCATCTACAACAACATTTCAGTCTGCCAATGGATACGGAGCAGGAGACCTTGAAGGTGTTAATGTTTCAGGTGACGGTTCTATGACAGGAGTATATTCAAATGGTGAACAAATCCCTCTTTACAGAGTTTCTTTAGCCAAATTTTTGAGTGAGCAGGGATTGTATAAAGAAGGTGGAAATCTTTACCGTGGAACAAGATCAAGTGGTGATGCCATAACAGGAAGGCCTGGGGATAACGGCCTTGGAAGTATTTCACCAAACTCCTTAGAAATGTCAAACGTTGATATTGCAGATCAATTTGTTTCAATGATTACAACTCAAAGAGGCTTCCAGGCAAACTCAAAAATTATAACAACAGTTGATGATATGCTTGCTGAAGTAATAAATATGAAGAGATAATTTAATTGCCCCTCACTTAAAAAGGTGAGGGGCTTTAAAGCCTGACCTTCCTCAAATAAAAAACAGTCCTTTTTTAAAAAATTCATTATTTAAAAATATCAAACGTTTAATTCAGAATATAATAATTTTACAATTATGGCATATTAATTGTATATCTGTCTTTGATTATAAAAATAAATTCCAGGTGAAAAAATGTCTGAGGAAAAGGAAAAATCCAAATTTAAAATCAGCAAAAATCTTATAATAATAATTGGTGGAGGTTTTTTGCTTCTTGGTTCTGTCTTCTTTATTGTTTTTATTTTATTTTTTACTGATAAAGATATTGATAAAACAAAGAAAGCCCCCAAACCAGATGAAAATCAGGCTCTTTTTGTCTCTGGCCCAGAAGATTTTTATCCCGGGCTTTTAAAGTTTGGGGAAATTATTGTAAAGCTGAAACCTGAGTTTGAGGAAGAATTGGCTAAAAATTTAAGAATTACAATTTATGCTGAAGTTATTGAAAAAAGCGATAAACTTTTGTTAATTGAAAATAAAAATCTGATTGAAAAATATTTGGCCTTATATTTCAGTGGGAAAAAACCTTCTGATCTTGACGAAATCACTGAAAAACTTTTTATCAAACAAAATCTTTTTAAAAAAATCAATGAAATTTCAGGCAAAAATATAATGAGAAATCTTTATTTTACTGAGTTCCTTATTCTTGACTGGTGATGTCATAAATTTGACGGCGGAGAAAGATTATGAGTGAAGTATTAACCCAGGAAGAAGTTGATAGCCTTTTAGACGGGCTGAGTGCAGGCAAAGTTGAAGCAGAATCCAGCGATCCCGAAGAAATCGGGGGAGTTACAAAGTATGATTTTGAACGACAGGAGAAAGTAATAAGGGGAAGGCTTCCTACTTTTGAAGTTATCAATGAAAGGTTTGCAAGAGAAGTAAGATCAGCTCTTTCTGTTCTTTTGCAGACAAATATTGACATAAGCTCGGAATCTCTTGACACTCTTAAGTTTTCTGAGTTTGTAAGATCTCTTCCGGTTCCCACAAGCCTTCATGTATACAGAATGGATCCTTTAAGGGGAAATGCTCTTCTTGTAATGGACACTGAGCTTGTATTTAATCTTATTGATACTTTTTTTGGAGGAAAAGGAACAGGAAAAGCCAAGGTAGAGGGTAGGGAATTTACTCCAATTGAGGACAAAATGATAAGAAAGGTTGTTTCTTCATGTTTAAAAGATCTTGAAACAGCCTGGCAGCCTGTTGAACCAATTGTTACTTCACTCCAGAGATCTGAAGTAAACCCTCAGTTTGCCGCAATTGTTCCTCCAACAGATCTTGTTATTGTTGCAAGGTTTGAAGTTGAGCTGGAACAGGCCGCAGGAAAGCTTACAATTTGTCTTCCCTATGCAATGATAGAGCCTTTGAGAGGAAAGCTTTCTTCAGGGTTCCAGGCTGAAACTGAAGAAATTGACTTTACCTGGCAAAGAAGACTTACAGAAATTATCAGGGAGTCTTCTGTTAATTTTAAGGTTGTACTGGGCAAAACCACAATAAGGGGAGAAAAGCTTATTACAATGAGAAAAGGAGATGTTATTCCCCTTTCCCAGGATGCTTCAGCTCCTCTTCATGGTTATATTGAAGGCGTTCCTAAGTTTAAAGGTTTTGCAGGGGTAAAAAAAGGTTTTCAGGCATTTAGAATTACAAAAACATTAAAAAACAGCTAATCAGGAGAAATTTAATGACTGAAGAGGAAAAAGAAAAGATTGAAAGTGCAGAAGATGAAGAAACAAAAGGATCCCATGAAGATGAAGCTGAGCGGGATCTGGACTTTATTCTTGATATTCCACTTGAGCTTTCTGTTGAACTGGGACGTTCTAAAATGCTTGTAAATGATCTTCTTCAGCTTGGTCAGGGCTCAATTGTCGAGCTGAACAAGCTTGCAGGAGAACCTCTGGAAATTTATATCAACCATAAACTTGTGGCAAGGGGAGAGGTTGTGGTTGTAAATGAAAAGTTTGGAGTCAGGCTTACAGACATAGTAAGTCCAATGGAAAGGGTTAGAACCCTTGGAGAATAGGAAGATTTATGGAACCGGGAAGTATTAATCTTTATGCTGAACTTTTTAAAACCCTTGGGATGTTTGCAATTGTGCTTGGAATTCTTGGGGGCTGCCTTTATCTGGTAAAACGATTTATGGCAAAAAATTTTTCCATGGGAGACAAGTCTGAAATCAGGCTTATCTCATCTTTTTATCTTGGAAGCAGGGAAAAGCTTATAATTATTGATGCAGATGGTGAAAAGCTTCTCATTGGAGTTACCAAGGAAAGTATTACTCTTATTTCAAAACTTGGAAAAACTGATAAAGAGACTGAAAAAAAAGAAGAAAACACCCAGGAGTTTTCAAAAATTTTTAAGGAAAATCTTAAAAGCAGATTCTTTTTAAAAAAAGAAAAAAAGGATTAAAATGAAAAAACAAAAATTTGTTTTATTTTTAATTTTTTCAGGCATTTTTTTTATTCCCTCTTCTGCTTTTGCAGTAAGTTTTCCCATTCCTTCAATTGAACTAGGGGTAAAAGCTGCTGAAAATCCTTCTGAAGTTGCAATTGCCCTGGAAATTTTAGCTCTCCTCACAATTTTGACCCTTGCACCGGCAATTTTAATTTTAATGACTTCATTTACAAGAATTGTTGTTGTATTTCATTTTCTTCGTCAGGGAATGGGAATTCAGACAAGCCCTCCAAACCAGGTTCTTGTAGGGCTTGCCCTTTTTATGACTTTTTTTGTTATGAAGCCTGTTTGGACAGATGTATATGAAAATGCACTTGATCCCTATTTAAATGAAAAAATTAATTATCAGGAAGCATATTTTAATGCTGAAAAACCTTTGAAAAAGTTTATGCTTGCCAATACAAGGGAAAAGGATCTTGCCCTTTTTATAAGTTCTGCAAAAGCTATAAAACCCCAGACAAAAGAGGATGTAAATATTTTACATCTTATTCCCGCCTTTGTGATAAGCGAGCTTAAAACCGCATTTATAATAGGTTTTATGATTTATATTCCATTTATTGTTATAGATATGGTTGTTGCAAGTGTTCTTTTATCAATGGGTATGATGATGCTTCCTCCTATTATGATTTCTCTTCCCTTCAAGCTTATGCTTTTTGTTCTTGTTGACGGATGGAATCTTTTAATTGGATCAATGATAAAAAGTTTTGTGGTTCCCTGAAAGGAAAAATTATGACTCCTGAATTTATTGTAAGTTTTATTAAAGAAGCCATTATCCTGACAATAATAATCTCCATGCCCATGCTTGGAGTAGGTCTTATTGTGGGGGTTGCCATAAGTATATTTCAGGCAGTTACCTCAATTCAGGAAATGACTCTTATTTTTGTACCAAAAATTATTGCAGTTTTTTTGGCTCTTCTTTTATTTGCTCCCTGGATGCTTGACAGGCTTAGTGTTTTTACCATAAGAATTCTTGTCAATATTCCCACATACATAAGATGAAAATGGAAATTTTAAACCTTTTTTCTCCAGAAGAGTTCAAACATTTTCTTTTAATTCTTTTAAGAGTTTCTGTGATTTTGTTTCTTTTTCCTATTTATGGAAGTGAAGTTGTTCCCATAATGGTAAAGGCCGGACTTTCTCTTGTAATAACCCTCTGCCTTTATTCTGTTGTTTATGCAGATCCTTTGGTTTTTCCGGAAAAAGCAGCAGCAGCTCCTGTTCTCATTGTTACTGAGCTTTTCATAGGGCTTTGTCTTTCCCTTGGTGTGAGACTTTTTTTTGCAGCAACCCAGGTTGCAGGCGTTCTTATAGGATTCCAGATGGGTTTTTCAATGATAAATGTTGTAGATCCCCAGTCAGGAAGTCAGGTTTCCATCATGGATCAAGTTGCTTACTGGGTTGTTCTTGTGGTTTTTCTTCTTTTGAACGGTCACCATATAATTATCAGTGCACTTGTGGAAAGTTTCAGGATTTTGCCCATTGGAGGAGGTTTTTTTCTTGAAAAAGGCCTTTTTGACATGATGGGAGAATTTGGCGGGGCGATTTTTTCAATTTCAGTGAAAATGGGGTCTCCTGTAATAGCTGCACTTTTTTTTACCTCAGTTGCCTTTGGAATTATTTCAAAATTTGCTCCCCAGATCAACGTAATGATAGTTGCTTTTCCTGTAAAAATTATAATAGGGCTTTTGTTGTTTGGTTTTATGCTTGAAATAGCCTCTTATTTTACAAGCAGGTATGTTTCTGATTTTTATGGTATTTTGATTCACACCCTTAATTTTTTATCAGGTAAGGCAGGAGTTACTTAAAAAATGGCAGAAAATGAAGGACAGGAAAAAACCGAAGATGCAACCCCCAGGAAAAGACAAACATCAAGAGAAGATGGTCAGGTTGCAAAAAGTATTGAAATTGTTTCTGTTGTTATTCTTTTTTTTGCTGTATCCGCCCTTAATTTATCAGCTGGCTTTATTTATTCAAATATGGAAAAAATCTTTTATGAATCCTTTAATTTCGGGGTTATAATTGATTTGGACATCAAATCTTTTCTTTTCTTTTTTTATGCTGTTATTAAATACAGTGGAATGGCAATGGCACCTGTGCTTGTTGCTGTTTTTCTTGCCGCACTTTTATCAAATTTATTTCAGGTGGGTTTTTTTGTTTCCTGGAAAGCCATAGAGCCTAAGGGCAGCAAGATAAGCCCCATAAAAGGCTTTGGCCGGCTTTTTTCAATGAAGTCTATTTTTGATCTTGTAAAGAGTATTTTAAAAATCACCATAATATTTACTCTTGCCTATTTTGCAGTTATTTATGATGAGGAAAATCTTTTCAGGCTTTACGATAATGAAGTGAGGGGAATTTTTATTTATCTTTTGCAAACCTCTTTCAGGATTTTTGTATGGATTCTTATTGTGATGATAATTCTTGCTGTGATGGACTATCTTTATCAAAAATGGGACTTTGAACAAAAAATTAAAATGTCCAAGCAGGAAGTAAAAGATGAGATGAAACAAAGTGAAGGAGATCCTCATGTAAAGTCAAGGATCAAGCAACTTCAGGCAGAAGCCGCAAGAAACAGAATGATGTCTGAAGTTCCAAAAGCCGATGTTGTAATAACAAACCCTACCCATATTGCAATAGCTTTGAGGTATGATCAGCTCAATATGAAAGCTCCCAGTGTTTTGGCCAAGGGAGCAGGCCGTATTGCTGAAAAAATAAAGGAAATTGCAATAAAGGAAAACATACCTGTAATTGAACAGCCACAGTTGGCACGAAATTTGTTTAAGGTAGTAGGTGTAGGGGAGCAAATCCCTTCGGAATTTTTTCAGGCAGTGGCTGAAATTCTGGCTCAGGTCTACCAGATGAAGAAAAAAGCCTGATATTAATTAAGTTGGCTTCTGTCATAAAATTGACGGTTAAGTAAAAAGCGGGGAGATAATGGCGGAAACAGGTCAGGGAATTTTAAAATCTTTAAAAGCTGATGCAGCAGATATTGGAATGATAGTTGCCATTGTAGCAATACTTATGGCAATGATAATCCCTCTTCCTGCATTTGTTCTTGATTTTTTGCTTGCTCTTAATATCACCCTTGGAATCATTATTTTAATAACCACAATGTATACTGAAAAACCACTTGATTTTTCAGTGTTTCCTTCGGTTCTTCTAATGGTTACACTTTTTAGACTTTCTTTGAACGTTGCTTCAACACGGCTTATTCTCTTAAAAGGAAATGAGGGCGAAGGTGCTGCCGGAGCAGTTATTCAGTCTTTTGGACGCTTTGTTGTGGGCGGTGATTATATAGTTGGTATGATAATTTTTGTTATTCTTGTTCTTATTAACTTTATAGTAATAACAAAAGGTGCTGGAAGAATAGCTGAAGTTGCAGCAAGATTTACCCTTGATGCCATGCCAGGAAAACAAATGGCAATAGATGCTGATCTTAATGCAGGAATGATAGATGAGCATGAAGCCAGGGAAAGAAGGGAAACAATAAGACGTGAGTCTGAGTTTCACGGAGCAATGGATGGTGCCAGCAAATTTGTCCGGGGAGATGCTGTTGCCGGTATAATAATTACCATCATAAATATAATCGGTGGTCTTATAATAGGAATGCTCAAGGGAATGCCCCTTGCAGATGCTGCTCAAAACTACACAATTTTAACAGTAGGTGACGGCCTTGTAACCCAGATTCCATCCCTTGTGATTTCAACTGCTGCAGGTCTTCTTGTTTCAAGGGGCGGTGCAGATGGAAAACTTGGCGGAGATTTGTATAAGCTTTTATCTTCAAAAACCACTCCAATTTTTATTGGTTCGGGAATTGTTTTTTGTCTTGGTCTTGTTCCCGGTCTTCCAACTGTTCCCTTTGTATCTCTTGGTATTCTTCTTGGTATTGCTGCATATTTTATTTCAAAATCTTCAGGAGAAAAAGAAGAGCTTGAAGCAAGTGCAAAAGAAGAAGCAGAAGAAAAGCCTTCAGGGCCTGAAGAAGTTGATGATCTTCTTTCCATGGATCTTATGGAGCTTGAGGTTGGATACGGCCTTATTCCTCTTGTTGATGCTTCAGAAGCGGGAAATGTTTTAGAAAGAATAAGATCAATAAGAAGGCAGTTTGCAACAGAAATGGGGATTGTTGTTCCCCCAATTCACATAAGAGACAATTTAAAGCTTAATTCTTCAGAGTATAGATTTCTCATTAAAGGAGTTGAAGCCGCAAAGTTTGAGATAATGCCTGAACATTTTCTTGCAATGGATCCAGGAGATGTAATTCAGAAAATAAGCGGAATTCCAACAATTGAGCCGGCATTTGGCCTTGATGCCATTTGGATTCCCAAAGACAGGGAAGAGGATGCAAAATTTTCAGGGTACACAGTTGTGGATCCTTCAACTGTGATGGCAACTCATTTAACAGAAGTTATAAGAGACAACTCCTTTGAGCTTTTAGGGCGTCAGGAGGTTCAGCATCTTCTTGACAACCTTTCCAAGTCAAGTCCTAAGGCTGTTGAAGAACTTGTACCATCTTTGATGTCCCTTGGAATGGTTCAAAAAGTTTTACAAAATCTTCTTTCTGAAAAGGTCTCCATAAGAGATCTTTTAACCATAGTTGAAACCCTTGCAGATTATTCAATAATGACAAAAGATACAGATCTTTTAACTGAATATGTAAGGCAAAAACTTTCAAGATCAATTCTTTCCCAGTATCTTGCAAATGACGGGAATCTTAATGTGATTGTGCTTGATAGAAAAATTGAAGATCTTTTAAATAACAGCATCCAGAAAACTGAGCAAGGGGCTTATCTTGCAATGGAGCCAAAAATGGCAGAACAGATTATTTCTTCAATCAAGAAAAAGGCTGACGATGTATTAAACTTAAATATTCAGCCCATAGTGCTTTGTTCACCCAATGTAAGAAGACATTTGAGAAAGCTTACAGAGCAATATATCCCTTCAGCCGTAATAATTTCTTATGCTGAAGTTCCACAGAATATAAGTCTTAAAACCATAGGAAAAGCGGAGATTTGATATGAACGTAAAAACTTTTCGGGGCAGGTCTGTTCAGCAGGCTGTCTCAATGATAAAAGCTGAAATTGGTCCTGATGCTGTGATTTTGTCCACAAAAAGAGTTCCAAAAAACAGGACAAATCCCTATGGTGAACAGGTTTTTGAAGTAACAGCCTCAATGCCTGAAAAAGAGTCATCAATTAAATCCCGGAAATTTGTTTCATCAGGGCAGTCTAAGTTTTGTCCAAAAAAAGATTTTAAAAATTCATTGGAAGATTTTGATTTTAAGGCGGCCGGCAAAAAGGGAAGCAATGATGATGTTTTTAATGAAATTCAATCTCTTAAGGATCTTCTTTTTACTTTTCAAAAAAATGAAAATGTTCCTGAATATGTATTTAGATTTCCAGGAGCTTCTTCTGTTTATTCAAAACTTGTTGAAAGTGGATTGTCCTCTTCTCTTTCAGGTAAAATAATTAAAAGAGCCTATTCAATGGAAAAAAACCTTAAATCAACTCCTGATTCATTTAGAAAAAGGGTGTTTGAAGACATTGTTTCCATGATTGATACAAAAAATATTTTTGAAGGGCAGGGGCAAAGATATGCCTCAGCGTTTATAGGACCCACAGGGGTTGGTAAAACAACAACAATTGCAAAAATAGCAGCGGATCTTACAATCAACCAAGGTAAAAAAGTAGGCCTTGTTTCAGTTGATAACTATAGAATAGGTGCCCTTGAACAGCTTAAAACCTATGCAGCAATTCTTGGAGTTCCGTTTATGCCTGCCTTTGACAGGGCTGAACTTGAAAAAGTGCTTTCAAGAATGAGGTCAAGAGATGTAATTCTTATAGATACAGCTGGAGTTGGAAGTTATGATGCTGAGAAATTAAATGAGCTTAAAAAAATATTTTCAGATTCTGTTTCAGTGTCTTCTCATCTTGTGATGTCACTTACCTCTTCAAGGGAAAACCTTAAAGAGGCAGCTCTTAAATTTTCAGAACTGGCTCCAAGTTCCTATATATTCACAAAAATGGATGAAGTGAAAAACAAAGGGCATATTCTTGATCAAATAGATTATATGGATCTTCCCGTTTCATTTGTTACAAATGGTCAAAGGGTTCCTGAAGATATTGAAAAAGCAACCCCAAAGCTGATTTTGAAAAAGATTTTTATTTGATCTATGGTTTATATAAAATTATCCGGGTAATTTAAAGTGCAGGAGTCATAATTGAAAGATCAGGCAAGTAGTTTAAGAAAGATGGTAAAAAAAGAATTAAATCTTAAAGGGGGGAGTAAAGTGACTCGGAAAAAACCCTTGAGAGTTGTTGCTGTATCAAGCGGAAAAGGCGGAGTAGGTAAAACCAATGTTGTTGTAGGACTGGCTTTGTCCTTTGCAAGAACAGGAAAAAAAGTGCTTATAATTGATGCGGATCTTGGTCTTGCCAATATAGATATTCTTTTCAATGTAAGACCTGAATTCAATATCAGTGATGTTATCAATGGGGAGGTCTCAATTAAAGACATTTTGGTAAGTTTACATGAAAATGTTTTTTTAATCCCTGCTGGTTCGGGAATAAGTGATCTTACACGACTAAGTGATGCTCAAAAGCTTTCCCTTTTAAATGAATTTGATTCAATAGATGGTGATTTTGATTATGTGCTTGTAGACACGGGTGCAGGAATTTCAGATAATGTTTTATATTTTAATCTTGGTGCAGATGATTGTATAATTGTTACCACTACAGAGCCCACAGCTATAACAGATGCCTATGCATTGATGAAGGTAATGTCCCTTGAGCATGGGTATAGGTATTTCAAGCTTGTTGTTAATATGGTAAAATCTGAAAAAGATGCGAAAAGAGTTTATTTTTCATTAAGCCAGGCTGCATCTAAGTTCCTTGGTTCGGCTGTTATAGAGTATTTGGGCTATTTACCCCATGATTCAAAAATCAGTGAGTCAGTAATAAAAAGAGTACCTTATATAAGCTCCAATCCTGATTCTGAATTTACAAAGTCAATGACAAAAATTACAGGTGTTCTTTCAAGGTCTGTCCCTAAAAACACTGATTCTGGGAATTTGAAACTTTTTATGAGCAGGGTTGCCGTAAAAAATAAAAACAATATTTAAAGAACAGAGTTTTTTTAGTCAGTCAGGTGATTGGGTCATTACATTTATAGAGAAAGGCTTGAAGTCATGGAAAACAGAAGTTCTGACCGTGAAAATGAAGCTGTTGAACTTCATGCTAAAGATGAGCTTATAAAAAAGCATCTTCCTCTGGTGAAAAAAGCTGCAGCAAGATTTGCAATGCGGGTTCCTCCATCGGTGACCTTTGATGAACTTATGAGTGCAGGCCACCTTGGGCTTATTGATGCTGCAGGCAAGTTTGATCCCGGAAGACATGTTAGTTTTGAAACCTATGCTGGATTCAGGATAAGGGGATCTATTCTTGATGAATTGAGAAGTCTTGACAAGTATCCAAGATCCCTTAGGCAGAAAAATCAGGAGCTTGAAAAAGCCATTGCAAAAGTGGAAAATAGAGAAGGAAGGACAGCTGAAGAAATTGAAATTGCAGAAGAACTTGGGATAAACATTGAAGAATATCATGAACTTTTAAAAGATGTTCACTCAATAGCTTTTTTCAGCCTTGATGCTTCAATAAGAAATTCCTACAACAATAGCCAGCCTTCCAATACCAGATTTCAAGATCAGCTCAAAGGAGATGATAGTCCTGAAAAAAAACTGGACGAAAAAGAGCTTAAAAAATTTATTGCAAAAGCTATTGATACTCTTTCAGATACTGAAAAAAAAGTAGTTACCCTTTATTATTATGAAGAACTTACCCTAAAAGAAATTGGAGAGATATTTGAAAGAACTGAGTCAAGGATCTGCCAGATTCATTCAGCAGCAATAGTGAAATTAAGATCAAAAATTAATTTATTTGAGCATTAAAAACAGGAAAAGATTATGGCTTCTGAAAACAATAATAAATCAGACTCACTTATATCCCAAGACGATATAGATTCCCTTTTCAGTTCAATGGATGAAGATTTGGATGATTCAGGTGAGGAGCCAATGGATAACTCCCATGAAAAAGATAGAAGCCAGGTTTCCCAAGATGATATAGATTCTTTATTTGATTCTTCTTTAGAAGAAACTAAAGCACCAATAAAAGAAGATGAACTTTCCAAAACCTCAGAAGATTTAAAAGTTTCAGATGAAAATAAAGACGATATTTCTGTGGTTTCCCAAGACGATATAGATTCTTTATTTGATTCTTCTTTAGAAGAAACCAAATCACCAATAAAAGAAAATGAACTTTCCAAAACCTCAGAAGATTTAAAAGTTTCAGATGAAAACAAAGACGATATTTCTGTGGTTTCCCAAGACGATATAGATTCTTTATTTGATTCTTCTTTAGAAGAAACCAAATCACCAATAAAAGAAAATGAACTTTCCAAAACCCCAGAAGATTTAAAAGTTTCAGATGAAAACAAAGACGATATTTCTGTGGTATCCCAAGATGATATAGATTCCCTTTTTGATTCTTCAAAAGAAGAACCAGGGGCTGCCCAAAATACCCAGGAAGAGTCAGCCAAAAAACAGGAAACTACAAAAGATACCAGTCTTTCTCTTGATGATGTTGAAGCTATTATAAAAAATCCTATTTCAGATGCAAGTTCAGAAAACAAAGTGAAAAGCGAAGTAAGATCTGATTTTGAAAATGATGATTATGATTTTTCCGCAGTTTCTCAGGATGCAGTGGATGCTCTTCTTGAAGGAAAAGAATTTGATCCCAAATTAGATTCGGGTTCTGATTTTTCTAAGGAAATGGAGTCGGGAGAAGTTTCTCAAGAAGATATTGAAGCAATCCTTTTAGAAGCAAATGATCTTGGAGTTTTTGATCCTGAAGAAATTTCCAGTGAAGTTGATGAAAAACCAAAAAGCGATTCAGAATTAGTGGAAATGATTTCACAATCAGAAATAGATGATTTTTTTGCAAATGAACCTGAACTTTCTAAAGATGATTTTTCAGATGAAGAAGAGCCGGTATTTGATTCTGCCAATGAACCAGAAAAAGATTTAAATGATGAAACTTCTGTGCCTGACGACCAGAAAAAACAGGAAGAAGAGGAGTTTGTTCCCAAAGAGGACTGGAATTTAAGTCAGGGCGAAATAAACAATCTTCTTGGTAATGGGTCTAATGAAGAAGCAGATGAAACTAAAACCAATGATTTTGTTTCACAGGAAGAAGGCTTCCAAATTAATCAGGATGAATTAGATTCTATTCTTGAAAAAGAGAAGGATAGTCCTGGAGAAAATAAAAACATTGAGCAAGTTCCAGATTATGAATCGGAAAAAGGAGCTAATTTACTTACCCAGGAATATCTTGATTACCTTGAAGAAGAATTTTTAAGCCAGGATTCAGATTCGGATGATGAACTGGATGTAGATGATGTTTTTCAAGATGATGAAATCTCAAGCGATGGAGTTTTATCCGACAATGATATAGATGAACTTCTTGGAGTAGTAGAAGAGGAAGATGAAGAGGGTATAGTTGATGAAGATGAACTCGATTTTATTTCCCAGGATGATATCAATGAACTTCTAGGGGCTGTTGTAGAAGATGAAGCTGAAGAAATTGAGGGAGGCTATCAGGGTTTTAGTGAAAACCTAGAAGACTCAGGTGAAGGGCCTCTTACCCAAGAGGAGCTTGATAGGCTTCTTAGCCAAAAAGAAGAGGTAAAAGACAATGATCTTGAGCAGGCTCTGGTTCAAGAGGAAGTTGTTGATGAAAAAACAGTTATTCTTGAAAAGGAAGAAAAATCCTTTGTAAAGGAAAAGAAACCTGAAGGTAAAAAGAAAAAAATTATTGTTTTTTCAGCAGCAGCTTCATTTGTTGTTTTATTGTCAGCTTCTGTTGTTTTATTTTTTCTTTCTGGAAAGGAGCCCAAGCCTTTGGTTGAAATATCAGATAGTCAGATGATTGAAGAGATTTATCAGCCTGATTTTAGTAAACCTGAGCAGATAATAGAACCAAAGACTTTGAAGAGTGCTGGTTTTGTTTCAACAACTATCCTTTCAGAGATAATAGTTCCAGCTCCCTTGACTTCAAAAAGATATTCATATTTTGAAGTAGATATCTCAATAGATATTAAAGGGGATAAAAACTCAGAACTTTTAAATAAGAACAATGCTTTTTTTAGAGGTGTTTTTTTTAAAGCTCTTGATGAAGAATTTAGAAAAATTTCAAAAAAGGAAAAAGATGAAATCTCAAGAGACGAGCTGGAAAAAGAAATGATTAAAACCTTGGAAGTTTATTTTGAAGAGCCTGATGCTGTTAAAGGGCTTGTTTTTACAAGGTTTGCACCTGTTTAATCCTTTTGTATCAAAAAGTTTGAATTAAGGTGTTTTTTTGATTTATTTATTTTTCTCAAGATTTAACCTGATAAAGTTTTCCAGGTTAAAAATTTTGTTTTTCTAATTTAATTGTGAAAACAGGGGACAGAACTTCAAATTTGGGCTAAACTTGTGGTTGTAATAAATTGTTAAATATAGATATTGTTTAAACAGGATAAAGGCCAGCTCCTTTTAATTATTTTTCAGGAGGTCTGAAATGACAGTTATATCAGGTATTAATATTGTAATCCAGCAAGGCGATATAGCTAAGGAATCTCAGCAGCTGAAGTCCGGGCATCAGGATGCAAATCAGGTTGCTGCTTCAGCTATTCCAGACAAGGCTGTAAAACAAAGAACCCAGGTTCAGCAGACGCCGGATACAAAGAAATCTGAGTGGGAAAAGGAAAGGCAGAGGGAAAAAGACAGGAGAAAAGCTGCCAGAGTTAAAAAATCTGAAAAAAACAAAAAAGATCCAAAACGTATTGTGGACACTATAGCCTGAAAATATGGACATTTCTCAATTTAAAATATGGATTTCTATTCTTCTTGTTATTGATTTTTTAATTGTTGTCGGAGTTTTTTTTTATTTGTCAGGAATAAAAAAGGAAATGGAAAAAAAGGTTTTTGAAAAAGCCTCTAAAGAAGCTTTTGAATTTATTTCCCCTTTGTTTGATGAAGCTGAAAAAACTGCAGAAAAATTTGATATACTTATCAGAGAAAAAAAAAAGATTGTAAACCAACTCAACAAAGCCCTGGACAGCAGAATCTCTACCCTTACTTTTCTTGTAAACAGAGCTGAAAACACAATTAATTCTGCGTCTTTTCAAAACAGCTTTGAATCTGATGAAATAAAACCTCTCCATTCAAATGATGTTAAAATAATGGAACTTTTTAATCAAGGACTTAAAATTGAAGATATTTCAAAAGAGCTTGGTATAAGTTCAGGAGAAGTATCCATGATCTTAAGTTTAAAGAAAAAAATGCAAAAGTCCTTTTTAAAAGGCTGATAAAATCATGTCTTCCCCCTTTAATACTCTTTCAGGAAATATTTTAAAATCTTTGTCTTTTTCCAACAAGGCTGATTTTAAAGGAAGCAGTTTGGTAAAAGCTGTTGTTGAAAAAAAACTATCCTTGTTTGAATACTCATTTAAAACAGATTCTGGGAATATATCTCTTTTTTCAGATAAGACTTTTTCAAAAGGTGATTTGATTAAAATTCAGGCTTCTTTATTGAAAAATGGACAATTGATTTTATCTGACGAAAAAGGAATACCCTTGAAATTTAGCCCTTCACCTGAGTTTTTAAATTCATTTAAGGCTGATTATGGAATAAAGATTAATATCAAAGGTTCAATGGAAAAAGTTTTGTCTTTGCCCAAATTTCTGGTTTCTACTGAGTTTGGAAATCTTGAGGTTGAATCGGAATTGTTTTTAAAGAATGGTGATATTTTAAAACTTGATTTAAATGAAGTGAAAAACTTTATTTCTTCAAGGAATGCTCAGAATTTAGAAAATATTAAAACCGATTTTTTATCAAAACTTCCTTCCAGGGAAATTTTAAAAATTCTTGATAAAAATCCTGAAAAAATTATCAAAAACTTTTTAAATTCTGTTTTAAAGATCGATTCAAAAGAAAGTTTAAAAGTGATTGATAAAATAATTGATAATTTTTTAAATCCTTTAAACAGTTCAGGAAATGAAATCAAAAGCTCTCTAAGTTATTTTCTTGGCTCCTCATTTGATGATTTTCAGGAAGATCTTAATAATTTTAAGGGAAATCTTTTAAAATTTCAATCAGAAAAACCTGGGTTAAACCCTGAAGAATTAAAAGATATTTTTGAAAAAACAGATAAGTTTCTAGAGTCAATTCAGGATCAGAAAAATCTTAATTCATTAAGGTTTTCAGACTCTTCTAAAATGTATTTTTTTCTTCCTTTTCAAGGAAAAGATTCAAGTTTTGGGGAGTTTTTAATTGAACAGGGTAAAAAAAATAAAAAAGGAAATAATGAGTTAAGAGCCTTGTTAAAACTTGAGTTGTCAAACCTTGGCCTTTTAATGGCTGATTTGAGACTTTCAGGTAAAAATTTAAAAATTTATTTTGGAGTTGAATCAGGTTTATCCAAAAATATAATTGAATCCGGATTTGAACTTTTTAAAACCAATCTTAAAAAAGCTGGATTTAATGAAATTTCAATTTATTGCACTGTGGTTGAAAAACAAAAAATCAAGGAATCTTTGATTAAAGATTTCCTTAAAACCGATAATGAAAATTCAAGATTAAGCATAATAGCATGACAATAAGCAGAAAAATAAAAAAAGCTGTTGCTTTAAAATACGACAAATCAAAGGGCTTGGCTCCCAAAGTAAAGGCTAAAGGAAAGGGAGTTTCTGCTGAAAAAATTATTGAAACTGCCAAAGCTCACAATGTTCCTATTGCTGAAGATCCAGATCTTGCCGAAGTGTTGTCAAAGCTTGAACTTGAAGAAGAAATTCCTCCAGATCTTTATAAGGCTGTTGCAGAACTTCTTGCCTATGTTTATTCTCGTAATAAAAACCTTTAAACTTTATTTTATCAAAATTTAACTTTATCTGAATTGAGCTATTTTCAAGTTTGCCGCATTTAACGGCAAGTTTTTCCTTCCACCTGTCAAAAAACCATCCTTTTTTCTGTTGCTAGAATAATTCTAAAATAAAATTCATATAAATTTCAGTATCTTAAGCTTGCTTGTTGGGTTTATGTTTTATGGCATAGTCTTTGCTTTTATTATATACAAACAATGAAAGGAGAAGATTTATGCTTTTGGAAATGACAAGGCCGGTTCAGGGAGGTTTAAGGCAGCAAAGAAAGCTTGATGTGGTAGCAAATCATCTTGCTAATGCAGATACAACAGGATTTAAAAAAGATATTTTGTCTTTTAGCGATACTCTCCATTCAATAATTACCACAGATTTGTCCCAGGGACCTATAAGAAAAACTGAAAATCCCCTTGATCTTGCTTTAAAAGATGAAGGGTTTTTTAAACTGGAAACTGCCCAGGGGCCTAGATACACAAGGGATGGTTCATTTACTCTTGATAATCAAGGTTTTCTTGTAAATCAGAGCGGATTTCCTGTTTTAATGGGGGGAGCTCCAGTTCAGATTGAAGGTGAGCAAATTTATATAGCTCAGGATGGAATGCTTTCTGTTGACGGAGAAGAGCTGGGGCAGATTGATATAGTTACTTTTGGGGACAAGCTTAATCTTTATAAGGATGGAAGTAATCTTTTTTTGTACAGGGGAGATGAGGAAGATGAAATCCTGCCGGAAAATATAAGTGTGGAGCAAGGAGCCCTGGAACTTTCAAATGTTTCTCCTGTGATGGAAATGACATCAATGATTCAGGTTTCAAGAACCTATGAAACCGTTGAAAAAATGCTGAAAACCTTTGATGAGGTTGACGGACTTGCAGTTACAAGTGTTGGAGTGGTTGGATAGACAAAGGAGGGATGAAAAATGATTAGAGCCTTATGGACATCTGCAACAGGAATGGAAGCTCAGCAGATGCAGACAGATGTGGTTGCAAACAACCTTGCAAACACAAATACAACAGGATTTAAAAAGAGTAGAGCCAATTTTCAGGATCTTATGTATCAGACAGTTTTAATGGCAGGGGCAACAACTCCTGGAGGAGGGCAGATACCCTCAGGAATCCAGGTGGGTATGGGTGCCAAGCCTTCAAGTGTTCAAAAAATATTTACCCAGGGTGACTATAAGCAGACTGGAAATGAGCTTGATATGGCAATAGAGGGAAGGGGATTTTTCAGAATCACCAGGGGAGATGAGGAGCTCTACAGCAGGGCAGGAAACTTTACCAAAGACAGCGAAGGTTTTGTCACAACCCCTGCTGGAGATCGGCTTCAGCCTGAAATTGCAATTCCAGAAGAAACAATTTTAATCACAGTTCAGTCAAACGGATTGTTAACGGCCCATGGTGCTGGAGATACTGTTTTAATGCAGGAACAAATTCCTATTTACAATTTTGTCAACCCTTCAGGTCTTTTTGCAATGGGGCAAAATCTTTTCAGGGAAACCGATGCTTCAGGAGATTCAATTGAAGGGATTCCCGGAGAAGAAGGTTTTGGAACACTTGCAAACAATTATCTTGAAATGTCCAATGTAAGTGTAGTTGAAGAAATGGTTGCAATGATAGTTGGGCAAAGGGCTTATGAAGCAAACTCCAAATCCGTTCAAACAGCAGATACAATGCTTGGGATTGCTAATGGACTCAAGAGGTAGATGAAATGAGAATACTTTTTCTGGCACTTTGTTTTATTTTTACTTTTAATTTTAAAGCCTATTCCATGGTTTTAACAATTCCGGAAAAAGTGTCAGTTGAAAGCGGTGAAAAAATAAGACTTGATCAGATTGCAAAGATAGACGGCAAATCCAAATCAATTGGAGATATAATTGTTCATGATGAAATAAGTCCCGGGAAAACTTCTTTTTTGTATAAAACCCAGATTGAATCTCTTTTAAATGAATTTGGAGTTTTTTCTGTAGATCTTTATATGAAAAGCCGGGTGGAGCTTAAAGGCAGTTTTTATGTTCTTGATGAAGATCATGGGGCAAAGCTTATTGATTCACATCTTAATAAATTAAGGCCCGGAGAAAAGTTTGAAATAAAAAAGTTAATCCTTGTTGGAAATAGAAAATTTTCTTCATCAGATTTTGATTTGTCAGAAGTTAGTTTTAATTCAGATTTGATAAAACCAGGGAACAACAGGGGGGAAATTTTTGTATTTTCCAATGGAAAAGAAACAAGAATAAAGTTTATGGTATCACTTTCTAAAGAAGTCGAAATAGTTTGTGCCTCAAAAAATCTATCTCGTGGTAAATCTATTGATTTCAACGACTTGGAGTTAAAAACTTTTTCCCTTGAAATGGAAAAAGGGGACTATTTTCTTGAAAAAAGATTTCTTCTGGGAAAACAATTGAGAAAAAATTATAAAAAAGGTGAAATTATAACCTCAGCAATGATATTTCGACCTTCCCTTATAAATAGAGGTGATGAAATTCAAATAGCAGCTGTTTCTGATGGAATTGTTGTTATAACAAGAGGCCAAGCCCTTAAAGCCGGCCATCTTGGAGATAAAATCATGGTAAAAAATCTTAAATCAGGAAAAAAACTCATAGGGGAAATAATTTCTTCAACCAGTGTAAAGGTTTCTTTTTAAGGAGAAGATCAAATGAAAAATATCTTATTAGTTTTGTTTTTAGTTTTTTCGGGATGTTCACTTAAGGAGGTTCCGGCTGTAAAATCAGATAATATTTCGGAAACATACGAAAATATAGATTTTGGAAATTCAATGGAAGAAGGCTCTCTTTGGCAAAAAGGCAATAGCGGTCTTTTTGCAGACGGACAGGCTCATAGAAGAGGCGATATAATCATTGTTGATATTGTTGAAAATACAAATTCCAATACTTCCGCTTCAACCAAGCTTGAAAGGGAAGCAGATATAAGTGCGGGAATTCCAAATGCCTTGGGTTTTATGTCTCATCTTTCAGGGATGTATCCCCGGATGAATACAGGTAACCTTATAAAAGCGGACACTTTAAATGATTTTGAAGGGAAGGGACGTACAGGTAGAAGTTCCAGTGTTCAGGCCTCTGTTGGTGCTAGAGTTGTTAATGTTCTTCCCAATGGAGATCTTGTTATTCTGGGAAGAAAAGATGTTAAAATAAACAATGAAACCCAAATTATAAATCTGTCGGGAGTTGTAAGAGCAGAGGATGTAAGTTCCAATAACAGGGTTGAATCTACCTATCTTTCAAATGCCCAAATAGAAATTTCAGGTAAAGGTGTGATTGCAGACAAGCAAAAGCCCGGCTGGATGGCAAGGGTGATTGATAAAGTATGGCCTTTCTAAAGGAGGATCTATGAAAAAAATCATTGTTTTAATAAGTTTGATTCTTGCCTTTCCTTCAATGTCTTTTGGGGTGAGGCTTAAGGATATTGGGCAGTTTAAAGGGATAAGAAGTAATCAATTGGTGGGATATGGGATTGTTGTTGGTCTTGACGGAACAGGAGACAAGGCTGGAACTGTTTATACAGCCCAGGCAATGTCAAATATGCTTAAAAGAATGGGAATCAATGTAGGGAAAAATGATGTAAAGCCTAAAAACGTTGCAGCAGTTATGGTAACAGCAGATCTTCCTCCTTTTGCAAGAATAGGAGACAGAATAGATGTTGCTGTTGCTTCTGTGGGGGATTCTCAAAGTCTGGCAGGAGGAACTCTTTTAATGACTCCTATGAAAGGGGCGGATTCTAATGTTTATGCCCTTGCCCAGGGTTCTCTTGTGCTGGGGGGATATTCTGCAGGTGACGGGAATGTTGGAACAGTAAAAAACCATCTTCTTGTTGGTAATATTTCAGGCGGAGCAATTGTTGAAAAAGAATTGAATGTAAGCCTTCAAGGGAAATCAGAACTTATGCTTTCTCTTGATAATCCTGACTTTACAACTGCTGTAAGAACAGCTGAGGCAATAAATAATGCCCTTGGTAGTAATCAGGCAAAGGCTGTTGATTCAGGGGGAATAGAAATTATGATTCCCCAAGCCTTAAAAAACAGTGTTCCCCAGTTTATTGCAGCTATAGAAAATCTTGAAATAGAAACAGACAGTGTGGCAAAAGTTGTGGTTAATGAAAAAACCGGAACCATTGTTATTGGGCAAAATGTTAAAATAGGCAAGGTTGCCTTAACCCACGGCAGTTTGAGTATAAGTGTGATGGAACAAAATATAATATCCCAGCCCCCTGGGTTCAGCCAGGGTGAAACTACAGTTGAACAAAATAGAAATGTCAATGTTGATGAAGAAGAAAGAAAAGTAATGATAATGGAAAAAACAACTTCTGTTGAAGAGCTTTCAAGGGCATTAAATGCACTTGGAGTTACTCCAAGGGATATGATCAGTATTTTTCAGGCTCTTAAAAAAGCCGGGGCACTTCATGCAAAGCTGGAAATAATTTAGCTGATTAATCAATAGTTGAGGGTGGGAAAATGGAAAACTTAGGAATTTCTAAATTAATGGAATCAAAAATAGAATCTAATAAGGCAAAATTTGCCGGGTTAACCAATAAAGTCGGAAAAAAAGAAAATCTTGAGCTTAAAAAAGCCTGTGAAGACTTTGAAGGAATAATGATTCACCAGATTTTAAAGGCAATGAGAAAAACCATTCCTCAGGGTGGAATCCTTGAAAAGTCAAATGGTTCAGGTATCTGGGAGTCAGTCTATGATGAAAAAATATCTTTTGAAGCCTCAGCTAAGGAGAAAGGCACGGGTCTTGCAAGGTTTCTTTATAAGGAGCTTGAAAAGGGCTCAAATTTGAATTTTAAATCTTAATAGCAATGCCTTTTTCAAGAAATAATTTTATTTGCCGATACTAGAAAATCAGGAGAAATCATTATGAGCGGCATTGGTAAACATATTAAAAAGTTTTTGGATGACAAGAAGTCTTTTTACCTCAGGCTTTTATCTGTATTGGAGGAGGAAAGAGATATATTAAAGCGTTCAGATCTTGATGCCCTCTGGAAAATGAATGATGCAAAAAATGAAATAGCATTTCAAATTGAGTCGGCTCGTCAGGATATGATAGAAATTTTAATAAAAAGCGGAATAAAAAATAATCTTTCAGTTAAAGAATTCAGTCTTGATGAATTTCTATTTCTTTTTGAAAATGAAGATGAATATCTTGTTTTCAAGGAGGCTGGCCAAGAAATTACCCAGATAAAAACAAAAGTTTATAATAGCCAGTCAGTGAATCGTCAATTTGTTGAGGAATATCTTGGGATACTTGGGGAACTTGTTTCTGTAATAGCCAATAACGGCTCCAATAGAACTTATTCAAGAAAAAATGACTATCCTGCCAAATCAGGCGGTTTGATTTTAAACCAGGAGGCTTGAAATGGGCGGAATTAACAATACACTAAGCATTGCAAGAAGTGCAATTCAGATTCAGCAATACGGGCTTAATGTAGCAGGTCACAACATTGCCAATGTAAACAATCCTGGATACAGCCGTCAGACCATTCCAATGGAGACCAGCTATTCTATAAACTACGGCGGTCTTATTTTTGGAACAGGGGTAACTGTTAATGATATAAACCAGGTGGTTAACAAATACATGGAAACCCGCCTGACTGAAAACACTTCAACCAGGGCATCCCTTGAGGAAAGTCAGAACTATATGAATGTTCTTGATTCTTTGTTGAATGAAAACAATGAAAGTTCAATAAGTTCGCTTTTGTCAGGTTTTTTTAATTCATGGCAGGGTCTTTCAAATAATCCAGGAGGAGCAGCAGAACGAATTGCTGTTTATGAAAACGGGGTGATGCTTTCAGAAGAATTGAATACTTTAAACAACTCTCTTTCAGACCTTCAAACAGACCTTACAATGGAAATTGAGGCTGGAGTTGGAAAAGTTAATCAAATTACAAAAGAAATTGCTTCAATAAACCAGGCAATTCTTTCACAGGAAACAATAAATCAGACTGCTAATGATTTAAGAGATAAAAGAACTTCTCTTATACGTGAGCTTGGGGAGTATATAGACGTAAAAACTTTTGAGCAGCCTTCAGGCTCTACTGTAGTGACAACTAAAAGCGGGTTTACCCTTGTTTATGATAATGACACCTATGGTCTTAATTTTACTGAAGGCAAGGTTATGTGGAAAGGTTCATACGGTAATGACAAAGATATAACAGACAGGGTTCAATCAGGAAAGCTTGGCGGCTGGCTTGATATGCGAGATGAAACAATCCCTAAATTCAGATCTGATCTTGAAGCAGTTACAAGCGAAATGATCTGGCAGATAAATCTTGTTCATAGTCAGGGAGCAGGTGAAAGTTATTTTGACACAGAGCTTAAAGGAGAATACAAGGCTGATGATTTGTTATGGCTTTCAACTCTTGATTTCGGAGAAAGGATTGATTATTCAAAGGATTTTAAAATCTGGGTTGAAAATTCTTCAGTAGAACCTGCTGAATATGAAGATTATGAAGTTGATATGGGGATTTCCACAGCCGAAATTTCAAATTTCAGGGGAAGTGTTTTAGGAACACCTGACAATTATCCTCCTTTTGTTTATAAGTTTACAGTCGCTGAATCTGGAATGGTGGACAATCTTCAATCACCAGATGATCCTGTTATTTTGTGGGAAAAATATTCCAATGAAGGAATCAGGCTTAAAAGCGGGTATTCTGAAATTAATGCCGGAACTATAAATGTTGATTCATCAGCCACTCCTCATTCACCGGGTATCTCATTTGATATAGGAACCGGTTCTCTTGTTGCAGGAAATACTTTTAGTATAAATACAAATAAATTTGCCCAGGTAGATTCCCTTGAAATGACGGTTGATAAAAAAGGAATTTTAAGCCAGCAAAAGTACACTTTCAAAGTTGTTCAGGCAGGAGATCCTTTAACAAAAGAGATTTCAGGAGAAGTAGGTATAGATCCCATAAAAATTGAATGGTCAAATGGGGCTGGAAAAACAGGAAGTTTTACCCTGGATCCTCTTGATCCATATTTTGTACCTCTTGAAACCGAAATAGATGGAATGAGGTTTCGCTTTAATTCAGGAACAATGATTAAAGGGGATTTATTTGTTGTAACTACCGATGAAAAAGGTGTTCCAACTCTTGAAGATCAAACCGATTATAAGTGGACTTTAAAAACCTTTGCAGAGGAATTCAATAAGAATGTAAAGGGGGTAAGAGCAATTGTTACTCCTGTAAATCAGCTTTCTCTTTCTCCAGACACAGCTGGTTTTGAAATTTCTGACTTAAAACGAAGTGGGAATATTCACCTTCCAGATACAAGGGTAAGTATTCACAATCATAACTCCCTTAGGGCTTTACAGGAAGATATTGTTGTTACAAGGGATTCAAACGGCCATTGGACAATGTCTGGAATAACTGAAAAACAATATTTGAATGCATCTATTGTTCCGTCTACCCTTGATGTTAAACAAACAGGGGGCGCAGCAGCTGCAACTGACTCAATATATAGTTTTGAAGTTACCCGGGGAGGCGTTATTGGAACAGACGAAGTTATAATAAACTGGTCAAATGCGGATAACGGAACAAATGGTACAATTACCCTGACACCTTCTTTAGATGTTCCTTCTTCACCCGGAGTTGATGGTATGGATCTTGATTTTGCAGCAGGCGGACGTTTGTATGAGGGCGATAAGTTTACCATGGAAACCGATGCTGCAGGTAATGCATCAGTCAATCAGGTTCCCCATGACAAAGGTTTTGGAATAGATCTTACAGGAAATGGAATAAAGGACATTGACATAGACTTTATAATTCCTGTTCAGGGGGAAGGTAGTTTTTCCTTTAGTCTTACTCCAGATCAATCTGAATTTAGTTATGCTTTTTCAGATAATCAGTCTTCCGGGCCGGGAATTATGGCTGCAGCAGGTATAAATACTTTTTTTACAGGTGCAGACATAAAAACAATGAAGGTAAATTCTGTTTTATCCGATGTTAACAATATTGCCGCCTCAACTATTAACTCAGTTGAAAGGGAAGTTGTGTCTTCAGATAAAAAAGTTTATTCTCCTATTGTAATAAAAGAAGGAACAAATAACTTTATCAGCTTTTCAGAGGGTGACAGCAAAGTTCTTTCAGCCAAAATAAAGCCGTCTTTATCAGGCGGTGCTTATAAAAATGAAAAAGAACTTGATATTCTTGCCGCAGATATTGAAAAGGCCCTTGAAGATTCAAGTTATTATGGAATTGATTATAAAGTAACTTACAATAAAGAAACCCAGGTTTTTGATATAACCCAGAAAAGAGGGGCAGTTGAAAAGGAAATAACTTTTCATTGGAACCTAAGTTCCATGGGCGATATCCTTGGTTTTGATCCCGGAGATTCCCAGATCAAACCTCCTGTGGATATTGCAGAAGGGGATTTGTCAAAAAGTGACAACTCAAATGCAATGAATCTTCTTCAGGTTCAAGATCTTCAGCTTTCAATTTCACAATGGGCATATCAAAGAGGGAAAGCTGCTTTTTCAGAGCCTGTAAAGGCCTCAATAGAAGGTTATTACAGGGGAATGGTAGGCGGGCTTGGTGTAAAGGCTGCAAGCATAGAAAGAGGTTTTGATTTTTCAAAGACAATGGTGGAAAGGCTTACCCAGGACAGAGATACTGTTTCAGGAGTTTCTCTTGATGAAGAAATGATTAGTCTTATTAAATATCAGCATGCATATACAGTTGCATCAAAGCTTTTATCGGTATCCGATGAAATGCTTCAGACCCTTGTTAGCATGAGATAAGGGGGAGATATGAGAATAGCTTCAAAAACAATTTATGAGTTACAAAAAAATCAGTTGGGCAGTCTTTATAAAAACCTTGCTAAAAACAATAGTATTGTTGCTACTGGTAAAAGAATAAATAAAATTTCAGACGATCCAGTGGGTCTTACCCAGGTTTTAAATTTTAAGTCAGGTGTAAGTTATCTTTCACAAATTGATACAAATATTGAAAATGGGGTAACCTGGCTGAGGTCTGGTGAAACAGCAATAAGCAGTGTGGAAGATTTGACTCTGGAAATGAAAACCCTTGCACTTAAGCTTAAAAATGATTCGGTTAATGCCGGTCAGAGAAAGGAAGCAGTAAACCGGGTAAATGCAGTACTTGCAGAACTTGTAAATTTAGGAAACACCCAGAGCAAAGGGGAATATATATTTTCCGGGAATAAAACAAATGTTCAACCTATTGTTCCAGATGACTTGAATAATCCTCAGAGTATCAAATATAATGGTGATGAATTTTCATATCAGGTGAAAATTTCTCAGACAGATACAGTGGAAGTAGGACATAAAGGCTCTGAAGTTTTTTGGGATGATCAGGTTGTTGTTGACTCAACAAATAATTCAATAGATTTTAAAGAAACCATAAGAGGCGGATTTAAAGTTGGCAATATAAAAGCAGGGGAATCTCTTAAAAACGATCAGGTCAAGTTAGAGGTCAAAAATTACGAGGCCATTGACAAAGGTAGCTTTGAACTGGCTCCTCTCCAATTTGTTTGGAACAGAGATCTTAAAGAGTGGAAGGTGAATAATGATCCAGGTTATGGTCTTCCTGAAACAATTAAAGGTACAGAAGATGCCTTTGATCTTGATCTTGATAAAGACGGATTCGCAGATATAGAAGTAAGGCTTACCCAGGGAGCTGAACATGACGAATATGTTGAGTTTTCCCTTGAGCCCCATGATATTGAAATTAAGGCTGAAATTCCAGATGGAACCTATTCAAGGGAAAAACTTGCCCTGGCTGTTGGAAACGCCCTTACAAAAGCCTCCGAAGAAAACGGATACAAACTTGATTATAAAGCCGTTTATAGCAAGGAAACAAAAAAGTATTCAATTAGCTATGATGAAAATTCATTTGACGGATATATAAAAACAGACTTTTTGTGGACAACAGGCGAAAATTCCGGACGCAGCATAGGAACTGACCTTGGATTTGATATTTCAGATACAAAATTTGAACCGGCAGTAAGTGATAACAGGCTTGGAAAAATAATTCAGATCGGCGTAAATGACACCATGAATTTTTCAGTTGACGGTGGCACTACATTTCAAACAATTATTGTTCCTCCAGGTAAATACAGCAATGAAGAGCTTGCTGAAGAAATTGAAAACCAGATGAAGCTTGCTGTAGGAAACATAGACTTTAATGATAAGTTTGAAGTGAAATTTAACAGTAAAGATGTAAGGTTTGAGTTTGATGCCTCAAATACATTTCCAGGTTCAGTAGACCTTGAACTTTATTGGAATAGCGGCCCCCAGGATCTTGGCCGCACCCTTGGATTTCCTGTTTACACAGATGATACAGGAAGTCTTGAATATAAGGGTTTGAGTTTTGCTCCAAAGGCAGAAATTGAAGAAGGAGTAAATGATACAATAGATTTTGCTCTTGACGGAACACCTTACTCTGTAACCATACCAGCAGATGATTATTCTCTTGACGATCTTGCTCTTCAAATAAAAAAAACAATGATGCTTGAAACAGGAAATGAAAACCTTGATGTAGCCTTTGATTCAAATTCAGGAGAAATTAAATTTGACGCTTCAGGCAGTGGAGTAGCAGTTTTTGAACTTTTATGGAGTTCAGGCCTAAATTCTTCAAAATCTGCAGCAGAAGTTCTTGGCTTTGATCCAACTATAGACAGCACTGCTGCACTTGATTATTCAGGAACAAATCTTCCCCTTGGAGTTGAAATAATTGAAGGTGTAAATGACAGAGTTAATTTCAGGGAGTTGCCTCAAAACGGTGAGTTTTCTCCACAGCTTTCATTTACAATCAAACCTGGGAATTATACTGGAAAAGAACTGGCTGAACATGTGGAATTTCAAATGGAACAGGCATCTGCAGCAGAAGGCCACAATATTGACTATACTGTGAGTTATGATTCAAAAACCCATCAATATAAATTCAGGGAAAACGGCTCAAAGTTAAATGAAATTCAGTTTTTATGGAACTCAGGCTTGGACAGGCCGATTTCAGAAGGGGGAACAGGGCAAAGTGCTGCTGTAACCCTTGGGTTTGATCAAAACAAAAATCATAGTGCAGTTTTAACAAATACAAGTACTGAAGAAGTTTCCTGGGGACTTTTTGATACCCTTGTTGATTTTAAAGAATATCTTGAAAACAATGATATTGACGGGATAAACAGGACGCTTACAAGACTTGACTCTCATTATGAAAAACAATTAAGTCAGGTTGCCAAAATTGGAATGAAAGAGTCAAGACTGGTAACAAGACAGTCAATTGTTTCTAATCTTTCATTCAGATATGAAGAAAACAGGGCTCAGATTGAAGAAGCCGATATTGTGAAGGCGATTTCTGATCTAATGGCTTCTGAAACTGCTTATCAGGCATCTTTGGCTTCTTCAGCAAGAGTGATGAGGTTAAGTCTTGCTGATTATATTTAAATTAATCAATGGATTTAAAATTTAAAAGCTCAAACCCCTTTAAAACTTAAAGGGGTTTTTTTATAAGTTTTTATTTTACAATATTGTTTCTATATTAAATCTGGTGTTTTTTAATTTATCATATTAATTTAGTTGAGTTTTTAAAGTTTTGTTGGGTTTTTTTGTTAATTTAAAATAAAAAATCAAAGGGAGATAGTTATGAAGTTAAAGGGTAAGAAAGTTCTTGTAACAGGGGCTGATGGGTTCATAGGCTCCCATCTTTGCGAGCTTCTTCTTGAAAAAGGTTGTAATTTAAGGGCCTTGTCTCAGTATAATTCTTTTAATTCCTGGGGCTGGCTTGAAGATATTGACAGGTTAAGCGAAATTGAGGTTGTTTCAGGAGATATAAGAGATAATTATTTTATAAAAAAGATAACTGAAGGTATTGATGTTATTTTTCATCTTGCCGCACTTATTGCAATTCCATTTTCATATCTTGCCCCCCAGAGTTATATTGATACAAATATTACAGGAACCTTGAATATATGCCAGGCAGCTCTTGGTAACAATTGTATGAAAGTTGTTCATACTTCAACTTCTGAAGTTTACGGAACAGCTGATTATGTTCCAATTGATGAGGGCCATCCTTTAAAACCCCAGTCCCCATATTCTGCTTCAAAAATAGGAGCTGATTCAATTGCCTGGAGTTTTTATAGATCCTTTGAGCTTCCTGTTTCCATTGCCCGTCCATTCAATGCTTTTGGTCCAAGACAATCTGCAAGAGCTATTATTCCAACAATAATAACCCAGCTTTTAAAGGGTGAAAAACAACTTATACTTGGAGACCTTTCTCCAACCAGGGATCTTAATTTTGTAAAAGATACTTGTCTTGGCCTTATTGCAGTTGCTGAATCTGATGAAACTTCAGGAGAATTCCTAAACATTGGATCAGGAAGGGAAATTTCCATAGGAGCTCTTGTTGATTTAATTCAGGAAAAAATGGGAACAAAGGCAGAAATTGTTCAGGCAAAGGATAGGATAAGACCTAAAGGTTCTGAAGTTTACAGGCTTTGCTGTGATAATACTAAATTAAAAAAACTTACAGGATTTAGTCCAAAAACAGGGCTTGAAGAAGGGATTAAAATAACAGCAAACTGGTTTTCAAATCCAGCCAACCTTGAGAATTATAAAACTGAAATTTATAATCTGTGAAATTATTCAAGTTTTATTTCGAAAAAAATTAAAAATTTAAATAAAATCCCTATTAAGGGTTTGTTTTTTGTAAATAATCTGGAAATCTAGAAATATCAGTGGTATATCAACTAAAGAAACAATGAATTGATTTTAACTTTCAGGCATTTTACCGGGGGAGATTTAATGAGAAGAACAATTTATCTTGTTGGAGGCGGGGGGCATTGCGTTTCAGCAATTGATGTAATTGAGCAGGAGGATAAGTATAAAATCGGCGGTATTTTGGATTTGCCTGAAAAAGTAGGGCAAAAGGTTCTTGGATATGAAATTATTGGAGATGATTCCCAAATAAAAAAATATGCAAGAACAGATAACTATTTTCTTATCACCATGGGTCATATCAAAACTTCTAAAAAAAGAAGACAGCTTGCTGAAATGATTTCTGCTTTTGGAGGCAGGCTTGCAACTATTATTTCTCCATCAGCTTATGTTTCAAAGCATTCACGGGTGGGTGAAGGGACAATAGTAGGACATTCATCTAATATTTCTGCTGGGGTAAGTGTTGGAATTAATTGTATAATAAACACAAAAGCCGTTATTGAGCACAATGTGAGACTAGGAGATTATTGTCATATTTCCACAGGAGCGGTTCTTAATGGAGAATCAAGGCTTGAAAACGGAGTTTTCCTTGGAAGTAATTCAATGGTTAGACAAGATGTAAGAATTGGTGAAGGAAGTGTTATAGGTGCCGGGGTAAGTGTTTTTAATGATCTTCCCTCAAGGTCATATTTAAAATTTCCAAGGCAGATTTTTTACCCAGAAGACAACCAAAAGTGAGCTAAGATTAAATTTGCCGGTTACCATGGTTTTTAAACCGGCTTTTTTTATTTAAACTGGTCTTTTATTTTAATTAAAAAACTATCAATCCCAATAAAAGTTTTTTTGGTAATTTCACCTAAAACAATTCCATGTTCATTAAAATTAACTTCATGATAAAGTTTAAAAGGGTTTTTTATTCTTGAATAAATTTTCATTCCGCTTTTTCCATCCACTTTTGGATCTTTGTCAGCCTGAATTATCAAGGAGGGAAGGGAAAGATAAGGAAGTTTTCTATAAACTTTTCTCATCATTTTTCTAACCTCTGCAATTGAGCTTATAGGGCATCTTTTGTAATTTATATGGGGATTGTCAGGATGGTTTTTAACAAAGATTTTTTTAAATTTATCCAGGTTTTTATCAGGTATTTTATTGAAAAAATCTGCTATTTCAGTAAAGTTGGCTGAAAAACTTTTAAATTTTAAAGGAGCACTTATTGAAATAACAGCCTTATATCTATCAGGATAGTTAAGAGCCTGGAAAAGTGCAATTCCTGCTCCTGTTGAAAAACCTGCAACAATTACATTGTCACAAAGGTTTTTTATAATTTCATAGCCCCGGTTAACAGACTCAATCCATTCATTGTATTTTCTGGATGATAAATCTTCAGGTGAGGTCCCGTGGCCAGCAAGTCTTGGGGCATATACGCTAAATCCTTTTGAAAAGAAAAACTCCCCAAGTTCTTTTACTTCCTCAGGAGCGGCCATTAACCCGTGAATAAGAAGAACTCCTGTTTTAGCATCTTTGTTTTTTAAAAGAAAAGGCTGACCTATTTTTTTAGGCTTGGATTCATTGGGTTTAAAATAGGATTTATATTCTTTACTAAAAAGTAGAACTTCATTTTTAATCAGTTTTTTATAGTTTTTTATGCCGGCTTTATTTTGAGAATTCATTTTAATTTCCATTTTCAAGATTTATTTGCGGCCAGCATACTAAATTTTTTGTGATTTACAAGAGCAGGCTATAATTTGCAAAAAGATTATAAATCATTATGTAATGAAAAACTGCTCCTAAAAGAACCATAAAATGGAAAAGCTCATGAAATCCAAAGACACCTGGGAAAAAACTGGGTTTTTTGACAGCATAAATTATTCCTCCGGCTGTAAATGCAGCAGCTCCTGCAAAAAGAAGGCTTTGCTGGGGGGTTGTCATATTGGAAAGAATTTGTTTTATTGGGAAAATTGCTGACCATCCCATGGCAAGATAAACGCTTGCGTAAAACACTCTTGGAGCTCTTGGAAAAAATATCTGGGAAATTAATCCAAAGCCTACAAGTCCCCATTGGATTCCAATCATTGCCCATCTCCAGGCACCTTCAAGGCAAAAATAACAAACAGGGGTATATGTTCCAGCTATCATGAAAAAAATTGCAACCCTATCCATTTTTCTCCAGAAAGAAAGCTCGTTTTCCTCTTTTTTGAAAGCATGATAAAGGGTGCTTGCTGAAAAAAGAAAGATCACAGATAAAATATAAGCAAGGCATACTAAAAGAGAAGATGGAGAAGAGTCTGTTTGTTTAATAAGCAGGACTGCTCCTGCTGCAGCTGCAATAATTCCACCAAGGTGGGAATAAAAATTAACCCTTTCTGTTGACTTAAAAACCATTTTTTCCTCCAAACTAATGACAAGCGATCAAAATTATATATAATTCGCTGTTAAAATAAAAAGCAAAATAAAAAAATCAGAATTATAAACCTTAAGGATATAAACAAATAAGGTATTCTTTGGGGAAAATACAGGGCAAAATTTAATATTACAATTGTTTTACAAAGCTTTGTTTTATTTGGTTTTAAAAAAATAATTAGAAATGCTCAAAAGGGCAGTGGTCTTATTTAATAAAAAACCCCTTAATTCAGGCTGAAATTTTATTAATTCATAAAAGATATATTTTTTCATGGCAAATCTTTTATAAATTTTTTATTATTTAAAGTTTTGAAAATTATGGCTTTTAAAATTGTGAGCTTAAGTATTTCCTGGATATAATTTTATTTATGAATTCAGGAGTTGTTTTTTTAATAAAGAATTAATCTTTTAGATCAGGAGAATTTTTTTACAATGTTAAACTGCGGTATTGTGGGGCTTCCCAATGTTGGTAAATCAACTATTTTTTCAGCTTTGACTTCAGCCCCTGCCGAGGCGGCAAATTATCCTTTCTGCACCATAGAGCCTAATATAGGCATAGTTAATCTCCCGGACCCAAGGCTTGAAAAAATAAGCAAAATCTTTAAACCTGAAGCCACTATTCCTGCCAGTGTGGAGTTTGTGGATATTGCAGGGCTTGTAAAGGGAGCATCAAAAGGCGAAGGACTTGGAAATCAGTTTCTTGGAAACATAAGGCAGGTAGGTGCAATTTTGCATGTTGTTAGATGTTTTGAAGATGATGATGTTACCCATGTTCATGGAAAAGTTGATCCAGCTGATGATATAGAGGTTATAAATACAGAGCTTGCCCTTGCAGATTTGGAAACTGTTGAAAAACGAGTGTTTAACCTTCCCAGAATGAAAAAAAATCACGATAAAAAAATATCTGAAAAGGCAAAATTTCTTGAACCGATTCTTGAAAAAGTTTCTGAAGCACTTGAAAGGGGTTTTCCTGCCAGATCAGTAGATTTGGAGGAAAAAGAGCTGGAAGCTTTGAAAGATCTTCATCTCATTACAATGAAGCCGGTATTGTATTGTTGTAATGTGGATGAATCAGGGCTTGAAAAAGAACCCTTGTCAGTACAAAAAGTAAGAGAACTTGCAAAAGAGGAAAATTCTGAAATTGTAGTTATCAGTGGAAAAATTGAAGCTGAAATAGCATCTCTTGGTGATCTTGAAGAAAGAAAAGAGTTTTTAAAAGAAATGGGGCTTTCAGAATCAGGGCTTTCAAAAATGATAAGAAGTACTTTTAATCTTCTTGGACTTTCAACATATTTTACAGCTGGAGAAAAACAAGTAAAAGCATGGACATTTAAAACAGGAATCAGGGCTCCCCAGGCTGCAGGAATTATTCACAGTGATTTTGAAAGGGGATTTATCAAGGCGGAAGTGTATTCCTGCGATGATCTTTTTAAATTTGGCTCTGAAGCAAAAATTAAGGAAGTGGGCAAAATGAGGATTGAGGGAAAGGAATATATAGTAAAAGACGGGGATCTTGTTCACTTCAGATTTAATGTTTAGGTTTTATTATGTTAAAATTTATATGTTAAGAATTTAATTCTAAATTACAGGAGGTCTTTTTAATGTCAAAAGAAAATTTAAATCCACTGGATAATGCCAAGGCACAAGTTAAAAAAGCTTGTGATGCATTGAGCCTGGGACCAGACGTTTACGAATTATTTCAAGAACCAATGAGAATGATCGAGGTTTCAATTCCAGTTAGAATGGATGATGGGAAATTAAAAGTGTTTAAGGGGTACAGAGCATTGCACAATGATGCTATTGGGCCTGGAAAAGGCGGAATAAGATTTCACCCGGGAGTTAATCCAGATGAAGTTAAAGCCTTGTCTGTATGGATGACATTTAAATGCGGAGTTATGGACGTTCCTTATGGTGGAGGAAAAGGAGGAGTAACTGTTGATGCTCTTAAATTATCCCAGGGTGAACTTGAAAGATTAGCCAGAGGTTATATCCGTGGAGTTTATAAATATTTAGGAGAAAAAATAGATATTCCTGCTCCAGATGTTGGTACCAACGGGCAGGTAATGGCCTGGATGGTAGACGAGTATATCAAGCTTACCGGAGAAAACAATATGGGTGTGCTAACTGGAAAGCCGGTACCTTGGGGTGGATCTTTAGGAAGAAACGAAGCTACAGGATTTGGAGTAAGCGTTATTGCAAGAGAAGCAGCTAAAAAAATTGGTGTCGATATTACCAAAGCTAAAGTTTCAATCCAGGGTTTTGGTAATGTAGGCAGATATTCAGCTAAAAACATAGAGCGGCAGGGAGCTAAGATCGTTGCTATAGCTGAATGGGCTCCCTCAGTTGGAACTTACGCTATTTACAATGAAAATGGACTGGATTTCCAGGATATGGCTGACTATATTGACCAAAATAAAAATTTAGCAGACTATCCAAAAGCAAAAATGATTTCTTTGGATGAATTCTGGAATTTAGAAGTTGATATATGTTTACCCTCAGCCCTTGAAAATGCAATTACAGAAAAAGAAGCAAAATCAATAAAAGCTAAATTGGTATGTGAAGCTGCAAATGGACCGGTTACTTCAGAAGCAGATTCAATACTTAAGGAAAAAGGAGTTGTAGTTACTCCAGATATATTAACAAATGCAGGTGGAGTAACAGTATCATATTTTGAATGGGTACAGAACAGATACGGCTATTACTGGTCAGAAAAAGAAGTAGAAGAAAAACAGGAAGAAAAAATGGTCAGTGCATTTAACGATATTTGGGCTTTAAGCGAAGAATATAAAGTTTCAATAAGAGATGCAGCTTACATGATTTCAGTTAAAAAAGTTGCAGATGTAATGAAATTAAGAGGCTGGTACTAGATAAAAAAAGATAATAAAAAACTGGTGCTATCCAAATAAATGGTCAGTTAATAGTAAATCAAAGTAATCTGGAGAAATTCAGTGGAAATCAACCATGGTTTCCCCTGACTGATTAAGCTCTAATCTTAATTGAGCCTGAAAAATACTGGTTTAATATAAAACCCGGCTTTTAATTTATAAAGCCGGGCTTTTATTTTTACCCCTGATTTTCAACTATTCCCATAAGCCGTGTTTTTATTATATTTTCAGCATCAGCAATGATTCGTTTAATAAGTTCATCAACCAAAGGGATATCATTGATGATTCCAGCAACCATTCCTGCTGTCCATACTCCGTAATCAAGATCTCCTGTTTCAAAAACTTTTTTACCTCTTATTCCGCTTACAAGAGGTGCAAGCTCTTCTATAGAGGCATTTCTTTTTTCCATTTCAATAATTTCTTTTGCAATTTTATTTTTATAAATTCTTGTTGTATTGTTAAGGGTGCGAAAAATTAGCTTGGTCTGGTTTTCATCTGCATTTACAAGGGCTTTTTTAACATTTTCGTGGACAGGGGCTTCTTTTGTAGCAAGAAATCTTGTTCCCATGTTTATTGCTTCAGCTCCAAGACTAAGTGCTGCAACAAGGCCTCTCCCATCGCCAAAACCACCAGATGCAATTATTGGAATACTTAACTGATCTTTTGCCCTTGGAATCTGGATAAGGCCCGGAATATCATTTTCACCGGGATGTCCTGCACATTCAAATCCATTAAGGGTTACTGCACAGCAGCCAATTTTTTCTGCTTTTTTTGCGTGCTGAATTGTTGTGCATTTATGAATAACTTTTATGCCGGCTTCTTTGAAAATTGGCATTAACTCTTCAGGATTTTTTCCTGCTGTTTCAACAATTTTAACTCCTGATTTGGCAATTGCTTTTGCATATTCATTGTATGGAACTGGTTTTAAAGTAGGCAGGATTGTTAAATTAGCACCAATTGGCTTGTCTGTCATATCAAGGGCTCTTTTAATTTCTTTTAAAGCCTCTTCAGGTGTGGGGCTTATAAGGGTTGTTACAATTCCAAGTCCTCCTGCATTTGAAACAGCAGATGCAAGCTCAGGTGTTCCAACCCACTGCATCCCCCCCTGGATTATGGGATGTTTTATCCCAAGCAATTTTGTAATTTTTGTTTGCATTTCTGTCTCCCTGATTTTAAGAAGGTTTGTTTTTGTTTCAAGATTTTAAGTTTTTGGTTTTTATTTTGTTGAGTTTTTTAATAAAATCTTTGTGGAATTAAAGCGTTTTTTGTTCAAATTTGTATTTTAAAGTTTTTTTAATTGCTAAACCATTAACAATCAATCTATAGCAGAAAAACACAGTCATTGCAGGTGTTTTTTCAGGCGGCTTCCATGAAAACTCTTGATATCCCCGGGATCAAATCATATAAAAAGATGACAAAAAATATTGATAAAGGGATTTTTTCTAAATCCTGGGAAGCCTGTTCCAATACAAAGTTCAATCTTTTTGGTTAAAATTTAAAAAGATTAGTTCCAGCTTAAGGGAGCTTATTAAAATAACTCAGTTGGTTTTAGCAAAACAAAATGCTAAAAGGATTTAAAAAAATGGAGGAAGAATTTGTCAGATCAGAAGTCAGATCCAAAAACAACACTTTTAATAGTTTCCATAGCCCAGTTTTTTACCCCATATATGACATCTGCTGTTGGTGTGGCTATTCCTGCAATAGGAATGGAATTTAAAGCATCAGCTTTTGAGCTTGGCCTTATTCAAACAGCTTATATGCTCGGGATTTCACTTTTTTTAGTTCCTTCCGGAAGAATGGCAGATATTAAAGGAAGAAAAAAAGTTTATACTCTTGGAATCCTTCTTTTTACAATTACAACAGCTATAATTCTTTTTTCCAAAACCATGGTGTTTTTTATTGCACTTAGATTTTTGCAGGGTGCAGGTGCATCTTTAATAATGTCAACAAGTATTGCAATTTTGACTTCTGTTTTTCCTGCAAATAAACGAGGAAAGGCCATGGGAATAGTTGTTGCCTGTGTTTATCTGGGGCTTTCAGCCGGCCCGGGCCTTGGAGGACTTCTTGTAACAGGAATAGGGTGGAGGTTTGTTTTTGTTCTTGTAATTCCTTTTCAGCTTATTGCCCTTTATCTTACTTTTTTTAAATTAAAAGGAGAATGGAAAGAAGCAGAAAATGAAAGGTTTGACTGGGGCGGAACCATAATTTATATGGCAGCTCTTTTTCTCCTTATTCTTGGTGCTACAAGACTTGATACCTCAGCCTGGGGAGTTTATCTTTTTATAGCAGGACTTCTTGGAGTTGTTGGTTTTGTTGTATTTGAATCCTATGTTAAGTTTCCCATATTAAATGTTTTACTTCTTAGAAATAATAGAGTCTTTGCTCTGAGTAACCTTGCAACAATGATAAACTATGCCTCTTCTTTTGGGATCACTTTTCTTTTTGCTATTTATCTTCAAGTGATCAAAGGTTTTTCTGCCAGGGATGCCGGATTTATTCTCATAGCCCAGCCTGTTATCCAGGCAGTTTTTTCTCCTGTTATAGGAAGACTTTCAGATAGGTTTTCCTCTTCAAAACTTGCTACTTTGGGAATGGCAGTTTGTGCTGTTTCTTTATTTTTATGTTCTTTTGTCACTGAAACCACTTCCATAGTAAATATTTATTTGATTTTAATTATAATGGGAACAGGGTTTGCAATTTTTTCTTCTCCGAATATGAATGCGGTAATGAGCTCTGTTGAATCAAAATATTATGGATTTGCTGCAAGTTTTGTTGCAACAATGCGAACAATTGGAATGCTTGTAAGCATGACTTTTATTACTTTTCTTTTTTCTGTTTTAATGGGAGAGCTTGAAGTTTCCTATGAAACAAAGGATTTGTTTCTTGCTACCATGAAAATTTCTTTTATTCTTTTTTCAGGTTTAAGTGTTTTAGGAGTGTTTTGTTCCATGGGGCGGATTAGTAAAAACTAAAACTAGTTGCTTGGAAATAATATAAGTTTCAAGTTATTGATTAAAATGCAAATTCTTCAACTTTGTTTTTGTAAATCAGGGAAATTTTTTTATTGAAATCAATAATTATCTTTTCAGGGTTTTTAAGATTTTCAGGATAAATAAGTTTGGGAGATTTTATTGATATTTTTTTTAAGTCCATTGAGAAATAGCCATTTTGAGCTTTAAATGAAAGCTTTGTTTCTTTGTTTTTTTTAAAATCAACATAAACTTTGTCTGCTTTAAGTTTTTTTATCAAAGCGGTTTTAAAAAATCCAATTTTTTGTTTTTCAAAATAAACAGAATCTGCCTTAATTAAAAAAACATAATCTTTATGGGTGGTAAATCTTTTAACCCTGGTAAGCACAGGGCCGTTCATCAGTTTTTCTTTTTCTGAAATATAATTTGTTTTGTAATAAAATTGGGAGCCAAAAACTGGGGATATAATTAAAAAAATATAAAAAATTGAAAAGGATAGGATTTTTTTCATGGTTAGTTTGGGGGGAGAATTTTCCCCCCTTTTTTTCTTTATTTAATAGAGTTTGAATTCAGCATAGCCATAGTTATTTAAATTATGTTCTAGATCCCAAAGGTCCATCACAACGTTTGTAACCATTTTGTCTTCTAGAAAATTCCAGTTGTTAATGTTAATAGCAAATTCTAATGATTTTCCAGAACTTTTTAATTCATAAGGTTTATCACTTAGGAATGAGTTCTTTTCATCAATTGATAATTTAGAATCATCATATGACCCGTCTACATGAAGATCTAAGTCTTTAGGGTCATCATATTGATAATTGTAATCAAAAGGTTTGTAGTAGTCTATATTTATATAAAAATTTGGGGAAACTTCCTTTTCATCATAAACATTAATTAAAAAGTTTAATTTGCTAGGTTCTAAGCTTTTAGCCATTTTTATTTCAATACCAAAATCTTTGAATACTGGAGAAATTTCTTTCCAGTCGTCAATTTTGCCGTCAATTGTTATTGAAGCTTTTTTTAGCTCTTTTGCAGGTATTTTCCACTCATAATCAATTTCTTCTAAAGAATCTTTGGTAAGCTCAGGTGTTCCTGGTTCATATAAATCGGTTTCATTGTTAATTAGCTTTCTTAAATCAGTTTTTCCTTTAAAAAAATCTGCAATAGTAAGTTCTTTTTCTCTAGCAAATGGATTTGGTTTGAACTCTGTCTCATATAATTCATGGGTAGCTGTGTAATATGCATAATCACCTATTACTTTATATTTTTGTGAGTCTTTTTTTCTTTTATTGTCTACAAGAGTAAAAGATGCACTAGAATCAGACAGCACAGTTTCAAGATTTGATAATGTTACCCCTGCCAATTGTTTAAGCATTTCAATTTCAAGAGTGTTTGTTATATCAAAGGCATGCTGTGCTCTTGAATTTTTTGAAGGATCTGCGGGTAGTTCAATTCTATTAATTGCTTCTTTAAATAACTTTGAAGCATTTAAAATATTTGTTTCTAAACTTGCTAGTTCATCATTTTTAGATTCTGAAAATGTTAGTAATTTTGGATTGTTGTTGAAAAAAAGTTTATCTGCTAAATCTGAATCAATTAAATAATCATCATAGGTTAGATAATCATATTTTTCACCGTTTAATTCAAACTCCCAGTTTTCTACTTCAAGATTATGTGCTTGTAATAGATTTACACAAGCAAGTCCGCCTTCAACAAAAGCATGGATTAATAAAACATCTGTTTTATCAAACCTTATAGTGTCAAATCCTGTAAGACTTAAAGTGAAAAATTCATCATCTGAAATTTTTATTTGATTAAGCTCATCTTTAAGAAGCTCAAGTTTTTTTTCAATGCTTTTAATTAAACTTTCGATGTTTTCTTTTCCTGAAGCTGTAAAAAGTGTTTTGACAAACTCTGAAATTTTTTCATTGATTCCCTCATCATTTAGATCAAAAATGTCAAATTCCTTTTTTATCTTATCAACAAAAGGGTCATTATAAAGATTCAGAATAATAGCTATGGAGTTTATTAGGTGGGCTTCAGGTTCATCAGGCATAGTATTCATAAAGTGTAGAAACTCATCAAGACTGCTTTCTATGTCTTCAAGCCTTAAATCGGTTTCATCTTTTTCAAATACTTTAATAAAATCTATTAAAGCCTTTTTTGCATCTGCAAGTGAGCCTGTTGGTTTAAAGCCTTTTTCAGCTGCAGTGATAGCTTCTGACAATGAATCTTTAGTCTTTTTAGCCCAGTCTTTGCTAGACTTATTGTTAGTTGTATATTCTTCTACTGCTGAATTAAGAGACTTTGCCTTATTGTTGAGTTGGCCGTTTTTTATGTCTTCAGACATCTCAGCCATTAACTTTCCCAGATCTTCAACTTCTTTAAGCATTTGAGAAATTCCGGCAAGAAGAAGGGTGTATTTTTTTTCAATCTCAGTTTTGGCCGTACCCTCATCTTCTGGATCAAAAGGCATGACTGAAGTAATATCAGTAGTGTCATCTCCGACAAGCTGGCCTATTTTTTTATTTGAGGCTTTAATAATTTCAGGTTTTAGACCACCTGAATTTATAGCATCTTGTACAGCAATTTCTGTAAGCGGAGTGATTGAAGCTTTGGTTGTAGTTGAAGCATCTGCAATTGCAGCTCTTAGTTCAGTTTTTAGCTCAACTTTTTCGCCTGTTGCTTCATCTTTGTATTTTCCGCCTTTAGCTATTACAAGTACAGGCCCTGAATATGCTAAGTCAATTTTATAATTACCACTTAAATCTGTAGTTGTGCTGCCAAGTTTTTCACCTGGTTTACCTTCATTGGTTATTTTGTAAAATGTTATTTCTGAGCCACTTAAAGGTCCTTTAGAGGCAACTCCTGATACTGAGGAAGATGAGGAGTCAGAACTGCTGCTAGAAGAGCACCCCAAAACCCAGGCTAGAAGAATTGCAATAATCAAAAGGTAAAAACAATTTTTTTTTCATTTTAATTCCTTTCATTTTAATTCCTTTCATTTTTAATTCCTTATAAATTAAAGTTGAACAAAGTTTTTTTATTCAACTTTTTGTTTCAGGCTTAAATTTAAATTAATGAAACATTTTCAATGTTTTGAAGACCAAACTTTTTAACTTACTTTTTACCTTTGCTAAATGAAATAAAGTCCTAGTTTTCTGATGATTACTGATATAATAGAAAGCATAAAGCTGGTTTGTTTTCAACTATTGTTTTGTATTTGTTTTTATCTGTAAACACTTTTAATGATTTATATCAGGTGTAAAAATGAAAAAAGTTTTTATTTGTTTTTTATTTGTATTTTTTGTTGCTTCTGACTTATGGGCAAAGGGTTTAATAAGGGTTTCGTCCAAAATAGACAGTGAAGGTTTGCTTTTAGGCAACTTAATTAAATATTCGCTTATAGATCAAGGTTTTGAAGTTGAAGATAAAATTCAGCTTGGAGCCACCAGTATTTTAAGAACTGCAATTAAATCAGATCAAATAGATATTTATCCTGAATATACAGGAAACGGGCCTTTTTTCTTTGATATAAAAGACAGGACTTTATTCAATGATTTTAAAAAAGGTTATGAAACAATAAAAAAGCTTGATTTTGAAAAAAACAACCTTGTCTGGCTTGAACCTGCTCCTGCAAGCAATGGCTGGGCTATAGCCGGAAGAAAAGATTTTTGCAAAAAAAACAATTTAAAAACCATGGAAGATTTTGCAGAATTTGTAAGAAAAGGAAACCAGGTAAAACTTGCAGCTTCAGATTCTTTTATAACAAGATTTGATGCTTTGCCTGCATTTGAGGAGGTATACGGATTTAAGCTGAAAAACTCCCAGCTTGTTTCACTTTCTTCAACAAATACATCTGTTACTTTAAAAGCAGCAGCTCTTAACACAGACGGGGTAAATTTTTCCATGACTTATTCAACAGATGGGGCTCTTTCAGCCCTTGGACTTTATGTTCTTGAAGATACAAAAAGTGTTCAGCCAATTTATTCTCCCTGTCCTGTGATAAGGAAGGAAGTTCTTATAAAACACCCTGAAATTGAAAAAATACTTTCACCTGTGTTTTTAAGCCTTGACCTTGAAACCCTTCAAAGTCTTAATTCAAAAATAGCTGTAATGGGTTATCCTCCATCACAAGTGGCAAAAAACTATCTTGAAAGTTTGAAAAAATAAAATTGGTTTTTTTAAAAAAGATTGTAAATAAAATTGATTTTGTGGATTTTACAGCCGTTTTAATTATGATTTCAGGGCTTTTGAATCCTTGTTTTTTTTCTTTGTCTCCAAACAGGATAGTTTCTGGGACCCCTTTGTTTATACAAGATATTTCAGGCAGGTCTTGCTTTGTTTTTTTTCTTATTTTAGGGCTTGTAATTTTAAGAGCTGAAAAAAGATTAATAAAAATATTAAAGTTTTTTTTTGTGTGGGCTCTTTTTTATTTTCTTCTTTTTATCCTGGGTAAATTTGGTTCAGAAGAGGTAATTAAAAATCCTTCAGCAAGGTTTTCTCCTTCTTATGGGTTTTGGATATTTTTTGCAGGTGTGAGTTTTTTTTATGCTTCATATTTTGGAAGGGAAAAACAGTTTTTTAAAAAATTGATTTTTAGGTTTGTGTTAATTTTTCCTTTT